>JAVCDH010000111.1 GCA_030765805.1 Candidatus Euphemobacter frigidus
CATCTTGTTTTTTTCTGTTTTATTTTGTTGACATATCCGATACTGACCATATATTAAGTTAAAATTTCCCGAAGGAAAATGATCTGGGGCTGTAGCTCAGCCCCGCAAAGCTTCGTTGCGGGGTCTAAGGGCTTCATCGGATTTACGAGCACTTTGTTCTGTAAATTCGTGAATCCCTAAGACTGGGAGCCAAGTTTAAAGCCGCTTCTAACTTGTTCGAGATTGAAGCATCTGGGGCTGTAGCTCAGCTGGGAGAGCACATGGCTGGCAGCCATGGGGTCAGGGGTTCGAACCCCCTCAGCTCCATAAAAAAGCCGGTACGCTTATCGCGGGCCGGTTTTTTTATGCCGGATCTCTTGCCCTGAAAGTTCAGATATCCCCCATCGGAACTCCGGATAAACCCGCCAACCCCGCTTGATCAAGGGCTTGCAGGAAAAGCCGGTGGAGTCCCCGGCTCTCAGCCCGGGAGTTCAGATAAGTCAGGTCAAGACGGCGTCCCTGCACTTTTAGCACCCCGAGAATATCCTGCCATTGTCGATCGGAAGTACCATCTCCTTTCCGGTACCAATCCAGCTTCTCAAGGATAATATCTTCCGGACTGTAAACATAGACCTGCTTCCCATCAACAATTTCTTCAGATTGACGGCGCAAGAAGAGTTCCCCGGTTAACTCGGTCCGCTCGCGGACAAATATATCAACTTTAAACATGGTCTTCAGATGGATAATATTGAACGCTCTCTTCCGCTTTACCGCGTCTCTAACTGCTTCAGCATCGACATAAAAATCGGTCTTGAGCGCTTCTACCAGAGCATCAACAGCCGGGGGATCAAGAATCACCGCCAGATCAACATCTTGAGAGGACCGCGGTATCCCATGGATCGAACTGGCCAGTGATCCTCCCAGGAGGTAATCGATAGAAAGCTCGTCAAGAATCCTAACCAGCAATACAACTACTTTCAGGGGATCGGGCAGTATCATAACCCTTCTTTCTCCGGGTCCCAGTGAAATACTTTTACCATAGTTTTCCGATCCAGACGGAGGGCGGCCAGTCGGAGCTCGTATTCTTTCTCTGAAGCAGCAGGATATCGCCTGTGGATCCCACTCAGGGTAAGCATCTGGCAACTACGGGTGAGTTCCGCGAACTGCCGGGACTTTACCCGGGATGGCATTTTTCGCAGTTGCTCAATCAAAAAACGTTCCGCCTGAGGACTGGTATCCGGTGATTGGGTCTTCATTAGAATTTATCTTACCGTTTAGATTAACCTATAGCGGAAGAAAAATAAATATATTTCTTGACCGATTGCCTGTTTCTATCCATAGTAACGCCACCACAACGAAAAAGATTGAAAAGAAGATCGTTGAAAGTGAGCGAACCCGATTTATTCATAATTCGGGTTAGTTTTGAACAATGCCAGAGTTAATATCGATAGCAATGCAATATGGAGATAATCAATCATGTATTATCCGAATCTTAAACTCTTCCAGGAAAAAGCCCGACAGGGAAATCTGATTCCGGTCTATACCGAACTGGTCGCCGACCGGGAGACACCGGTCTCGGCTTTCATGAAGCTGGGAGATTCACCATACGCCTATCTCCTGGAGAGCGTGGAATCAGGCGGCGGGATCGGCCGGTACTCCTTCCTGGGGAGCAACCCCTCCCTGATCTTTAAAAGCCGGGGGAGTGAAGCCGAGATCAACGAACACAATCAAACCAGGAAACTTCGCTCTAAAAACCCGTTGATGCTCCTCAAGGGCCTGCTCAAGAATTACCGGCCGGTCAAGGATGAGACCCTCCCTCCCTTCTCCGGCGGCGCGGTCGGCTACATCAGCTATGACTGTGTCCGGTTCTTCGAAGAAATTCCGGAGGAGAAACTGGATGAACTTAATCTCCCGGAGCTCTACTTCATGCTGACGGACACCATCATCATCTTCGACCGGCTGATGAATAAACTCAAGATCGTCGCCAACGCCCATATCAGCGGCGACCCCGAACGGGCTTACGGGGAGGCGGTCTCCCGGATCGAGACCCTGCTCGGGCAGTTGATGGGCGGCGCCGGCGGAACCTACTTTCAACCCCCTCCCATCCGGCCCCGCGGAGAACTCATCTCCAACATGACCCCGAAAGTTTACGAGAAGGCCGTCCGGGCGGCCCAGGAGTACATCCGGGCCGGGGACATTCTCCAGGTTGTCCTCTCTCAGCGCTTCCGGACCGAGACGAACTGTCCCCCCCTGGACATCTACCGGGCCTTGAGAACCATCAATCCGTCCCCCTACATGTTCTTCCTCCAGTTTGACAACCTCCATCTGATCGGCTCATCCCCTGAGATCATGGTCCAGGTCGTCGGTGATGAGGTCCGGGTCCGTCCGATCGCGGGCACCCGCCCCCGCGGAAGCTCCGTCCGGGAGGACGCGCGGCTGGAAGAAGAACTCCTGGCCGACCCCAAGGAACGGGCGGAACATATCATGCTGGTCGACCTGGGGAGAAATGATGTGGGCCGGGTTTCCCTTCCCGGTTCAGTCCGGGTGGACGAGATGATGGGGGTGGAAAAATATTCTCACGTGATGCATATTGTCTCCGACGTCCGGGGGAAGCTCCGGCCTTCCGAGGATGCCTATTCAGCCTTTTCCGCCACTTTTCCGGCCGGGACCGTCTCCGGGGCGCCCAAGATCCGGGCGATGGAGATCATCGAAGAACTGGAACCGGTCCGCCGGGGGCCTTACGCCGGAGCGGTGGGATATTTCAGCTTCGACGGCAATCTCGATTCCTGTATCACCATCCGGACTATAATCGTCAAGGACCGGACCGCTTTTATTCAGGCCGGGGCCGGGATCGTGGCCGACTCGGTCCCGGAGAGAGAACATCAGGAGTGCCTGCAGAAGGCGCAGGCGCTCTTCCGGGCCGTTCAGATGGCGGAAGGAGGCCTGCAATGATCCTGCTGATCGACAACTATGATTCATTTGTCTACAACCTGAAGCAATATCTTGAAGAACTGGGCGAAGAGGTCACAGTCAGGCGCAATGACCGGATCAGCATCGACGAGATCGAGGAGCTCAAACCCACATCGATCGTGATCTCCCCCGGACCGGGAAGACCGGAGGATGCCGGCGTGAGTGTGGAGATCGTCAAATACTTTTCCGGTAAAGTTCCCATCCTCGGAGTATGCCTGGGACATCAGGCGATAGCCCGGGCCTTCGGCGGGACCATCAAGAGAGCCGATCGGCTCATGCACGGGAAGACCTCGGAGATACACCATGACGGGAAGACCATCTTCTCCGGCCTGGAGAATCCCTTCCAGGCTACTCGCTACCATTCCCTGATCGTGGAGGAAGAGACTCTCCCCGCCGAATTGGAGATCAGCGCCCGGACCGCCGAGGGTGAGATCATGGCCCTTCGTCATAAAAACCTTCCGGTTGAAGGGGTACAATTTCACCCGGAATCAATCCTTACAAGGTACGGCAAGCGCCTCCTCCACAACTTCATCACCGGCAAGACCGAGCAGATTCCGATCAAGGAGGCGCTGGACAAGGTAATCAGCGGGATCGATCTCTCCCGCGAGGAAGCGGTCGGGGTGATGGATATCATCATGAGCGGGGATGCTACTCCGGCTCAGATCTCGGCCTTTATTACCGGCCTTCGCCTGAAAGGAGAGACAGTTGAGGAGATCAGCGGCTGCGCCCGGGTCATGCGGGAGAAGGCCCTGACTATTCGGACTCCGGAGGGGAGGATGGTTGTCGATACCTGCGGGACCGGAGGCGATAAGAGCAATACCTTCAATATCTCCACGGCGGCCGCCCTGATCGCCGCCGGGGCGGAGATCACGGTGGCCAAACACGGCAACCGCTCGGTCTCCAGCCGCTGCGGAAGCGCCGACGTTCTCCGGGAATTGGGCGTCAACATCATGGCCCCCCCAGAGGTGATGGAGAAGTGCCTGGACGAGATCGGGATCGCCTTCCTCTTCGCTCCCCTTCTCCATTCAGCCATGAAGCACGCCATCGGACCCCGACGGGAGATCGGTATCCGGACTATCTTCAATACCCTGGGCCCTCTCTCAAATCCGGCTTCCGCCCCGATCCAACTCCTGGGGGTTTACAGTGAAGCTCTGACCGGGACCCTGGCCCGGGTTCTGGGGGATCTGGGGAGCGAACGGGCCTGGGTGGTACACGGGGGAGACGGATTGGATGAGATCACCCTCACCACCGGGACGGTGGTCTCCGAACTGAAGGACGGGGAAGTTAGAACATTCCGAATCAGCCCCGATCAGGTTGGCCTCTCCCCCTGCCGCCCGGATGAGTTGAAAGGCGGAGAACCGGTCGAAAACGCCCGCATTATTCTCGATATCCTGGAAGGAAAATCCGGGCCAAAGAGAGATGTGGCCGTCCTCAACGCCGGGGCGGTCATCATGCTGGGAGGGGGAGCGGACGACCTGGCGGCGGGAATTGAGAAAGCCCGGGAGTCTATCGATTCCGGTCAGGCCAGGGAGAAACTGGAGAAGTTGCGGGAGATGACGAAATAGTCACTGACTGAAATGGCGAAGTCCGAATAACGAACAGAGATGAGCGATTTTCTTAATACAATCCGGTGTTTAAAAGAAGAAGAGATCGCGGCTCGGAAACATGAGATGCCGATCAGCGAATTCCGGGCCCGGATCCGTGGCCTTCCCTCGGCGCGCGATTTTCGGGGGGCGTTGAAGAAGACGCGGATAGCCCTGATCGCGGAAGTAAAGAAGTCTTCCCCCTCCGCCGGCGTCATCGTGGAAGAGATCGACCCCGGCATAATCGCGCTGAGATACCAGGAAGGGGGAGCAGCCGCGGTCTCGGTTCTGACTGAGAGCCGTTACTTCAGCGGAGAGATCAACCACCTGGAGATCGTAAAAGCAGCGGTCTCCATCCCGGTATTGAGAAAAGATTTTATTATCGATGAATACCAGATCTACGAATCCCGCGTCGCCGGGGCGGACGCGATCCTCCTGATCTCCGAGTTGATCGATCGGGAGAGGCTGGAGACATTTCTGGCGTTGTCTCACCAACTCGGGCTCGCCTGTCTGGTTGAGTCGCATAGTCGAGATGAGCTCGAGAAGGCGATCGCGAGCGGGGCGGTTATTCTAGGCGTCAACAACCGCGATCTGGACACACTTAACGTCGATCTGGATACGGCCGTGCGGCTCCTTCCCCTGATCCCCGGAGAGCGGACCAGGGTGGCTGAGAGCGGGATCAAGACCCCCGAAGACGTCATGAGAATGACTGAGGCGGGCGCCAACGCGATCCTGGTGGGCGAGACGCTGGTGAGATGCGGCGATCCGAAGAAAAAAATTAAGGAGTTACTGAGAGCTGAATAAGAACAAGATCAAAATAAAAATCTGCGGCCTGACCAGGCCGGAAGACGTGCTCTTCCTCCGAGAACTCTCAATTGATTTCGCGGGCTTTATCTTCGTTCCCGGCACCCCCCGTTTTCAGGATATCGAGAGCGTCCAAAAACTCACGAAACTTCTCCCCCCTGATCTTCGGTCGGTAGGGGTCTTCTTGGATGAAGAACCGGCGAAAGTTCGAAAGGCGGCGGAGATCTGCGGTCTCGACATTCTCCAGTTTCACGGCCGGGAAACGCCGGAGTACTGCAGTCAGTTCGGCCTCCCCTACTTCAAGGTGATCAGGATTACCGGGGCGATTGACGTCGAACTCTTAACCGGATACCACCCGGAGGCTTTTCTTCTGGATACATTCTCCAAAGAGAACGCGGGAGGTACCGGCCGAACCTTTGACTGGACCGTGGCCCGCCGGGTGATACAATCCGGTACCAGGGTCATCCTGGCCGGCGGGCTCAACCCGAAAAATGTCGCCCGGGCAATTAGAGAGGTCCACCCGTGGGGTGTGGATGTCTCTTCCGGAGTCGAGATTGCTCCGGGCGTAAAAGATCACGATAAGATGAGACAATTCATAGAGGCAGCGCGAAGTTAAGACGCTGAATAAGAAATGAATAAAGAACAGCGTAAAATCCCCGGCGATTATAAGTCCGCGCACCTGCTTGGACGTTTCGGGGGGCAGTACGTTCCCGAAACTTTGATGGCCCCACTTCGGGAACTTGAAGAAGCCTACCGCCTATTCAGCCGGGACCCCGGCTTCCGTAACCGCCTAAAATATCTCCTCTCCGATTACGCGGGGCGGCCGACTCCTCTTTACTTCGCCGAGAGGCTCTCGAAATATGCCGGAGGAGCGCGCATCTACCTGAAGCGGGAAGACCTCTGCCATACCGGCGCTCATAAGATCAATAACTGTCTCGGCCAGGCTCTGCTGGCTAAGATGATGGGGAAGAAGCGGGTCATCGCCGAGACCGGGGCGGGTCAGCATGGTGTCGCCACGGCTACCGCCTGCGCCCTGCTGGAACTCACCTGCGAGGTCTACATGGGAAGTGTGGATATCGAACGGCAGGCCCTCAATGTCTTCCGGATGGAGTTGCTCGGAGCCCGGGTCATCCCCGTCACCACCGGAAGCAGAACCTTGAAAGACGCTTGCAATGAAGCGCTCCGGGACTGGGTCACCAATGTGGGAAACACTTACTATCTATTAGGCTCAACCGTCGGTCCCCGCCCCTACCCGATGATGGTCAGGAACTTTCAGACGGTGATCGGGAAGGAAGCAAAAGCCCAGTATAAAAAAGCCGAGGGCGGCCTCCCTGATTATCTGGTCGCCTGCGTGGGAGGAGGGAGCAACTCACTGGGGCTCTTTTATCCCTTTATCAAGGACCCGGTCCGTTTCATCGGGGTGGAAGCGGGAGGCCGGGGACTGAAAACCGGGGAACACGCCGCCACCCTTCTCAAGGGCCGGCCGGGAGTACTCCACGGAAGCTTCAGCTATCTCCTTCAGGACCGAGACGGACAGGTGCGGCCGACCCATTCCATCTCGGCGGGCCTTGATTATCCCGGGGTGGGACCGGAGCACAGCTACTTCAAAGAGAGCGGTCGAGCCGAATATGTGTCGGTGACCGATCGGCAGACCCTCCGGGCGGCGATCCTCTTAAGCCGCCGGGAAGGGATTATCCCCGCCCTGGAGAGCGCTCATGCTATTGCTTACGCGGTAAGACTGGCCCGGCGCTTAAAGCGTAATCAATCCATCATCGTCTGCTTATCCGGCCGGGGTGATAAAGATCTGGAGATTATACAAAAAGCATGAACATCGAACGTCCAACTTTCAACTTCGAACTTCGAACTTCGAACTTTTTTCCTATCTTATTACCCCTCTATTTTTTCAAGGCTTGACATGAATAAGATCGATGCCACATTTCAAAAACTCCGTTCAGAAAAATCAAAAGCCTTCATCGCCTATCTCACCGTCGGATTCCCGGATCTCGAGACCAATCTCAAGCTGATCCTGGAGATGGAGAGGCGGGGGGTTGACATCATCGAACTGGGGGTCCCCTTCTCCGATCCTATCGCCGACGGCCTAACTATCCAGGCTTCCTCCCAGGCAGCTCTGGAACAAGGGACCACTCCCGGGGACGCTCTCAGATTGGCCTCCGAGATTCGATCCCGTTCATCCCTCCCCCTGGTCCTGATGGGCTACCTCAATCCCTTCCTCAGTCACCCGCCGGAACGATTGGCCGGCGAACTCTCCCGGGCCGGCATCGACGGGGTTATTATCCCGGACCTTCCCCCGGAAGAATCCGATTTCATTCTTGACCCTCTCAAGGAACAAGGTATCCACACAATCTCCCTGTTGGCTCCGACCAGCGGTATTGAGAGAATAAAACTGGTCAGCCGGAAGAGCGGAGGGTTTATCTATTACGTCTCCCGAACCGGGGTAACCGGGGCGCGAAAAGACCTCTCAAAGGGATTAGTGGAGAGAATAATTGAGATCAAGAAGCTGGCCAACCTCCCCGTCTGCGTCGGCTTCGGCATCTCCACTCGGAGCCAGTTGCTCAAGATCTGGGAAGTAGCCGACGGCGTCGTCATAGGCAGCGCTCTGATCAGACCGTTTCTGGAGAGTTCGACAGCGTCGGGAGGGCTGAAAAAAAGTATCCAGGTGCTGGACCGGCTGCTTGGCAACGATTAATTTTTGCCTGAACCCCTGTTTGCTACTCTGCAGTTTGAATTGGCGCCAGCAGGAGTTTGATCTCGATCATGTCCTGGCAGGGATTCAGTATCGAGATTATGCCTGTCTCGCTCTCGAGCTCGCCTTCCGGCACCAGACTTTCTGCTTCGAAGCCTTCCGGAACGGCAATTCTGATCCGGGCAAAGTTGGTCTTCCGCTCGAAGTGCAACCGGCCGTCATCGTCAAGAAAGTATGACTCCGGCTTGATGAAGATACTCTCCATCACATACCGGTCCTTCTCCCGGGGATAAACTTTCCCCCCCCAGCTCCGCACCTCCACTGCCGGGGGTTCATCCGGGACCAACCTCTCGATAAGCGCGTCAAGGCTTTCCTTGTCGTAGGCCACGATATCTTCGATCGAGGTGGAACGGGTGGAAGAACCAACCTTGAAATCCGGGTGGTGGAACGAGGTGATAACCCCGAAGCTCCCGACATCATCCAGCAGCTCGTACTCCACCAGCGGCTTCCACTGCAGCGCCTCGAACGCCGCCGCCTCCATCACCTGGAGATAGACCGGGAGAGGTAAAGACGCCGGGAAGGCCGGTCCGATCCCGGCAGCCAGCTCTTCCGGGAGCCCCTCGACCGGGACCCCCATCGTTTTGACCGGCGAGTCTTCCGGAAGTCGGCAGACTCCCTCCTCCGTCTTTAAAAGCGGATCGAGGAATAGATTCTCACCATCGGGGGCTTCCGGCCGGAAGTCTTCCTCGTTCTCCCATAATATATTATTGAAAATATCCGGTTGGGACTCTTCGTCCCGGTTGATCCCGATTTCACAGAAGGCGATGATATTGTTCGCAATGGTGGAACGTGGTGACTTCCAGAACTTGAAACCTTCCCTCCCCGTGCAGACAAGATTATTAACCGCCAGAAGATACGCGGGGGCGCCATCGACCCCAACCGTCTTCCGATTTACCAAGATGATGTTGTTAATAATAACACAATCCGCGGCGCATGCGCGGATCCCGCTCCCACTGTTTCCGGTGATGATATTCTCAAAGACACCTATCAGGCCACCGCTGATCTTAACCCCCTCGAGCCCGTTGGTGATGGTGAATCCCTTGATAACACTGCCGTCCTCGCCGACCACCACCGGCCCGGTCCCGCCGCCGTCCAGGATGGAGAGATCGGCCCCCGCTCCTTCCAGGATCACCCCCTTTCTCAGGATCAGGTTCACCCGGTAGGTCCCGGCCGGAACCCGGACAATATCCCCGGGGGCTGCTTCATCGACCAGTTCCTGGAGGTCAACAATCTGCCCCGGAAGCAAAGTTGATGCCGCCAGAAAGAACAAAACCACCGCAATTGTAAGAAGAGCATGCTTTATCATAATTCCAATACCTCCCAAGGTATTAATTTGCATTTATTTAATATAACCTGTTGATTGTCAGAATGCAAGTAAAATAAATCGAAAAAAGAGTGACCGGTATCATTCTCCTATCATCTGCTTCATCAACTCTTCAAAATCCCAGTCACCTATGGTTACCTCGACCTCTTCTTCCTTGCCGCTCCCTCCCCTCTCCACCGTGATTTTGATGCTGGTCCCCGGCTTACTCATCAAACCTTTCAAGAAACCGCCGGGGTCTTCGGAGAAAGTCTTGCCGTTGATCTTCAAGATCGCGTCCCCGGCGGTTAAGCCGCCTCTTTCGGCAGCTGACCCCGGCATGACTTCGGCGATCGGCAGCGATTTAAAAAATTGCTCACCTTCCATCTCCCCTATCCTGATCCCCAGGGAGGGAACAATATTCTGACGGCGCTCCCGTTCTTCTTTCTCCTCCGGGGTCAGCCTCTCAAGAGTGATCACGGGGATCTCCTTCTCTTCCCCGGCGGAGAGTAATATACCAGGAACCTCCTCTGCCTTATAATCCTTCGCGCTCACGGTCAATGTGTAATCTCCCGGTGAGAGACCCTCCAGGCTGAAGCTTCCTTCCGCGTCGGTCATATCCATACTGCCAGAAGAAAAGTCTCCCAACCCCATCCCTTTAATCCATACCCGGGCTTCTTCCAGCGGAGTGCCGTTCAGAATGCCGAACACCCGGCCGGTTATCATGCTCTCCGGCTCGAGCGTGATCTCACCCAGGTCGGTCTCCTGCCCGGGTTCTATCTCAATCCCCTCAATCTTCTGGGTGGCCAGGCCGGGTGACCTGACTGTCAGGTCATAGACACCGGGTCCCAGATTAGTGATTTTAAAGATACCGTCCCCCAGCTCAATGGTCTGGCGGGAGGAAAAGAAGATGAAGTCAAAATCAAAGGGCCCCGCCTTCTGCTTTCGGGGGATCAGCGTTACCTCGGAGACCGGTTTCTTCCCGGCTCTCAGGAAGCGACCCCGGATAGAACCCGCGTCTTTCAATATAACAATAACCTCGTCTTGATCCACATCAACTCGCTGCCGCCGGGCGGTGACATATTCTTCGGCTTGAACTGAAATATATAATGGTCCGGCGGGTTCGTCCCGGAGGATGAAAGAACCCTGGGAGTCAGTGCTATTATCTCTTTCCATCGAGCTCATGATTACTGTAAAACCGTGCCCCTCTTCCTGGACGGAGACCCGAGCCCCTTCCACCGCCTCACCACGGACATTCTTGACCAGAACCCGGAGATCACGCCCTTCTTTTAATACGATCCTGACTGTGCCCTTCGATTCTCCTTCTTCAAGCTTTACCTTCCGCCGCGACTCCATGCCGTAGCCGTCTTTCGAGACCTCGATCTTATAGTCAGCCGGAGGGAGATGATCGAAGCGGCAACTTCCCTTGACATCGGTGAGCTTCTTCCGTGCACTGATCGAGATGACCGACTCGCGGCGCGATGACCAATCGTCATCCAGAGAGACCATGGCTCCGACTACCGACTCTCCTTCCTCGTTCTCCACCTCCACTTGCAGTGAACGCCCCGAACTTAATATTAAAACAATTCCTTCTACGGAATCCCGTTCCGGGGAGATGGAGATCAACTCTCCCCGCGTTTGAGCGAACCCCTTCTTCCGGGCGGCTAATTTTATCTCCCCCTCCCCTTCCGAAAAGAAGGGCAATGTGAAACAACCGGCGTCATCGGATTGAGTTTTTTGTCTATAGTTGCGTTGAAACCTTTTCTTGCCCGGCCGCCGGAAGAAGACCATAATCTCCGAGCCGGAGACCGCTTCTCCTTCTTCATCAACGACCATACCGTTGAAGGTTATCTTCCGTCCGGGATCGAACTCCAATCGCACACCGGTCAGATTCTCCCCGGCGGTTAGCCGGATTTTCTTCTCAACCCGGTATTTCGAATAAGGATCCGACCACCAACGAGCTTTTAATTCATATTCCCCTCCCGGCATCGCCCGAAATTGGAACTCTCCTTCTTCATCGGTAGTATCGCTTTCTTTTTTCGTACTATCGACGGGAGAGAGCACAACTCTCACATTATTCAAGGGTAGTTCGGTTTCGGCCCCGGTAACCCGGCCGGAGATACTCGCGCCCCTATAGACGGTCAATATAACCGGGACGGCCTCCTCGAGAGATACCGCTTCGATGTTTCTGACCCAATCGGATGTGTAATCTCTGTCTTTCAGACGAAGATCATAGCCGCCTTTCTTTAAATCGGACACGCAGTAATTCTTCTCCGGGTCAATGGGTACCTTCCTGGAAGATGACTCCCACTTCCCTTTTCTGAACTCCAGTCTGACCGGAGATTCCAGACCATCAAGATCGCCCCGGAGGCTTCCCTTGATGACAAATCCTTCTCTCAGTGCTAGTCTGGTATCCTCCGTCCCGGTCCCCACATCTCTTTCTGTGCACTTGATATAACCGGGGAGGGAAGCACTGAGAGAGTAGATCCCTTCTTTCAAGCTTTTTATATCAAACCGCCCGCCTCCATCGGATACAATTTTCCGGTCGGTTGAACGAAAGAAGGGGATACTATCTTCTCCTACGGCCCAGTAGTTAATCTTGACTCCTGCCAGTGGCTGCCCTTTCTCATCCACCACCTGGCCGGAGATCACCCGCCCCGGATTCAACTTTATCTCCAGTTCCTTCATCTCCCCATCGCTCAAGACGGTTTCTTTCACCACCTCTCCTACCCAACCCTCCGCCGTGACCTCCACCCGGTAAGGACCCGGAGCAAGCTCCTTCTCAAAAAGGGTAGCGGAGAGCGCCTCGGGTTTAATCTCTCCAGACACGCCAGACACGCGGTAGGAAATTATCTTTTCTCTCTCCGGGCCTTTTAAAGCGAACAGAGAGACATTCACACCGGGCACCGGCTGGTCTAAAGTGGAGAGGACCTTGATCCGGAGCGTCGCGGAGACCGGTGGGGGCCCCGGCGAGGGGGATGCCAATGGTATGGGCCCGGTTAAACCGGTGGGGGAGATCAATAAGCCAAGTAACAGACAGGTATTACAACAGATGAAAATTTTATTCATTGGACACCCTCGAGTGAGTTGAGGTTTCCTTCTATCTGTATTATTATATTCAACCGGATAATTAAATCCATGTTAATATGTTAAAATCTTTCAATGGGAAAATCTTATGCTCGTGACCATCGAACGCTGCTCGGCTTATTACGGGGATAATCCCCGACGGGCCTTATTGCGCGCGCTTGAGCCCCTGGGAGGAATCGAAGAGTTCGTCAAACCCGGGCAGAAGGTTCTGCTCAAGCCTAACCTGCTGAGAAAGGCGCGTCCGGAAGAAGCGGTGACCACCCATCCCTTGCTGATCAAGGCGGTGGTGGAGCTGGTCCAGGGGGCCGGAGGGAAAGCCGTGATCGGGGACAGTCCGGGGGCCGCTCTGGCCCACACCCGCAATACCTTGATCAAGCTCTACCGGGGGTGCGGCCTGGACCGCGTGGCGGATGAGACCGGGGCCGAACTTTCTTTTGATACCGGTTATCGGATAATCCCCCTGCCAAACGGCAAGACGGTGAAACGGATCGAGATTATTGACGCGGCCCTGAACGCCGATGTCATCATCAACCTCCCCAAATTCAAGACCCATAATTTCACCCTTCTGACCGGGGCCGTGAAAAATTGTTTCGGCCTGGTGCCCGGTCTGATCAAACCCGCCTACCACGCCAAGCTTCCGGACCTGGACGACTTCTCCTCGATGCTGGTGGATCTGATGGAGTTTGCCGATCCGGCCCTGACCATCGTAGATGGAGTCTGGGGGATGGAGGGGGAAGGGCCCGGGGCCGGAAAGTTCAGGGAGATGGGATTGATTGTGGCCGGCCGATCCCCGGCCGCGGTTGATGTCGTGCTGAGCCGGATCATGGGGATCGATCCCCTCTCGATCGCCACCATCCGGCAGTGCGTGGAGCGGGGATTGCTTCCGGAAGATCTCTCAGAAGTCGAGATCCGCGGGCTGGAACTTTCCGAAGCGATTCAGAAGAACTTCGCGGTCCCGCCGGGAAAACCAATGGCCTTCCCTGCCTGGACCCGGCCCTTCATGCCAATTGCCAAATATCTCCTCACCACCCGGCCCCGGATCAATAAGAGACGATGTATCGGCTGCGGTGACTGCGAACGGGTCTGCCCGGTCGATATGATTACCATGGAGAATGGAAAGGCCCGGATTCACCTCTCCGGGTGCATCCGCTGCTACTGCTGTCACGAGACCTGCGCTCACCACGCCATCGACCTCATCCACCCCCTCTTCCAGCGCCTCTTCGTTTAATCCCGGAGAAGACTACTCACCACTGACAAAAATTAGAGGCTGGCTGTTAGCTGGATTGGAAAGAAGGAGCAGATGATGAAGCCGATCCCAGGAGGTCTTCCATGGTCAGGTCGGCGGCGCCCTCGGCTAGAGATTTGTCCAGGATCTCTTCGATCCGCCAGACGGCCGGGGACTTTTTAAGCGTCGGGGGGATGATCTCGGGGCCTCCGGAATTACGGAGAACCTCTATTACCGTCTTGACCGTTAAAGCGCTTAGATCACGGGCCGGCTGATAGAGACGCTGGTTACCGGAAACCTCGTTGATCAACCCTCCTTCCACCATCTCCTGGAGTACTTGATTGACCAGCCTGATCGGCACATCGAGTTCACCGGCCAGTTCCTCCACCCCGCCGGGAGGCTTGCCCTGCAAGAAACGGGAGCCGATCCGGACCAGGAGGTTGAGCGCCACCAGTTCCTGGTACGCCCAGCTCCGGGAGAGCGCGGTCTCTTCACCGTGGAAGGTGCGGATATTCTGAACCGCGAAGGAGATCTCCGCCCCTAAAAGGACGATATTCCAGCTGATATATAGCCAGACCAGGTTGATCGGGATCGAGGCCAGGGCCCCGTAGATGTTGGCGTACTTCACGAAACCAACCTGAAAGGTTATGTACCCCCAGAGAGCAGCCTGCCAGACCAGGCCGGCGACCAGGCCCCCGATCAACGCGGCGTGGACCTTCACCCGGGTATTGGGCATAAAGATATACAGGAAAGAAAATCCCAGACAGATAAGCAGCCTATTGAGTGTCGCCCAGAATAAGACCTGAAGGGTGTGAAAATGCAGCACGGTGGCGAACAACTGGTTGGAGCGCAATACTCCGCCGATCGTGACTCCGGCCGCGATAAAAAGAGGCACGATCAGCAGCACGCTCAGATAGTCGCTGAACTTCCGCCAGATGGTGCGGGACCTTTGTACCCCCCAGATATGATTGAAGGAGAGCTCGATATTCCCCATCACAGAGATGATCGTCACCACCAGCAGGACCAGGGCGGGGGGCCCCAGGGTTCCGGCCTTGATATTGTCGACGAAGGTGAATAAACGGGACCCGATCTCCTCATTCCCGAGAGCGACTTTCTCGATCAAGAATGACTTCAGGGGGCTGATGTCCACTCCGAAGCCACCCCGGGCCAGGGAGAAAGCAAACGCCAGGAGTGGGACCACGGCGAGGAGACTGGCAAAGGTGAGGGCGGAGGAGCGGAGCGGGCAACTGTCCTTCAAGAAACCCCTGACCACCAGGTAGACGATCTTGATCAGGCGGACCAGGAGCCGCCGGGCCCAGGAGAGAGTCGTGAGCTCAAGGGCCCAGATATCCCGGGTAAAGAAGTTAATATACCGGGTAATTGGAGAGACTGGATCGTTCTTTTTAGTTGAATTTTCCATGATATAATAAATGTCGCTTTCTCTTAATAATAAATATACATCTGGGGTGTTATGAAGACAACCGTTTTTGTGAGCCGGAAGATCCCGCGAGCCGGGATCGATATCCTGGAAGAGGCTGGAATGGCAGTGGAAGTGAACCCGGAAGACCGGGTCCTGACGGCGGAAGAACTGATGGTGGGCTGCCGGGGTAAGGACGGCCTCCTCTGCCTCCTGACTGATACGATCGACCGGGCTTTTCTCAAAAAGATGTCCCAACTAAAAGGAATCGCCAACATGGCGGTCGGCTACAACAACATCGATGTAAACGCGGCCGCCGAGAGGGGTATCCCGGTCAGCAACACCCCCGGGGTTCTCACCGAGGCTGCTGCCGACCTGACCTGGGCGCTCCTGGTGGCCACCGCCCGGCGGTTATCGGAAGCGGAACGCTACCTTCGGGCCGGAGAGTTCACCGGCTGGGGGCCGCTCCTCTTCCTGGGGGGCGATCTCCCCGGCCGGACACTGGGGATTATCGGAGCGGGGAGGATCGGGACCGCGGTCGGCGTGCGGTCACAAGGCTTCAGGATGAAGATTATCTATACCGACCCCAACCGTAACATGGTCCTGGAAGAAGAACTCGATGGACGGAGAGTTGAATTGGATACCCTCCTCGCGCAATCCGATTTCATCACCCTCCACGTCCCACTCACCGAAGAGACCCGGCACCTGATCGGGAGCCGGGAGTTGCGCCGGATGAAGAAGACGGCTTACCTGATCAACACCTCCCGAGGACCGGTGGTTGATGAAGAAGCCCTGGTCGAGGCCCTCCAATCGGGGGAGATCGCCGGGGCCGGGTTGGACGTCTTTGAGAAGGAACCCCATATTCATCCGGGGCTCTTATCACTCCCCAGCGCCGTCCTCCTCCCCCATATCGGAAGCGCCACCATCGAGACCCGGACCCGGATGGCGGAGATGGCGGCCCGGAACCTGGTGGCGATGATGAAGGGCGAACGTCCTCCCGACTGCGTCAATCTATAACCTATCCCCATCCCTTATTAGAATTAGATATTTATAGCATTGCTGTTTTTGTCTAATTCTGGAAAACATGCGCTTTATTTGAACAGGCTTTCTCTTCCTTAAGTCTAATTAAATGTTAAATATCTTCAATCCATATCCCGAACAAAAGAATGCCTTGACAATGTGGTATATTTAATTGAGGGAAGACGGGTGGGGGCGAGCATGGTCGGGCGGCGGAGGTTACCGGTAATCAAAATTCAGGGGATCAAAAATGACAAAAAAACCCCGAATTAATCATCCTGAGAACAGCAAATCGTCGAACCCTCCCGGAAGACTATCTTGGTTCGCGGCAATTTTAGTTCTTGTACTTCTTGTCCTGTTGATCTTCGTGGAAGGGGTGGAATCCAACCCGGTCTGCAGCGGCGGTAGCGCCCACTGGTGGGGCGGCAATTTAGAGCCCCAGGCTTGTTATCCTCTCGACATTCCGGCTGACAAGCTGGTGCTGAGCCCCCATGTCTACGGCCCCGACGTTTACCCCCAGGAATATTTCAATGATCCTGATTTCCCCGAAAACATGGGAGCGATCTGGGAGGCCCACTTCGGCTTCCTGGTGAACGAGAGTTACGCGGTGGTCCCGGGCGAGTTCGGCGGCAAGTACGGCCACGGCGGCAATCCCCGCGATCCGATACTCCAGGACTCCCTGGTCGATTATTTCCTGGAGAAAGATATCCCCGGATTCTTCTACTGGTGCTGGAACCCGAACAGCGGGGACACGGGGGGGATACTCAAGGACGACTGGACAACGGTCTGGGATGACAAGGTCGTTCTCCTCCACCGGATGATGGCTGATGGTGATCCGACCCCCACTCCGGTCTGCGGACCGGGTTTTCCGGACCGGGTCTTCGCCCCTTACGTGGATGTCTGCATCTACCCGCGGTTCTTCATCACCGAGATGAACACGGCGATGGGGACGAAGTACTACACCCTGGCCTTCGTCGTCAGCGCCAATGACGGAATCGGACGGCCGGCCTGGGGCGGCTATCCGGAATATCTGGTGGAGGGTGACTGGTACCGGGACGAGATCGACGAGATCCAGGCGCGGGGAGGAGACGTGATCGTCTCCTTCGGCGGCGAGGCGAGCTCGGAACTCGCCCTGGCCCATGACAATGTCGAGGATCTCCGGGCCGCCTACCAGTCGGTGATCGACAGATATCACCTGACCCGGGTCGACTTCGACATCGAGGGCGCGGCAGTCGCCCATACGGAATCAATCGACCGGCGCAACAAGGCCATCAAACTCCTCCAGGACCAGAACCCCGATCTGACGGTGGCTTACTGTCTCCCGGTCATCCCCTCGGGGCTGACCCAGGACGGGATAAATCTTCTCCAGAACGCCATCGACAACGGGGTGAGGGTGGATGCGGTCAACATCATGGCCATGTTCTTCGGGGCCGGTGCCGCGCCGAACCCGGATGGACAAATGGCGGAGTACGCGATCGAGGCGGCGGAGAGCCTCTTCGATCAGCTAAAAAGCCTCTACCCGGAAAAGTCTGACAGCCGGCTGTGGCGAATGGTCGGGATAACCCCGATGATCGGCCGGGGCGGCATCACAACCGAGGTCTTCTATCTGGAGGACGCGGAACAGCTCCTGGCTTTCGCCCGCGAGAAGAACATCAACCTGATCTCCATGTGGTCCGCCAACCGGGACAACGGTTCCTGCGGAGCGGCATCCTACTCCTCACCGCTCTGCAGCAGCCTCGAGCAGGACGACTTCGCGTTCTCGGAGATCTTTGAGCAGTTCACGGGCGCGGTGGTGCCGACCCCCACCCCGGCTGCTACCGGGACACCGGAGCCCACGGCCACTGCCCCGCCGGCACCGAGCCCGAGCGTTCCGGCGGTCCCCACCCCCACTCCAGGTGACCCGGGACCGACAGTTCCTCCGACGCCGGCTCCCCCGATTCCGCCGGCTGCCCGGCAGCTCCCGGTTATCGAATCCGGAGACTACGACGGAGACGGGAGTTCCGATGTTGCCCTCTTCCGGCCCTCCACCGGCTTCTGGGCGGTGAGAGGGATTACGGCCTGTTACTTTGGAAAGGAGGGAGACATCCCGACCCCAGGCGACTGGAACGGGGATGGGACCACCGAGATCGCCCTCTTCCGGCCTTCCACGGGCCTCTGGTCCGTCAGAGACGGAGACCGGCTCTACTTCGGAAAGGAGGATGACATCCCGGTCCCCGCAGACTACGACGGAACCGGAGCCTCGGAGATCGCCGTCTTCCGGCCCGCTTCCGGTCTCTGGGCGGTGAGGGGCGTCACCCGGGACTATTTCGGCCAACCGGATGACAGGCCGCTCCCGGGCGACTACAATGGAGATGGGACCGCCGAGATCGCCCTCTTCCGGCCCTCCACCGGCCTCTGGGCCGTCAGAGACGGGGGCCGGCTCTACTTCGGGGGAGAGGGGGATATCCCGGTCCCGGCCGACTACGATGGGAACTGGGAACTGGACGCGGCCATCTTCCGGCCCGCTTCCGGCCTCTGGGCCGTCAGAGGCGGGGACCGGCTCTACTTCGGGGGAGAGGATGATATCCCGGTCCCGGCCGACTATAATGGTGACGGGACCGCCGAGTTCGGCCTCTTCCGGGAAAGTTCCGGTCTATGGGCGGTGAGTGGAGTATCCCGTCTCTACTTCGGCATCGATGGGGATATCCCCGTTACCCGGTAGCCGCCTTCGCAATTAAACCCGGATTGTGTGGTCGGTGTGGCTGAGATATCTTTTACCAGAAGTAGGCAACGCTGAGGGTAAACTGGCGGCCCGGGCAGGGAACGCCGGGGATCTCCTCGAAGCTGACCTTGAAGGGGTTGTCGATGGTGGCGGTCACCTTCAGTCCCGGAAGGATTCGGGGAAGATAGGAGAGTCCCAGATAGGTAAGACAGGCGTTCCTCCTTCCTCCGCGCAGATAATTATCTTCCTGCATGCGGTACTCGTTTTCGGAACGCAGCTCAAAGTCTTCAAGAAAACGCCAGACCAACGTTCCGGTAAAGCGATGGCGGGGAAAATTAATGGCGTAGAAACTGGCATCTACATCCGGGGTTTTATAATCATGGGATTTTTTTAAGCAGGTGTAACCAGCCTGGAGATAGAGATCCCGCCACTTTTTATCGAGAATGATCTCGGCGCCCCAGGTCTTGATATCAACGGCGGAGGCGGTGCGGGCATTGGGAGAACCTTCCTCATAAGTCCAGTCAACCAGGTCATTCTCGATCCGGTAGAATACGGCCCCATGGAGACTCCATGATTCTCGGAGCAGTTCGATTCCCGCTTCCAGGTTATGGCTCCGTTGCAGTCCCAGGTCCGGGTTGCCCCCGAAGAGCCCTTCGGGGGGTGAGCCGAGAGCCGTATAACTGGGTAACTGGTCGGCCGAGGCGTAGCTGCAATAGTAGCGGTTCTCTCCTCGACCGGGAAGGAGCTGGAGCAGGGCAACGCCCGCCAGGGGAGAGAGAGAAGAAGCAGAGCGGTTGGAATCGTCAAAGGCGGCTCCGCAGCTTAATGAGAAAGACAGTTCAGGATTAAGCTCCACGATCTTCCGCGGCAGGACGGCCAGCTTACCGATCGTCCGTGAATAGTAAGGGCTGAAGGTCAGGGCGGTTGAAGTGAGGGTGTCGGCGGCAAGCCGGCCCGAGTAGTTCAGATCGAAGAAATTAAACGCGTGCCATCCGTTAAAGCCGGCCGTCCAGACCTGGGTTCGATGGAAGGCCTGGTAGATCTCCGGATCGGAACGCTGCAGAATATAATGATCCCGGTTCCGGCGATAGCATCCGCTCAATTCCAGGTAATTCTGCCCGGAATATTCCACCCGGTGGTTGAGAATGACCAGGGTAGTGTGAAGGCTCTCGGTCTCATCGGTATCATAATAATCTTTCGGGGTATACATATCGGGCCAGCCGAAAAACTTGGACTGGTAGCCGCAGAAGAGATCGCTCTGGTAATCTCCTCCCTGAAACTGGAGCCGGCCGCCGATCCGGCGGAAGTTGTAGTCTCCCTGCGGGCGGGTGCCGTCAGACTCCGATCGGGCCAGATCGAGGTCGAAGGCGATCTTCTCCGTCAGGCCGGCGAGCAGTTCGGGGGGATCGGTGAGATAGGCCGCGTAGGCGTGCTGGAGGTTGAGACGGTGCTCCCCCAGTCCGGCTCGGGCCACACCCCCGGTCTCGATCAGCATCCATTGATAATCAACCGTGCCGACCAGGGAGTTGAACCCGAACAGTTTACTATCAATCCCGGTCAGGATCCGGGGCGTGGTGAGCATGCCGGGGGGGATCGGAATCTCCGCGGCGTAATGCCCGGTCTGAGGGTCAAGCAGGGTTATCGCCCCCACCGCGAAACCGGTCGTGGAGAAGATCCCGCCCCGGATAGAAAGATCAGCCTGGGCTTCCGCCATGTTCCGGCTCTGAAGATCGACCTGGGGATTAAACCGTAGGAGAGAAACAGGGGCGGCAAAGGTTCCGGCCGGAGCGGCGGCCGGGGGGCCTCCCGCGCAGACAACAACCGCGGGGAGTTCTAGAGCTGCCTCCTGCTCATCCGCCGCCCCAGCCTTCTTCATGGTTGCCAGAGACAGTAAACCGATTAACCCCGCGCCGGTTAACATGCTCTTTCGGAATTTCACAATATTGTATTTTCTTCCAGAGCCGTTTTATATACCCGGTAAGCGTGATCGGAGAAGAGGACGAAACGGACCAGTTCAATCTCCGGGTGATCAGTCAGATACTCCCTCACCGTGGAGAGGGCAATGCCGGCCGCTTCCTCGATCGGGTAGCGATATGCCCCCGTGCTGATCGAGGGGAAGGCCACCGTCTTCAGCCCATGCTCGGAGGCTAGCTTCAAGCTCTCCCGGTACGCGGAGGCCAGAAGCCGCGCTTCACCGCGGTTGCCCCCCCGATAGATCGGACCGACAGTATGAATCACATACCTCGCCGGCAGGCGGAAGCCTTCGGTCAGCCGGGCCTGACCGGTCGGACAACCGTTCAGTCTCCGGCACGCTTCTAAAAGTTCCGGCCCGGCCACCCGGTGGATCGCTCCGTCCACCCCTCCGCCGCCGAGCAGAGAAGAGTTGGCGGCGTTGACGATGGCCTCGGTTCCCTGTTCCGTGATGTCCCCCCGAACCAGTTCGAGGGTGGAGTCATCAACCTTGATCTTCATCTATCTCTCCTTGTTTGCAGTTAAAAAAAATAATCTTCGAGTTGTCTTGAAAATCCATAAAAACTCTTATATAATATTTTTAACTCATCACTATAACTTTATCAATAAATAAACCAGGAGGGGAAACCAATGCACATCGGGCAAGCGTTTATCTGCCTGGCAAATATCGAACAATCTCACACAATCCAGTCTTCCTTGCCCCGGGGGAGGAAAGCCCTTTTGCGGGGCAGCCGCCTCATGGCGCTCGTTCTGGCCGGATGCCTGCTATCCTTATTCTCGGCAGCGGGGACAGTATCGGCCCAGGATTGGGGACTCCTTACCGACGGCACTGTTCACGTCATGCTCTCCTCTCACCAGGATCTGGGATGGGAGGACTCTATTGCAGTGTGCAACGAAATTAGAAACGACAAAATTATCAAGCCCGTTCTGGAGTGGATGGGGCAGACCGATACCAACTATCGTTACACCTTTGAATACGTTTACGCCCTGATGCATTATCTAGATACCTATCCGGAGGCTCTCCCGACGGTCCGGGAACACACGGCATCCGGCCGCTTCCAGTGGGGCGCCGCTTACAACGATTTTTATGAATCGCTCTTTTCGAGCGAGGGGCTGGTCCGCCAGTTCTACCTGGGCAAGAAGTGGATGAAGACCACGCTGGGGGAAGGCTGCGAGTCCCGCACCTATATCAACATGGACCCACCCCAACGGGCGCTCCAGATACCGCAGATTCTCAACAAAGCCGGCATCGACTTCCTGGTGACCAGCCGAACGAATGCGAGTTTGTTCAAATGGTCGAGTCCCAACGCCCATACAGATTCCCCGGATGATTACAGCGTGCTGGTATTTTCCAACGGGCTCTATGGCATTCCCTGGCTCTGGTATAGCAGCAAGGGGATGCTGACCCCCTATTCCAACGCATGGAAAAATGAAACAGGGCCTGTCCCCAACTATCCTTCAGCTCTTTTTCACGCCGAGACAAGTGTTTGGGATTACTGGAGCCAGTATACTGACCCGTCGGCTCACCAGGGTTCGCCGGAAGGCATGACCTGGGAGGAGTATTTCCAGGGCAACAATTTTCCGGCTCAGTTCCCGCTTTTATACACTAACGACATGGCCAAACCATCACCATACCTCGGTGTCCTAACAGCTGAATACAACTCCGATCTTATTCAGGATTGGAACCAATGGGAGGAGTACACCGCCCGCGACTGGCCGGAGATACGATTATTCACCTGCGACCAGGCCCTGGGGGCATTCTGGTCCGCCGCCACCCAGTCGGGAGTAATTTTCGAAGAGTGGAGGGGGGAACGCCCGAACCTGTGGTTATACAGCCACGGTCCCGGGCATCACTGGGCGGGCAGCGCCATCCGTGAAGCCGGCCGGCTCCTTCCGGCAGCGGAGACCTTTGCCACCATCGAGTGCCTGCTGGCCGGGGATTTCAGTTCTTACCCAAGCAATGATCTTTTGAATGGGTGGAAGGGCGCCATCTTCCCAGGTCATGGTTGGGGTGGTGAAGATGGCGAAGATACCGATAACCGCTTCCTCTGGGCGGCCCAGACCGGAGAGCGGGTGGGACGGGAGGTCCTCGCGAACGCCCTGGAATCGATCGCGGCACGGGTGGATACCGAAGGCTTCGGGGGGGAGCCGATCATCATCTTCAACATGCTCCCCTGGGAACGGAGCGACCCGGTAATCTGCCGGATTGAACCGGAGGGAGAGAACTGGTCCATCGTTGACAGCGACTGGGCCCCGGTCACCCGCCAGGTGCTGGATGACGCCGATGGGAGTAAGGAGGTCGTCTTTATCGCCCGGGACGTGCCTTCCCTGGGATATCGGACCTATTACCTGGTGGAAGACGGCGCGGGCGCGCCACCCGCTCGGAGCGCGGTATCGGGTGAGAACCAATATTACCGGTGGGAACTGAGCCCGGGCGGTTTCACCAGCCTCACCGACCGGGAACTGAATCTGGAGATCCTGGCCGCGACCAAATCATACGGCGGTAAGACATTCCGCGGCGCCGAATTCTTCTCCATGTCCGCCTGCTGTGCCTGCGCCACCTATCCAACCTGCTGCTGCGGGGCTTTCGAACAACAGACAATCATGCAACCCGACCCGAACTCTTACTTTCAACAGATGAGGGATTACGGGGCCGGGTGGACAGAGGTCGAGGCGGGTCCGGTCCGGGACTCGTTTGAATACGAAGTAGTGGTAGATGACTGGACCGCCCGCCAGAAACTTATCTTCTACCGGGATCTGAAGCGGATCGACTGCGAGTTCTCGATGCAGTCGTGGCCCGGCACCCACTGGCGGGAGTGGAGAATGGCACTGCCGGTGAACCTGGATTCGGGTTTCGTGAGCTACGAGGTCCCCATGGGTGTGGTCCAGGTCGGCCGGGATGAGCTGCCGTTTCCGGCGGGGGGGCATTACAACGAGCAGACCTGCAGCTACGTCACTCCCCGGGAGGTCCAGAACTTCATCAGCGTCTGCGGTCTGAACCCGGCTTTCGGAGAGCAGACCTTCGGGGTAACGATGAGTTCCAGTGTAGCCGTCTGCAATTATATCTTCCCCCCCAGCACCTATGTCGGCCCCGACTCACAGGGGAGAATAAGCGATCCGATCCTCCAGCCGATTCTCCTGGCTACCCGTCACAGCAATAAAGATGATGGGAATTGGTGGTCACAGGAGGGAGATCACAATTATTACTTCTCTATATTCTCCCACGAGGGCGACTGGAGAAACGGATGGAGGAGCGCCGCCCAGGCCAACAGCCCCCTAGTACCGGTTGTGGGGGTCGCGCCTGCCGCCGGTGCCAATCTCCCGGAGGAGAAGAGTTTCTGCTCGGTCGCCCCCGACAACATCGTCCTCACCGCTTTTAAGAAACGTGAAGATGATATCTTCACCCCAGAAGGCACGGTTGACGAAGATGTTATCGTGCGCTTTTACGACATTGAAGGCCGACACACATCCGACGCCGAGATCAGATTCTTTTTCACGGTGGAAGGGGCCGAAAAGACGAACATCCTCGAAGAACCGCTGGCGGGGGGTGGATCCGGCATCTCTGTTTCCGGGCAGTCGGTGAGACTGGATGTCGGCCACCACTCCATCGAGACGCTGCGAATAGTTCCCGGGCCCATCCCTCAACCCACTCCGGACTATATAGTTCTCAAATCCGGCGATTACAACGGTGACGGTAAATCGGATATCGCCGTCTTTAGGCAGTCCACCGGACTCTGGGCGGTGAGGGGATTGGGGCGGATCTATTTCGGCACCACCGGCGACATTCCGGTGAGCGGAGATTACGATGGCGACGGCATCACCGACGTCTCGATCTTCCGGCCCTCAACGGGCCTTTGGGCGGTCAAAGGGATCACCCGGCTATATTTTGGGGGCTCAAACGATCTTCCAATTCCCGGCGATTATAACGGGAACGGATTATGTGATATCGCCGTCTTCGGAAATACAAGCGGTTGGTGGAGCGTGAAGGGTCTCACACAGGTTTATTTCGGAATCTTGAACGATCGGCCGGTTCCGGGAGACTTCAATGGAGATGAAAAGGCGGAGATCGCCATATTCCGGCCCTCCTCCGGTCTCTGGGCGCTTCGGGACATTACCCGCTGTTATTTCGGTGGAGGTGATGACATACCAGTCCCCGGTGTGTATGAATGGTACGGTGCTGCCCGGGCGTCGGGCACCTTTAAAAGCCGGATCGCCGTCTTCCGGCCAGACAGCGGGTTATGGGCCATTCGGGGTTTCACCCGTTATTATTTTGGGGCGGTCGATGACAGGCCGGTCATAGGTGACTTTACGGGCAATTCCCTGGATGATATCGCTATATTCCGGCAAGGTACCGGTCTCTGGGCGGCAAAAGGGATTACCCGGGCTTACTTTGGCACTTTTGGGGATATTCCGGTGACACGCTAAAAACCAGTACGGGTCGGACCTGCGTAACTTGTTTAATATCAATTAGTTAGATCCTCAAAATAGCTGTTTTCAGGGCTTAGAGGTCCAGTTTTGGGGTCAAAACTGACACTGTAATAGATTTTTGGCTCCCTCAATACACCGATTCCATTCTCTTCGGCTATCTCTCGATCCATAGCCTCAACACCCAACCTATCCATAACATCTTTTACAAAAGTATGATCTCCCACTGCAATACTTTCGGTACATTTTTAATGACGCACCTTTCCATCACCTTCCAGAACAGCTTCTATCCAGGCTCTCTGTTGTTGCGCCAATTCCTCCACGCTATTGAGATGCCAGATAAAACCGGGAATATGATGTCTGTTTGCCCTAGGCATAAGAACCAACTTTCCTTAGAGGTCCAGTTTTAACCCTAAAACTGGACCTCTAAGCCCTGTGAGAGGCCGTAAATATATGTTACCTGTTTGTATATAGTGCGTTACGTAGGTCCGACCCCAACGAACAACGAAAATGGGGAGATATAGTCTCCGTGCTCGGCCCTGGCCTCCTCCAACCTTCTCTTCTGCTCCTCGAAGACCCGATAAAATATCTCCGGGGGGGGTACCTCTTCATCGTTATAAATCTTGAGCATCCTCTCGATCTTGGCCAGGCACTCCGGAACCCGGATCTTAAACTGCTCGATGTAATCTTCTTCGGAGTAATCCTTATCCAGCACTTCCCGGAAGAGACGCTTCAGATCCGGATAGCGGGGGATGTATCCGGTGGGAGACTGGATCATCTCCAGGTCGTTATTTATCGATAGTTCCATCCACTTCAGCCAGACTCGCTTATCTTCATGGCCGTTCAGGTACTCACCGTCACCGCCCCGGAGGAAGTAGTTAACGGAGAAGATGACCGGCGGCTTACTGAGCCTTTCTCCGAAAGCGAGGTATTTCTTAACGTAATCAGACAGGGAGACGGGCAAGAAATCCAGATTCGACATAATGTTGAACTTCCTCACCCCCTCCTCCCCGAGGGTGGCGGCGGTGGTCTCCGACTCGATAGCCGCGCCCTTGGTAATAACCCCGTGGTTCCAATCAAAAGCTCTCTCGACCGGTACCCAGGTATCGGAGTCCCGGCCTCCGTAAAGGATGCCGCCCAGTTCCACACCGTTGGGATCGTCTCCCAGAGGATCGCGGTTGCTGAGCCGGGAGAGACTGACCGTATAGCGGGCGTTCTTATGGGCGCAGGGGATCGGCTTGCCTTCTTCATCAGTTTTCCCCTTCTGCCAGCGGCCGGAAAAATTGGTTCCCCGTTCTGGGGTCTCCCGCCCGTCTCCCAGCCAGTACGGCACTCCATCATCGGTGATGAGTACGTTGCTGAAGATCACCTCTCCGGGTGTCGTCAGGACATCCCAGATCACCGGATCATCTTTCCGGCTGACATCCCGGATGATCCCGAATATCCCCGCCTCCACGTTGGCGGCGAAACATCTCCCCCCCCTCTCTCGCAGGTAGGCTATATCATCCCCCACGATCGTCTCCCCGGCGCACATGGCGGTGGAGGTCTTCCCGCAGGCGCTGGGAAATGCGCCGGAGAAATAAGTCACCCTCTCCCCCGGTCCGTGGACCCCCATCAGGAGCATATGCTCGGACAGCCATCCTTGACGTAAGGCCCTCCGGATGGCAAGGCGGAGGGCCGGTTTCTTTAAGCCGATCGTATTGCCGGCATACTGGGTATTGGTGCTGAAGACGATGTCCTCTTCGAGATCGATGTAGATCCGCCTACCATCGACGTCCGCGCTGACATTATCTTCCAGTCTTCCGGCGCTGTGAATGAACCGGAAGAAATCGACGGCATCACCGATGCTCTGGAAATAATCGTATCCCTTCCGGTAGAGAATAGTCTCGGAGTGGGCCACATAGCTGGAATCGGTGATCTGGACGCAGGGGATGGAGAACCCGGAGAAGGTCGGTCCAAGACAGAAGAAGAGAATAAGCGCTTCCTTCCCCCGCATACTGTCTCTCAGTAGATCCTCTACTTCCTTCAACCCGGCCGCCTTTTCGATTGAGTTGATCCGGGAGCCCAGGTCCACCCCGGGAGGGAGAAGATATTTGGTCCGGGCCTTGTCCCGGGCCTGATCACCGGGACCGTCAAAGTGGATGGTATGGCCCTCAATGGCAAGCTCTCTCTCTTCGTCAGCCTTTAGAGCCAGACTACGGATGTACGCCGTATTCTTCTCGGAGTCGTCGGCCACATAGACGGAATCGGGATTACAAAGCTCCAGGTAATGAGCGACGAATTCGTGCATCTTCGGATTGGCCAGGATCATTAATCTCTCGAAACCGGCGGGCGTACATTTTTCTTTTAGAATCTCAGGTGCAGACTTCACGTTGTTTCTCTCCAATAATTTTAAGATAGTTATACGGGAGATATCCGATCTCTGTATAGTGAAATTTTATAGAAGAGATATATAGCCCGGTTAGATTAAAATTATCCGGCCGGCCAGGACTTCCCGCAGGCGGGGAACCACGATCGGGATATCCTCGCGTTTCTTCACCGGGAAGAACCGGCCGGATGTCTTCACCGCCAGAGGCTTCAGGAGTCGGGTGAGGTCTCCCTGGAGACGCTCGAACTGTACGACCGGCAGAACGGTCTCTTGCTCATCGGCCACCTGCTTCAATTCCTTGATCGCCACGTAGACGGGCAATCGGTCGGTCACTCTCCTTACTTTCTCCACCAGATCTTTCTGGACCAGGTTTTCCAGCTCTTCCCGGTTAATATCGAACAACTGGAGCAGCGTCTTCACGGATATCGTATAGGCGGCGTTATTGAACTCGGGGATCCGGTCCTGATCGAAATCCAGAGGAAAGGCGAACTCCTCGATCAACTGGGTCCATTCTTTTCCCCGGACCGGGTCATAGACCCGGGCGAGGGCTCCCCCCTTCTGGCCAGGTGGCTTGGTGGAGACCTCACAGAGAATCCGGATCCCTTCGTCGTGTCGGAAGGAGAGGAGCCCCGGGAGGACCGGATCGACCAGCGCTCCCAGGTTGTCGATGTTGGAGATCATGATGTATTCCACACCCAGTTTCAACATTTTGAGGAGCGGGCGGCTCCGGTCCAGAACCAGCCAGAGGGTGGTATCAAGGTGCCCGGGAGGATTATACCGCTTCTTCTCATCCATCGCCTCGATCTCGTCTCCCGTCCGGCCGCGGAGCTCTTCTATCCAGCCGGCAAGATCGTCTTCGAGAAGCCGTTTCTCCTCTGATAGTGCCTCCCGATCGGCACCGGGAGAAACAGAGTCGATCTTCCTGGTCAGCCTGGTGATCCTCTTGCCGTAATGGAGTTTCAGATCCGCCTCCGAGGGGATAATTCGTTTCATGATCCCCTGGCAATAGGTAAAGAGATCGGCCGAGCCGAAATTTTCGTTCTCCCGCAGGATGGCCTTCGTTCTCTCCTCGGTAAAGTAGCTGTTGAGAATCCAGACCGGGATCGCGCCCCCGAACTCCCGCTCGGCAAACCGGGCATTGGCCAGCTTCAGTTCCATGAAACTGCGCGGACGCCCCTCCATTTCCATGATCGGGAAGGCTCCTTTGGGCAGGCTCTCCCCCGGCTTCTGAAACCGGGTGGCGGCCCCCCCGTTCATGAAGATGAGGCCGAGTTTTCCCTGCGCGATTATCTCTCTCCCCCGCTCGTACTCTTCACTCCGGGTTGAGGGGAAATCAGTGCTGTCGGTGGGGAGAGGAAGCCGGACTTCCCAGGGATTATCGTGATTGATCACGTTGCTCCGGAGGCTGAGCCGGCCTTCGCGGTACTCCTCCTGGAGATAGAGGAATTCACCTTTGTTAAAGCCATATCTTTTGAGCAAGTTTTCCTTCATCTAATCCTCCAAGCTAATAATACAAAAACGGTACAACGTGTTTTGTATCATTAGGTGAATTTTAATTTCCAGACTCGGAAAAGGTAGGTGATGAGCACCAAGGAGTTGAGCTTGGAGACATCCCGCTCCCTCCGGCGAAAGACAATCGGAAGCTCCACGATCCGGAGGCCGGCCCGGTGACAGCGGTAGAGCACCTCGGTGACGATGAAGGGGTCGGAAGCCCGCAGGGTCTCCGGTTTGAGCGCCTCCAGCGCCTTCCTTCGGAAGACGCGGTAGCCGGAGGTGGGATCGTTGACCGCGATCCCGAGGATGGTCCGGATATAAGACCGAGCCCATCCGCTGATACAATCGCGGAACCATTGCCGGCCCTCCACCGCCCCTCCCGGTATGAACCGCGAGCCGATCACCAGATCGGCTTCGTCTCGGATGATCGGCTCCAGCAGACGGGGGAGCTCGGCGGGGTTGTGCGATCCGTCCCCGTCCATCTCCACGATACAGTCCGCGCCCAGGTCCAGGGCCCGGAGAAACCCCTCTCTTCCGGCCCACCCGCGGCCCCGCGGTCCGGGGCGGGAGATGAGATGAACTCTATGGTCGCGAACGGCAATCTTTTTGACAATCTCCCCGGTCCCATCCGGAGAATTATCATCGACAACCAGGATCTCACAATTATCCAGCGGAAGAGCGAGCAGTTCGGAGATCAGTGAATCGATACTGCCGGCCTCGTTATAGGTCGGAATCATGACAACGGTCTTCATTATATAATTTTCTGAATAGCGTCGAAGACCATTTGCGGAGTAATACTCTCCATGCAGTTCGGCTTCACATCGCAGTCGGGAAGATAACAGCATTGGCAGGGGACGGGCGCGACAATCTTCTCCCCCCGTCCGTAGAGCTCTATCTCCGCGGCGGAGGTCGGGCCGAAGAAGGCCACCACCTTCTTCCCCAGGCCGACCGCGGCATGGAGGGCCAGGGTGTCGGAGGTGACGAGGAGATCGGAGAGGCTCAGCCGGGCAAAGAACGTCCTCAGGTCGTTATGGCAGCCAGTATCAATGAAGATTCCCCCTCCCCGCTCCAACAGCCAGGCATTCCTCTCTTCTTCCGCCGGGCCCCCGTAGAGGAGAAGCCGCGCTTCCAACCTTTCCGCACACCGGCGTCCCAGTTCCAGGGTAGCTTCCCGGCTCCATTTTTTGTACTTCCACCGGCGACCGGCACCGGTATTAAAACCGATAACCGGCTTCTCCCGGCCCAATCGGGCCTCCTCGGCGAACAACTCGGCGCCGCGCATCTCTTCCGGCGTAAGCCTGAGCACGATCTCACCGACGGGCGGCGGGAGCCCGACGATCTCGGCCATAATAGCCTGCGCGGTTTTACGGTTGGCTTTCTTCGCGTCGTCGAAGACGCTCATCCTCAGCCATTCCTCCGCCTCCGGGTTGCAGGTGGAAACGCGTCCCCGTTCATCCAGGGTGAACCCCTTCTTCTCGCCGGACCGCACCAGATTCTGGAGGGATGAACTGAGCGGGGAGGTGTCCAGATTAATAGAGAGATCAAAACTCTCGGCCAGACAACTTACCAATCCATCCGGCTGCAGGGGAAGTATCCGATCTACATAAGGATTATTAAGAAAAAGCGGCCGCGATTCCGCGGCGCTTATCCAGGTCAGGTGGCTATCGGGATATTTTTTCTGCAGGCCGGGCAGAATCGAGGTCGTCCGCAGCACATCCCCTACCGCGTCCAGTTTGATAACCAGTATCTTAATCGAGAACGGGGAGTAATGGGGACAGTCGGCGCATTTGACTCCCTCCCGCTTATGGAAGACGCAGGGCCGGTCTCCCCGGTAATAGCGGCAGTCTTGGTTAATTATGTCCATTAACTTTATTCCGTAATTTCTAACTGAAATAGCGGCTACAACCCCCGGAAGATAGTGGTGATGGTCCCGGGGGCGGAGCGGTAAAGTTTTACCTCCCGGTCAGGGTCGCCGGAGTAGCACCACCGGTGGACGGGATTCGGGTCCGACCAGCTGGTCCGGTCCCGATGGGTGGCCCGCTCGACGCCTGCCCAGGTCACCTGCAGGCTGGTCCCGTTCACATCCAAGACCACGCCGTTACCCCGCCATTGGGGGATCCCCTGGAAGTGCCAGTAAACACTCCCCCGCCGGGAGAGAGTGTCTTTTACCTCGATCCGGCGGTCCCCCTGCTTATAGAGAGTGATCTCCCTGGTCCAGGTCTTCTTCCCATCCTTAAGTCGGGTAACGCTGCGGGAAAACTTCTCGTTGTTCACCCAGCTTACAAGCTGCGCCGAGGAATATTTTCCCAGGATATCGGAGATATTGGCTTTTGTCTTGCCGTGGTTAAAGAAGGTCATGGTCAATCCGGTCATGAACTCTTCCGGCCCGTAAGAGAGACTGACAATGTTGTTGGCAAAGCCGCACTTTCCCGACTTGGCGGCCGGATAAGCCGGGTCCAGCATCAGGAAGAGGGCGTTATCCTCCCAGCCGGTACGGTGAATGATCTTGTCGAGCTGGATCTTGAAGGATTTCAGGCTCTCGTCATAGCCATCGGCGATGCTCTTCTTGATCGCCATCGGCCGGTAGATGGCCCGGCTGCCGGTGCGGGCGAGACCGGGGCGCTGGGGCTGAAGTCCTTCGTTCAGATACCAGTAAAGATAAAGCGGGTTGAGGAGGATCGCGAACGGCCCCCACTGGGGGGCCTCATAGCCGTAGGTGTTGCGGCCGAAGTCGCCGACCCGGTGGGTCGTCCCGTAGCCGAACATCTCCTGGAGGAGCCACTTGGCCTCCCGGGCCAGCCGGATATGGTCGGGGTTGCCGTCATCGAGAACCGTGGTGGCCACGGCCAGGGGGGCCATGTAGTGATCGACGTAGTTCTGACGATAGTCCCGCCCATAGGCCGGGTTATAGCCGTTGTGGGGAAAGGTATCGATAATCCATTCCACCTGGCGGATAAAGTTGCTCTTCCAGGCCACTCCCCACTCGTCCAGATCCGGGATGGTCATCCGGTTGGAGTAGAGCGCCACCCGGAGCATCTCCCGGATGAAGAGCCCCTGGTAGTGGCGGGAGTTATACGGCAAGGTCCAGGTGTCGTCGTAGCTGAGGAGACGGTTGGCCCAGGAGATCATCTTGTCTCCCCGCTTGCCGCCGACGATATAACCGACTACGGCGTTGAGGCCGCAGACGATCCCCTGGGCATAGTTGCCGTGATTATAGAAGCCCCGTTTTTCGATCGCCAGCCGGTAGAACTTCTCTTCAATCTCTACCCGCTCTTCCTTGCTGAAGAACCCCTCACCCAGCATCGCCAGGTAGGCCTCGGCCACATCGGCGATGTAGCGACAGTGCTCCTCGCCCCCCCAGTCGAATTTCGTGTCCCGGATCAACTCCAGAAGCTTCTCCTTGAAGTATCTCCCGGTCGGTTTATAGCCGGTAACCAGGTATATAAACGCGGTGTTGGGGAGGTAGTCGTAGAGGGCATACTTCTTATCCACCTTGCTGAGATCCCATTCATAGATCTTGAAGTAATGACCATTCGCAAAATCGATCCAGTCGACGTAATCCTGGAGCCGGAGGTCCACATCGTAAGCGGAAGCCCCGGCAACGAGGCCGTAGGCGGATCCGAGCGGCTGCTGGCTGTTCCTCGCGCCCGGTGTCCCGTAACTTCCGGAGGAGCCGTAGACCTTGCTGGTCGGCGCCGTGTTCCAGTTACCGGCGCTCCCGGGGATTGCCGGGTCGATCCGCTCCATCGAGTACCCCGGATCCCCCGCGAACCAATTGCCGGCGCAGTTGACCGTGTCCACGCTGGCGGCGCTTGAATCCACCAGAACCAGATGGCCCCCGCTGCTGTTCATCTGCTTATTGAGATAGGTCATGTTGCCGATTGCACCGCTGGGAGAGTTGGTCGACAGGACAAAGTACCCGCCGCCTGCAATCGAATAAGAGCTGGAGAACGATATAGGAGACCAGGCAGCGGAGTCATCCCTCAGCTTCCATCCGTCCAGGCTGACAGTGGAGGTTCCGTTATTATAAAGCTCGATCCACTGCTGGTCGGTACCGTCGAAAGTCCCACCCCAGGCGATCTCGTTGATGACCACATCCCCGGTGGTTCCGGGGGAACCGGTGGGACCAGGGACCGCCGACGGCGTCGGAACCGGTGTCGGGGGCGGCGAGGGCGTGGTGAGGAGGATGTTGAAGAACTCAAGGTAGACCTTCTTGTAGGTCTCCTGGAGAAGCGGGTAGTTGAGTGTCTCCTTGTGCGGGTCATACGGCTCCGCCGGGGGCTTCCACTCGTAGACGGGTGGGGTGGGGTTCAGGACCGGGAACGCGTCCTCCTCGTCCCCGCCGGAGGGTGATCCCTCTCCTGAAGGGGTGGGACCCGGGATCCAGTCGGATGGATCCTTCGATGCCGGCGTCGGAGTCGTCACCACCTCGGCCCGGGATCCCGCGGGGGGGGCTTGCCAGACGTAGATGTTCCCGTCCCGGGCCGCCCCGAAGATCTGCTCCCCGTCGAGATAGACCCACTGCATCGACTGCTTGGCCTCGTCGATCACTCCGTAGAGGCTCAGTCCCGGCTTCCGCCAGATGTAGATACCGTTATCGAGGCTCGACCCGTAGATATAATTACCGCCGGAGACGACGGAAGTCACCTGGTTGAGGGGCTCGGCCAGGATCTTCTCCAAACGAAACGATCCATAATCCCAGAGGTAGATATTGCTGTCCGCTGAAGCTCCGTAGATGTAATCATTATCCGCCCGGACCGCGTTCAGGTCGTCGGTCGGGCCGGCCAGGATCTTTTTCAGGTTGAAGGTTGTCCGATCCCAGATATTGACATTGTAATCCCTTCCCCCGCTCCCCGCGTAGATCCGGGAGGTGTCGGCGAATACCGAGTTCAGCCACCCCCCGGACCCGGAGAGCCTGGTCTGGAGATTGAAGTCGGACCGGTTCCAGATATAGAGAGACCGGTCATAGTTGGCGGAATATAGGTAGTCGGCGTCCGCGTAGACCGACTCGGCGAAGTACTGCCCATCCCCCAGGACATGGAGCAGCTCGAAGGTCCGCCGGTCCCAGACGTAGACCCGGCTGTCGTCGTTCGAGCCGTAGATATAGTCGCCATCGGCATAGACCGAGAGCATCTCCTTGCAATCGGGGACGGTAAGACTCGTCACCGGCCGGTAGGACGACCGGTCCCAGATATATATATGCTTATCTTCACTGGCTCCGTAGATATAGTCACCGTCGGCATAGACCCCGAGCATCCAGCCCTTTCCCCGGGAGAGAACAGCCAGAAGCGTGAACTCAAGCGGAGTCGGTGAGGGGGCCGGAGTCGGAGTCGTGAAAAACCGGATTCCAAAGGTAGGCGAGGGCGAAGGCAGCCGGGTTAGGAGCACTTCCGGTGTACCGGTCGGAACCGCGGTAGGAGGGGGCGGCGGAGTATGGAACCCTTTCGGAGAGGGCGTCGTCGAGGGCGGCGGTGTCGGCGTTCGGTAATCCGCCGGCGTGGCGGAAGGCGGCGGGGTCGGGGTCGGAGTGGGAGACGGCGACGGCGTGGGGGTCGGGGTTCTCTCAGCCAGCCAGAGATATATATTGCCGTCGGCATTGGCCCCGTAGATATAATGGGTAAAGGAATCTCCGGGCCGGTAGCGGTCGGCAAAGACACCATTCATCGGCAACCCGCTCGCCTTCAGTTTCGTCTGGGGGGAGAAGTCCGTGAGTCTCCAGGCGTTGATTGCACCGTCGGGACCGGCGCCATACAGGTAGTTCCGGTCGTCGGAACTGAGACTCCCGATCGGACCGGGCGCCCCGCGGAGAGCGGTCTGGAGATTGAAAGAGCCTTTCACCCAGGCAGCGGCGGCCGGGGCGGACCCTCCGCCGTAGCAGTAAGAACTGTCAACGGCCGCCGCCCACATAATATCCGTGCTCTCGGAGAAGGCACCGGCCGGAACAAAGGTCTCTCTATCCCAGAGATAGAGAGACCCGTCCACGTTGGCCCCGTAAATATAATCGTCATCCAGGCAGACCGAGAGCATCGGCCCCAGCCCCCGGTCAAGGACAGTCTGGAGGCTGAAATCGGAGGCAGCCCAGAGATAGATCCTCCCATCGTTGTTGGCCCCGCAGATGATCTCGGAATCTCCGGCTACCGAGTACATGAAGCCCCCGCCCTGGTCGAGAACGGCCAGCAGAGAGAAGCCTCTCCCTCGAATGTCGTAGTCCCAGGCGTAGACGTTGCTGTCCGCGCTCGCTCCGTATAAACGCCGGTAAGATGACCCGCGGACAGACTGTATTCCATAGATATTCCCGGCGGTATACCCGCCAATAGTCTCCAGAAAATTGAAACCGGCCGGTCCCCTCTCCCAGATATAGACCCGGCCGTCCCCGGCTCCTCCGTAGAGATACCGGTCGTCCGCCCAGACCGACCAGACCGGGCTGGCGACCGGGATGATATACACCAGATCGAAAGGCGCCGGACCGGGGATGGAGGCAGGAGAAGGCAGGGGGGACGGGGTTAAAGACCGGAGTTGCTTGCGAGAGGCGGTGGGTGTCGCAGTCGGGGTTGGGGTTGGGGTTGACGTCGGAGTGGGAGATGGTGTGGTGGATGGAGTTGGACTGGGCGCCGGGGTCGGGGTCTTCGGGGTACGGGTCGTGATGGTGGTCGGGGTAGGAGCCGGGGTGGGGGTCATAAAGGGGATACCGAACAACTCCAGGTAGACCGCTCGATAGGCCTTTTCAAGAAGGGAATAGGAGAGGCTCTTCTTATGGGGATCATACTTCGTCTCCGGATAAACATCATACTCGACCCTGGTCCGGTCGGGGTATATAATGATGATCTCCTGCTTCTCGGACGTGTGATCGAAGATACCCCCCGCCGGCCGGATTTGCCGGGCCCCCGGGCCGAAGGCGGCAAAGAGCTCTTCCGGCGGGATCCAGGCCGCGGAGACCATCTTCGGGGTCGATGTCGGGGTCGGACTTGGAGTTCTATACGCATCCGGTGTCGGAGTCGGGTGGATCCGGAACCAGGTTCGGATCGGCGACGCGCCGACAACAACCGGGGATTCCGGGGGGAGGGGCATGGCCCCGTCACCCCACAGATCGGACAGAGAGAGGACCAGCCATACCCCTGAAATTATCGCGCCCGTGATCAGCGTCTTCATCATCTTCATTCTCACTCTCATCTTCTTCCCCTCTCTTCTTTTAACCTATTCGATTATTTCAAAGGCCGGGTGGAGACAACGGTAAAATCCACGTCCAAAAGATCTTCGGCATTTCGCCCCAGCTTGATCTTCAGTTGATTGACCTTCATTCCTTCCGGTGACGCCTCTATCCCGGCCAGGATATTGACCAACTCCGGTACGGCAACTTTGCCCAGACGAACAGTCACAAATGTCTGGCGGTAGAGACCTTGGACAGTTTTATCCCGGGACTCTATCATCTTATCTAATGCGACAGCCGGGGCTTCTTCCTTGATCAACTTTTCAAGAAATCCATACACCGACACGCCTTTCTTCCGGTCCCCCATCCCGGCTGTCAGAGCGCCGATCTCCTGTTGAAGGCGGCAATACCGCCCCCGAAGGCCGATCATCTTCAATAGGACGTTCTCCCGGGTCGTCACCTCGCTCCGAAAGGTTGTCCACCGGTTCCAGAGTGAGTTCTCCCAGAGGTAGAAATACCAGAGAAGGACGATGAGCAGCACAGCGAATCCGCCCATGATCAAGGCCCGTTTTTCTTGTTTCTTCAATTTCATAAAATTTTTACTCCGTAAAAATTTTATTGAGTCAAAAAATAAAAATTCCTATCATTCATTCTGCTTTTCGCTATTTTATGTGGGCAAGAGGAATATTGTACTCAAACTCCACGGTCACAAGCTGCCCCCCCTTTCTCCTGGTCTTCGAACCCTTGGCTTCGTGAATCTTGTCCCCCTCAAAATACCTGGATTTGGCTAACGCGTTCTTAATCAGGTCTACCGAACGGAAGCTATTGGTTCTCCCCCGGAAGAGGACACGCTTGTTGTTGATATCCATGGTTACAACCTGGACTTTAAGTGAATCGGGGATGATCCGGCTGATCTCCCGCAGGATATCCAGAGCGGAGACCGAGACCATGTCGTGGTAGAACTTTAACTCCCTCCCGGCCTGTTCCACCCCTTCCTTCATTGCTTTCAATTCGCTTTCCGTTTCCGGCTCCGGTTGATCGGGGAAGGTCCGGCGCACGATCAGACTGATTCTCCGGGCCAGGTTCTGGGACGTGATCTCTTCCAGCCGTATCTTCCAGAACAATCCCGCCGCCAGCACGACAATCAACCCCACAACAAGGCCGGCGGTCAACAGGAGGCGGCGGCGGGTCTTCTCCCAGTACCCTTCAAAGGCAAACTCGGCTATGCGAAAATCAAGCCGGGCCCGGATCGGCGTAACTTCTCCCAGGGCCAGTCCCAGCGCCGGCAAGGCTGCGGCGGGATGATCGGGGAACTTCTTCGCTTTGAGCGAACTCCAGGGGTCGAGGTCCAGCACCTTCAGATCGAGCTTCCGGCCCAGATACTCCTTCAACCCCGCCTGACGGGTGGCGTCCCCGGCCAGGATGAGATTTAGCGGAGCGCGCCCACCCGTGACCGTGATCGCTGAATCCACCGTTCTGAGCAACTCCGCCTCCAACCGGGAGAAGGCGTCTCCGCAAACGGAGATGATCCGGTCCCGGAGGGAAGAATCCTCAGCGGCGGCGGCTTTCATCGACTCCGCCTCCATGAATTCGCATCCCATCTTCTCCATTATCGCCGCGGTCACCACATCTCCTCCCCACGAAAAACTCCTCAAGGAGACCACTGTGCCCCCCAGTAAAAATGCCACGCCGGTATGAACGGCCCCAATCTCCAGAAGCATCGTCACCTCGTCGGGGGGGAGAGTGGGCAAGTAGGTATAGGCCCGGCAGCTTCCCAGAAGATCAATGCTCACTTTAGTCGGATCCAGGCCGACCTCGGAGAGCAAGCCGAGGTGAGCTTCCAGGACCACTTTTTTTACGGCAACCATTATTACCCTGGTCTTTCCTTCCGCCAGCTCTTCCGCCGGCCAGAAATCCATCACAACCTGCTCCAGGGGGAAAGGGACATGAATCTCGGCCTCCGCCGCTATCACCTGTCTGATCTGAGAAAGTCGGGCAAAGGGCATCTCCAGGGACCGGACGAAGACCCGATGGACGGGGAGGGTACTGCAGATAACCTCTTCTTTCCATCCGACCTCACTGACCAACCGCCGCAACTGTTCCAGCACCACTTCCGGCGGCGCGGGGCCCGGCCTTTCCCGGGGGATGATGCATTCCCGCAGATCGGAGAGACGGATCCTTTTGCCGCTCCTCTTCAGGGCTACCATCCGGATGCCCGTCGTCCCGATCTCGATCGCCCGGCAGCTATAAACCGATGCCGATCCTTTCTGGAATAGATCTTTTATGTTCATTAGAACTTATCCCTCACTAAGCTTACACTGAGGGACTCGAATGTGTTCGGGCAACGTTCTGAAGTGCCTAAAGTGAACTAAAGTGAGCTAAAGTGACTAAAGTTAAAAAACTAACGGCCTTCGAACCGCCAATAGCAGACCACTATCCGGTTCTTCCGGCGCTGTACCACGGCTCGCACCCGGGCGGTTGTCTCCCCTACCCTCCCTTCAGAGAGGATGGTGAAATATTCACTCTGGACTTTGAAATGTTCGAGAAACTTGTCTTGCATCTCCTCGCTTAAAAACTCGTCGTTGTTGATATCTTCAATCGCCTGAAAGGGGAGCTCCTCCCGGGCATCGATAATATCGCCGGCCAGTGTCATCTGATCGTCGTTATCATCCTGAAGCATTACTTCCAGCACCTCCCTCGAGGCGGTGTTGATGTTGACCTTGCCGTCTCCGTAGACCGTCAGGTATCCCCGCAGCCCCGGGAACGGTTTCCTGGCCCAGGGATCGATCAACTGGAGCTCGCTCTCTTCCTTCTCTATCTCGATCTCTTCCCGCCCGGGCGCCCCCATAAGCCAGGTCCGGGTCATATCTTTTATCAACGCCAGTTCCCCGATCGTCTCCATGGGGCCGCTCCGTGAGATGCCATCCGGATCGGAGCCCTCGTCTTCCTCGAACCAGTCAACGATCGCATCCATGGTCCCTTTCGGCGTATCGAAGAGCGCTTTGGCGAAGGGGTCGATCCCATCCGCCGCATCAGCCAGGGCCCGGATCTTCTCCAGCAGAAGCTTAAGGGCCAGATACTCCGTCGATTCATCGTCTATCTCTATCTCCTCATCCTCCTTATCGTCCTCTTCCCTGTCATTCTCCTTCTTCTCCTCTTTCTCTGCTCGCTCTTTTTGCTTTCTCTTCTCCTTATCCCCCTCCTTCTTTTTTTCGGACTCGTCCTCTTCTTCCGCTGACTCGCCGCCGGCAAGCCCCTCCCGGGCCGCCGCGATCTCCTTGACGGCATCCTCCAGGAGGAGATTCAGGTTGAACTTTCGTTCCTCGTCGATGATCATAAAGTAGTAGGTTCCCGAGCCGAGCGTTGCCGGAGATTGAGGACGCGCCCAATCTTCATCGAGACTGTCAATCCCATCTTCTTCTTCCTCGGACCGGCTACCTCCCGCCTGGTTTCCCACCACCTCCTCGCCTTCACCGGAACCCAGGTCGACCAGCTTATCTTCTTCCAGCAACGCGATAGCCTGACTAATACCGGCCCGGGCCAGATAATACGCTTCCAGATTATCCCGAAAACCGGCCGCCATCCGCACATCCAGGGTACTGAGATAATTATACTGCATGACCAGCACCCCCAGGAGGACGATCACCAGAACGACCGTCAGCAGAACCACGCCGGACTGCGCCTCTGCCCGGGCCCCTTTTCTGGCGGGGTTCACGGGCCATAGCCCCGATACATCGGGGCTATGGCCCGCGACGGCAGGATTAACAGGGTCATTACGCATCCACCTCGGCCCCTTTCCTGAAACCGCGGATTATGCTGATTAAGCGGATTATATCCCTCTACTCCGGCCTCCGTGTCACGTTCGACGTTCATTCGTTATTAGTCATTCCTCCATCTCCTCTTCATCCTCTTCCATCCGGGGGATCATCGGCAGGGAGGCGACAGTACTGAATCGGGTCGTCTCCTTCTCGCCTTCCAGGCCCATGGAGATGGTTATCCTCACCCCATAGGGGAGCGCCGGCGCCTCCGATTCTTCCGCCACATTCTCCTCCTCCACTTCCCACGCTTCTACCCACTCGCCTTCTGCGTCAAAGTATTTAAAATCAAGCGCCCGGACGTTCTCCGCCAGAATGATCTCTTCTCCTTCCTGGAACAATTCCTCCGCCTCCAGGATAAAATAGGGCGCTGTCTTCATGAAGAGCAACCCATCCTGGCGCCCGTGGCCAAGGTAATAACTGACCTCGAACGAGTCATATCCGATCTCATCTTCTTCCCCCCGAAGACAGGTCGTCGTCACCATGTTCAGGGTATCGTTCTCGAATCCGCCGTACCATTCATCCTTTCCCAGAAACTTCGTCCCTTGTTCGGCAAAGAGGGGCTGGTAGGCTCCGCTGATCTCCTTTGCCATGGTGTCCAGGACAATCCGGGCGGTCTGATAGATATCGGAGACCCGGCTATAGTTTCGAGTTGTCTTCATTACCGTATAATAGGCCCCGTAGACTGAAGCCAGAACCACCGCTCCCAGAGTGATGGCGATCAGGATCTCGATGATGGTGAACCCCCCGTTCCGCTCCTGAGCTAAAACCCGGCCTGCTCTTCTCCCGATCACAGGTCTTCTTCCTCTTCTTCCTCTTCTTCAAAATAGAGGTTCACAATGTATGAGACGATATCAACACCCGGGCGCCCTTTCTCGCCCGCGGGAGCAGCGAACCGCGCCGAGACCTCGACTTCCGCCTGAAGCAGGGCGCCGGAGTCGGCCTCCGTTATCTCCTCCTTCACCTTGAGAAAGGGATGCTCCTCATCTTCTTGCGCATTCGCCATACCCGTCTCATAAGAGGCGTCATCACCCGAGAGCGCCATGAAGCCGAGAGATTCCAGTGTGCCGATCCGGCTCTGGGCCAGAAGCCCGGCCTGAGTCAACTCCTTGGCCCGTCGCAGATTTCGGACGGTGGTGGCATGCGTCACCAGGAGCGGGACCATCCCCACGGCCAACAAGGCCACGGAGATCATCACCTCCAGGAGGGTAAAACCTCCGCTCTTCTCCTTCGGAAAGAGCTTCCTGCTTGCGTGGATAATAGATAAGAGAGCCATAATGACAGCTAATTTATTGCTTCCGAGTCACAATATTTAAATTCCAGATAAATGTCTCTACACAGATACTCGTCCCCTGTGCGAGCACCCCTACTCCATGGCTATGACCTCCGATCGCCCGGTATACGGCTTGACCTTGATCTTGACTTTATCCCCCTGGTCTGTCTCCAGGAAGATCTCGGCACCGTTCGAGTTTCCCCGGGGATAGAACCGGACAACCGGTTCGAACCACTCGACAACGCGGCGGCCCAGTTTCAGGCGCCGGACGCTGATTCCATCTGGAATCTTCCGCTTCTTCGGTTCCTCGCTTTCTTCTCCGCGACCGTAGTAATCGCTCTCTTCGTCAAGGCTCGTGATCCAGTATTCATTCTCTTCCCGGTTAATATGAAAGGTATATATCCGACCGTCAATCACCGCCCGGGAACGGGCGTAATCAAGCGAACCGGCAAGTTCCCGGCAGAAGCCCAAAAGCTTTCGGCCCGAGAAGAGCCCGGCGAGCTTCGGGAAGGTCACCATGAATACCACCCCGATCAAAATCAGGACCACTGAAAGCTCGATCAGCGTAAAACCGCTATGCCGGGTTGACGGCCGTATAATATTCATTGACATTAGTCACCAGTCACCGGTCACCAGTCCCTATTCCCCACTTCCCCCTTCTATATCCCAGTTCATGATGTCGGCGTTATCCCCCGTCCCCCCCGCCACCCCATCTTTCCCGTAGGATGCGATATCCACTTCCTGGCTATGCTGGCTGACCGATGAATAGAAGTAGGGATTGCCCCAGGGATCTTTGGGGACCTTCGGCAAGTACTTGGGGACCAGGGGCGACAGGGAATCGGGGTATGAGTAATGGTCGGCGAAATACATCCCCAGCGCCAGCTCGATATTCTTGATCCCGGCCTGGGCGGCGCCCCGCTGCCCTTTCCCGATTGCCTGAAAAAGCTTGGGGGCGATAACGGCAGCCAGAAAGCCGATAATCGCGATCACCACCAATAACTCCACCAGTGTAAAGCCCCGGGACATTTTGAGTCTGGTTCTTGAACTCATTTTAAAAAATCTCCCTGTGTTTGATTTTTTATAAACTCAATTTTGATTTACAACTTTAGTCACTTTTCCGCCGGAGGCGGATCAGCCTCTGGCTGAAGTTCACTTTAGTCACTTTATTCCTATGCTACCACCTGGCTCATCTGAAAGATGGGCAGGAGAATTGAGAGAACGATATATCCGATCACTATCCCCATGGTCACTATCATGATCGGCTCCAGCAGCGAGGTCATCGCGCTGACCGACGTCTCGACCTCATCCTCATAAGACTGGGCGATCTTCTCCAGCATCGCCTCCAGGGCTCCGCTGGTCTCTCCCACCGAGATCATATGCACCACGATCGGGGGAAAGACCCGGCTCTTTCGGAAGGGACCGGCGACGGATTGACCGGCCCGTATCGCTTCAATGGCTTTTCCGATCGCTTGAGCGATCGAGGTGTTATTTACTATATTCCTGACAATGCCCAGCGACTCGATCAGGGGGGCTCCGCTTGAGAGCAGGGTGGCCAAGGTCCGGCTGAACCTGACCACCGCGATCTTCCTGATCAGGGGACCAAAGAGGGGGAGACGAAGTTTGAGTCGGTCGAGAAAGAACCTTCCCCGGGGCCCTTTCTTCCAGAAAGCGAAAAGAAAATACAGCCCTCCGGCGATGAGGATGATCACCCACCAGTACCCCCGGATAAAATCGCTGATATTAAGGAGGATGACGGTGGGAAGAGGCAGGGCCTGCTGGGTCTCGGCAAAGATGCTGGTAATGGTGGGGACTACATTTACTAAAAGAAAGATGATCACCGCAACGCTGATAAAGGCCACCAGGATCGGATATACCATCACACTCCTGATATGATTACGCATCTTTACGTTCTTCTCGGTGAGGTCGGCCAGCCGCTCCAGAACCACGTCCAGAGCGCCGGCCGCTTCCCCGGCCTGAATCATGTTGGTATAAAGAGGAGAGAAGACCCGGGGGAATCGCCGGAGTGATTCGGCGAAGTTTTTCCCGGCATTGACATCGTCGCGAACTTTGATGATCACCCGCTTCAGGGGACTCTTCTCCAGCTGATCGATCAGAGCGTTCAGTGACTGGACCAACTGGAGGCCGGAACTGAGAAGCGTAGCCATCTGGCGGGTAAAGACCGCCACATCCCCGGCCTTGACCCGGTGGAGAAGCCGCGAGAGAGCCAGGTCGCTTCTCAGATCAACCTTCTCTCCCGACTCCCGGACCTCGGTCGGAAAGATCCCCTGCCGGCGCAATTTGGCCCGGGCATCGGCGGAGCTGTCGGCATCGATGATGCCGGTTACCTGCTCGCCCCCGCTGTTCAATGCTTTGTAGTCGAAGACTGGCATGATAGATAAGTGAGCTAAAGTGAACTAAAGTGACTAAAGTGAGCTAAAGTGAACTAAAGTGACTAAAGTGAACTAAAGTTTAAAGTTAGACTTACGCTTTGTTTTAACATTTTGTCTCAAGCTTCTATGATATCCTCCTGGGTTACCCGGATAACCTCTTCGATAGTCGTGATCCCTTCAACGACCTTCCGGGCCCCGTCCATCCGGAGAGTCAACATCCCCTTCTTCAGGGCCACTTTCTTGATCTCTCCGGTATTGGTCCGCTCCAGGATCATCCGGCGGATATCCTCGTCCACCAGGAGGATCTCGAAGATACCGCTCCTCCCCATATAACCGGATTGAAAGCACTTATCGCATCCCTTCCCCCGGTAGAGTTTCCCCTCCGAGATATCATCCGGGGAGAGCCCGATCTCGCGGAGGGACTCTTCACCGGGATGATAGCTTTCCCGGCAGTGCGGACAGATCATCCGAACCAACCGTTGAGCCATGATCCCTACCACCGAGGATGAGACCAGGTACGGCTCCACCCCCATATCGATGAGCCGGGTTATCGCCCCCGCCGCGTCGTTGGTATGGAGGGTGGAGAAGACCAGATGCCCGGTGAGACTGGCCTGGATCGCGATCTCGGCGGTCTCATTATCCCGCATCTCCCCGATCAGGACCACGTCGGGGTCTTGCCGGAGGATCGAGCGGAGTCCGTTGGCGAAGGTGAGACCGATCTTGGGTTTTACCTGAATCTGGCCGATCCCGGGGATCTGATACTCAATCGGATCCTCGACCGTGATGATATTCTGCTCCATCGAGTTCACGTTGCTCAAGGCCGCGTATAGGGTGGTAGTCTTGCCGGAACCGGTCGGGCCGGTTACCAGGATGATGCCGTGGGAGAGCTTGATCAGCCGGGAGAAGAGCGCCAAGCGATCATCACTCATTCCCAGATCGTGAAGGCTGTAAAGCTGGGCGGACCGGTCCAGCAACCGGAGTACGATTCTTTCCCCGAATGAGATCGGGATTGTGGAAACACGCAGGTCAATCTCCCGGTCGGTGATCTTAATTTTAATCCGGCCGTCCTGGGGAAGGCGTTTCTCGGCGATATTCAGGTTAGCCATGATCTTAACCCGGGAAGTGATCGCGGACTGGTACTGCTTGGACGGCTTGATCGATTCATAGAGGATGCCGTCTATCCGGTAACGCACCCGGAGCTCTTTTTCATAGGGCTCGATGTGGATATCGCTGGCCCGGACTTTGACGGCTTCAAAGAGAATCAGATTGACCAGCTTGATCACCGGAGCCTTGGTGGCGATGTCCAGGAGATCTTCCGCCTCATCAGTCAGGGTCACCAGTTCAGTGATTTCCTCTTCCTCCATCCCCTCCAGCATCGCCTCGGCGGCGCCGTCGGCATGGCCGTATGAATGGTTGGCGACCCTGATGATCTCATCAGGGGCACAGACGACCGGGTGCACTTCCTTCTCCAGCAAAAGACGGAGGTCGTCCAGGGGCTGAAGCTCGAGAGGGTTGGCCATGGCCACGGCGACCGTTCCCTTCTCTTCCTTAAGCGGGATCAGCTGATGGGCCAACAAAAAATTCAGCGGGATGCGGGAGACGATCTCCTTATCCACCATCTCCACCGAGAGCGAATCGAGATAGGGGAGATTCAGATGACGGCTCAGCGCCCGACGATACTGTTCCTGATTGATAACCCCCATCCCGAACAAGATATCACCCAGTTGTTTCCCCTGGTCAGGGCCTTCCTGGCGCGACCGGGCCGTATCGAGGACCGCCCGATCCACCACTTTATCGGCCAGTAAAATCTCTTCGATTGATTGATTCGCAATCATTTTTTGTAACTTATTTATGGAACCGCCCGGTGCCTTTCTGATCTTCCTCGCTCTCGTCGTGACGCCCGAAAGAGATATTCGGGAGACTGTCCAGGAAGGAGCGCGAGGTAGAACTTTTCCCGACGGGTTTCATTTCAGAGTCCCCACCGGCAGGAGCGATGGGAAGTTCATCTGGAGGCGGGAGGGCGCGGTGCGCTTCTTCATAATCCTTCATAGCCCCCAGTTGCAAGGCGTAACTGGCCTTCAGATCCTGGTATTTCATTGCTTCTTTCTTCTGCGTTTCTCTCTCCCGGTCGGCCATCTCGGACTCCCGTCCCTTTATCCGGGAGTCGAGCTCCGGAGCCTGATGACGCTTGAGATTGGTCAGGTCGGCAATCTGCTGGGTGGTCCGCACCACTCGGGGGGTAATAAAGATCAGGAGGTTATTCTTCTCCTTCCGGGTGGAGGTCTGCCGGAAGAGGTTGCCAATAAGCGGGATGTCACCCAGGATCGGAATCTTGCTTTCGGCCTCGTACCAGTCGTCCCGAATCAGCCCCCCGATCACTATGGTATGGTTGTCCTTCACGATCACCGATGTCTCGGTCTCCCGGTCGAAGGTCTCCGGAGTAAGAGTTACCCCGCCACTCACTTCACCACTGGTCAGGCTGGATATCTTCTGGTGGATCTCCATCCGCACCATCTGGGCCTTGCTGATATGGGGGGTTATCGTCAGCTCAATCCCGACATCCTTGTATTCGATATCCTGATAATCACGGCTATCAGTACTCCCGATCTCGATCTTGCTCACGTAGGGAATGTTCCGTACCACCTTGATCTTTGCCTCCTCGTTGTCCATCGTCAGGACCTGGGGGGTGGCCAGGATGTTGACGTCCGAGTTGGTCTGGAGGGCGTGGAGCATGACCGCGAAGTCGGGAAGGCTGGTGCCCGTGCCGGCCATCTTCTGAATAAACCCCAGTGAGAGGCCGTCTATACCCGGTGATTGGTGCCCTCCCTCAGCGTCGGTGGCCCAGCTGGAAAGGGCGCCGCTAAAGACCGACTGGGCCATCCCCTCCGCGTTGTTCCGGCCGGTTCCCATAGTCGCGATATCAGGAAATCCGGTGCCGTCATTGTCCATGTCGATCCAATCCACACCCAGCTCGAATGTCTTATCATAGGCGATCTCGGCGATCAGAACCTCCACCAGGACCTGGTCGCGGACCACGTCCAGCTTCTGGATGATCTTAATCAGGTCGGCGTAGGCTTCCTGGGTGGCATCGATGATCAGGGCGTTGGTCCCCTTGTCTTCGCTGATCAGGGCCGGCTCCTCTCCGCCTTTTGGTTTGCGCTTGGAGACGATGCTGTTGAGGACCTTGGCCATATCCTCGGCATTAGTATTTTTAAGAAAGTAGACATGGATATTGCTCCGTTCGGTCTCCACATCCAGCCGTTTGATCAGGTCCAGAACCCGCTTGGTGTCTTCATCGTTGGCCAGGATAATCAGGGAGTTGGTCCGTTCGTCGGGGATAATCTTGAGATTCTTCTCACTGGTCTGGAGCTGGCCGGCCTTCTGCCGTCTGCGGGGGGTGGGGGGAGCGCCCGGGACCTTGCCCGCTTCCTCGATCACCTGCGAGAGCTCCCCGGCCAGGATGTCGGCCGCCGCGTAACGGATGGGGACAACGGTGATCCTGGTTTCATAACCGGGGATATCGAGCTCCTTGATGATCTTGACGAGGCGGTGGATATTGGAGGAGATGTCGGTGACGATCAGGGTGTTGGTAACCGGGTAGGCGATCACGCTGGAATCTTTCGAGAAGAGCTGGCCCAGCGCCGTCCGTACTTTCTGCACGTCCGCGTACTGGAGGGGGATGAGCTGAGTAATGATCGTGTCCTCCGGAACGATCTGCTCCAGATTATCTCCCACCGACATGGCGATATTCCTCTTGCTCGCTTCCTTCTTGGTGGAGATTTTGATCACCTTGCCGGAGGGGACGGTGACAAAGCCGCGAACCTCCAGGATCGACTCGAATACTTTATAGACTTCGTCCAGGGGGATCTTGGTTGGGGAGATGACCGTAACCGGACCGCGGACGTTCTGATCGATAATGAAGTTCTTTCCGGTCAGGTCACTGATATACTTAATCACCACTCGGATCTCGGTATTTTCAAAGTCCATGCTGACGAGCCCATCTTCCTCCTCAAACCCGCCGGTTTGAGCCCGCCCCAAGCCTTGAGATATCAGTAACCCGAGGAGAAGCCCCAGCCAGATCGCAACAATCAATTTTCGCAAATATTTCATTATAAATAAGATTATTCCAGCTCCAAAAGCTCAACCTGAACCATGTACTCCAGTTGGAGGAGTTCTGATTGCCTTTTTATCTCCACGATCACGGTCTTTTCGGTCTGAACCTCCTGGAGCAGTTCCAGGGCTCTCTTCTTCCCGGTGATCATCTTCTCGTTTACCGTACGAATAATGTCTCCCTTCTTGATCCCCAGATAGGTCGAGAGATGGCGCGGAGGCAGAATCAGTATCTCGTACCCCTCGGAGTCTCCCCGCCGGGGTTTTCCCGGCGGATAATACGGGCGGCAACCGACACCGCTCAACGCCTTCATAATCTGGGCGACCACTTCATCGACCTTGACCTTGATCTGATCTACTTTGATATATTTCCAGAGACCTTTCTTGCTGACGAGCCATTTATTATTAGCGATCAACTGCCAGAGACCTTTCTTGCTGATCAGCCATTTGTTCTTACCGACCGGGCGAAGAATGCGAGAGAGGGGAATGGATCCCTTATTAACCTTGATGCTATCTTTAAACGCGGTTAAGGTAAAGACATTCCCCTTGAAATCCATGACTACCTGGTTTCGCTCGATCTCCAGCACTACCGCCTCGGCTACCGAGTCTCCCACCCGGTAAGAGTCCTGTTTTTTATTCACAACCTCCTCAATAAAGGCCAAACTTTTCGACTGATCGGCCCGGACCGTCGTTCCCAGTAGATTTAATTTGGGGGGAGGAACTTCCTGCGGCCTGGGGGTGGGCGGAGGCGCTTCCTCCGGGGCGGCAAACTTCTCTCTCCAAAGATCGCGGGAAACGATTACTTCATAATACGATTCCCCGGGCGGAGTAGGGACCGCCTCGGCCTCTATCGATTGGTCGGGGGAAGCCCAGTCATCTTCAACCGGTCGGTCCTGGTAATACGTCCAGGCCAGGTAACCGCTTCCGGTCACCAGCAGGACAGCCAGTACCAGGTTGATCAACATTATTTTTCTTCGAGACAACATAAGTTGATCCAGGTCAGCTCAATTTAGGTTAAATTTGTCGATCTCATCCAGCAGCGCCACCGGGTCTACTTCCGGAGGTAGACTGAGTGCTTCCTCCTCCCGTCCCCGTCCGCTCCGGAGAATCAGCCAGAATTTATCGTGCAGATCCCTCACTATTAAACGGGACGCCGGAGGGAGATCTGAATTTTCCAGGAGATAATTCGCCCGCCCCTGGAGGTCCCGGGAGACAATCTCCGACAGAACCGATCCCCAGGTATTATAAGTCCCTTCCCGGATCCCGCCAAGAATATTCCTGGTCTCTTTTAGGTAATCTTTCAGAGTTTTCGTCGGATCGGGCAGCGGCAGTAACTGCCGTGAAAACGCACTGGCCGAGCGCGCAGCCGCCGGGCCTTCCGTCCGGTCCGGTCCGGAGGATTCCCGAAGGAAAAGAAAGAGGCCAACCCCCGCGATCAAGGCTGCCGCCGCGGCCAGGGGGGAGAGGTGCCGAAAGTTAAGAAGGAGGTCCGATAACCGGAGTCCACCGGGCCGGGGGCGAGAGGCGGCTTCCCGGAGCACATTACGGGAAAGGCGAAGAGGAAAAGACAGTCGTTCCAGGGCCTCCAGGGACTGCCAAGCAGCCCGGGTCTCCTCATAGCACCGGCGGCACTGTGAGCAGCGCGCCAGATGTTTCCGGATCTCATCTTCCACCGAATCCGGTAACGGCTCTCCCAGGACCCGGTCAAGCAAGTATTCTCTTATCCTGTCACATTTCATTATGATCTTCCCCGGTGAACATTTTCTTTCTCAGATGCTCCAGCGCGTAATGAAGCCGGGAGCGGACCGTCCCGGAGGGAATCCCCAGAATCCGCGCGATCTCACGGTACTTCAGCCCGCTGAGACGGTTCATGATCACCACCTGCCGATGTTCCTCGGAGAGGCCGGCCAGCTTACGCCGGAAGATAGCCTCCAGTTCCCTCCCTCCGGCCTCTTCACGGGGTCCGGGCCCCTCTCCGCCGACGGTTTCGATCATTCTACCTACCGGAACGCCGTCCGGCCCCTTTATCTCGGTCTCCAGAGAGAGGGTGGGCTTCCGCCTCGACTTCCGGAGAGCGTCCCGGCAGCGGTTCATGGCAATCGCGTAAAGCCAGGTTTTGAAGCCGGCACCGGACCGGAACCGCCGCGCTTCGCGATAAATCCGGATAAAAGTTTCCTGAAATATGTCCTCCGCCAGGTGATAGTCTCTAACTACGGAACAAATAAAGGCCATCAAAGGATTGCGATATTGGTTCAGAAGTTCTTCCAAAGCAGAGAGATCTCCATTTTTGCATAACTCAATTAATTGCTCATCCGTTTGAGCCATTATCTCTCCTTTAATACGCCCAGTATGGGAATTAAGTTCAAAACTAAAATCTATATCTTTCTGTACCGGAACTTCAACGGAAAAAATCGCGATTTCTCCTCTTTTCGTTCTTCTCACCGGGGGGAACGCTCAGGGACAGGAGCGGCTCAATGGAGCTGGAAGAGAATATTCCGGAGATAGACGGAGGAGATCCTCGGACACCTCCATCCGATGAATGGGAAGCGCCCCATGATTACTGATTATTTTTTCGAAGAGAAAATAATCAGCTCGTCTAAGTAACCGTCCCGGTTGGCGTCAAGGCCTCCCATCCGCGCGGGGAGAACGCTTAACAGTTTCTCCGGCAGGGGGGCCGAGGTGAGATAGGAGATCTCATAGCCGAAGCCCGATCCGTTCAAACGGAAAGCGTGGAGCCAGTATTCGCCGGACGGAGTCAGCTCTAAGAAGACCGGATCCCGCTCCTCCCCGTCCCCATCCGCGTCCAGAACCGCCAGGCCCAGCAACCGGGAGCCTTCCTGGAGCCCGGGTACGTTGATCTCAGTCCCGGAATCCGGTTCTTCGATCTCTTCGCCCACCGGGGGAGCGGTATGTAGATAGAGGGTGTAACCCGCTGGGGTCGCCCGGAGCAATAGAAGCTCATCCTTGATCCCGTCGCCGTCCGCGTCCAGGGAACCCATCCCTATTAGATTATTGGCCCCGGGGGCCGCGACCCCCAATGACGCAATCGGGGTTAGCGCCGCCTCCGTTTCGGGTTCAAGGGAGTAAAAATAAAGCACCTCCTGTTCATCGTCCCGGAGGAGAACCACCGCTTCTCCGCAGATGCCGTCCCGGCCGAGGTCAATCCCGCAGACAGCCGTGATCTTTCCCTCCAGAACGATCTCCCGGGGGGAGGCGAGCCGGGCCACGGAACCGGTCTCAGCATTGATCAGGCCCCACCCCTCCAGGGTCTTTTGCCCGTCCTCCTCCCGACAAGACGCCAACAGCTCGGAGCAGTAGCCATCCCGGTCAAAATCTATCGTCCCCAGGGCGCTTACCCAGCAGTCGGGGCCCGGGTCCAATTCCGGAGTCAGGGGGTGGGAGGATGACTCTCCCGGGAAATCACCGGGATAGAAGAGAACGGGTAGATCAAAACTACTCACCTTCCGGGAGGAGTGGGGATAGAGAAAGAGGAGGGCTTCCACCTCGTCCCGGCTCAACGTCCGCCGGGCTGGACTGGCCGGGGTGATGGTGTCATACATCACGGCGCCGGGGTTGAAGGAGTGGCCGATCCCCAGGAGATGGCCGATCTCATGGAGAGCGGTCTCAAGAATGCCGGGGGAACCGGGTGACGACCAATCAAAGTCTCTGGTATTGAACTCGATATCGACCTCTTCAATTATTCCCCCCTCGTTCGAATACCAGATAGTCGCGATAGCCACAATCTCCGATCCATACTTCCATCCGTCCCCAACCCAGAGGATAATATTGGTTTCATCCTTTACGGCTTCTCCATCTTCAAGACGACCGGCATAGATAAACGCGAGCTCTCCCTGTGACTTCTCTTCCCAAACTTGAAAAGCGCGGGCCAGATCCCTGGCCGCCACGGGGGTTGGGCCCTCTTGGTAAGAACCGATCATGTAGAAGATGGTGGTGCGGTCCGGGGGCCATTGGAGCATGGTTCCATCGTCCACGGTCTTGATGGTAAATGAGAAGACCCCGGATGTGGGAATAAGGACAATAAAGGATAATATCGTTGTTAACAGTACACTCTTCACGCTACTATTCCTAATGTATATGGAGTAGATTATTTAATAAAACTTACTATAAAAACTCATCTTCCACAAGCTAAATTAATTCGCGGAGTTAGCTTTCAGTATCTTCTGCTCGGCTTTCGGGCGGGCGCCGGGACCGGTCGGGGTCCGCTCGATCGCCTTCACCACATCGTACCCTCCGGTCACCTCCCCGAAGATGGTGTGATGGTTGTTCAGCCACGGAGTAGGCGCCACCGTAATAAAAAATTGGGAGCCATTGGTATCCGGGCCGGAATTGGCCATGGCCAGAAGACCCGGTTTATCAAACTGAAGACCGGGGCTGAACTCGTCCTTAAAGGGCTTACCCCAGAGCGAAGAACCACCCCGGCCGGTCCCGGTCGGGTCACCCCCCTGGATCATGAAACCCGGGATCACCCGGTGAAAGATAATCCCGTCGTAGTATCCCTTCTTGACCAGGCCGATAAAATTCTCCACCGTTTTCGGGGCTTTCTCCGGGTAGAGTAACAACTCTATCCGCCCCCGGGTAGTCTCCAGGATGACCCGCGGCGGGGGCGCTGGCGTCGCTTTTTTCAAAGGTGTCTCCGACGGTTCCGAGACCTTTTCCAGGGCCGCGACTACCGCCTGAGAGATCAATTTACTGGTATCCGTAGCCCCGGTCACGGCATCGACCCGGGGTGACTGTTCTCTTACGATCCTCTCGCGCATCGTCTTCTTTACCTCCTCGGTTTGCCAGTCAGGGATCTCTATATATTGAATATCCTTGATCATCCCGTTCTCTATCACCACTTTCAGCCGGACCTGGCCCCAAACAATTTTTGGAGACACCCCCTCATAGATCCCGTCCCGGTATGACTGTGCCCGGGCGGATGAGAATATTACCGACAATACCCCAAGAGTGGTAATAGTTAACCGGAGCAACTGCTTAAATCTCATATTTATTCTCCATAATGAGATTTGGGATTTTCAGCCATAGGCTGATCAGCCTCCGGCGGAAGGATCTCAAAGAACCTCACCATCACCTCTCGCTCAAGATCGATCTTCTCATAGATCGGCCGGAAGAACCTCAACTTCTTCGGTTCATAGATGAGGCGAAAGAGAAACGTCCGGCGCATCCTCGATAAGCGGCGGATATGATCGGGACGGGGACCGATGCTGGTACTGCCCCGCATGTTGAAAGTGTCATTTTTTTGATCGACGCCGGTTACGCTGAAGTAGCGGGTACAGATATGAACATACCTTACTCCGCGCCCGATTAATTCCCGGGCTGCGTCCTCCTCATCTTCCCAGTAGAGCCGGGAGAGGGAGAGATCTATCCGCGCCGGGGTGGTAATAGGAACCAGGTGGGTGACCGCTTCGATAAAATAGCCCTGGTTCCAGGACGCGAAGATCTTCTCTCCCGGCCGGGAATGGTCGTTCAACCATCGATAAGCCTCGTATTCAACCTGATCACTACTGGTCCGGGCAGCCAGCAGGACCCAGCCGCCCTGAAGAAAGGCAATGATCAGGAGTAAAGCGAAGGCCGGCCGGCTTCTTTTCCAGACCGGCAGAAGAACCCAGATGATGGTCACGACAAAGAATCCGGCGAACAACCAGCCGCAGCGCAGAAGAACCGGATTGGGCCGAAACACCGGATCGGACAATGTCCTGCCGATCGTCTCCCACAATTGAGAAAGGCTGTAGGGAAGCCCGACATACAGTCGGGCGGCGATCCCCGGGAATAAAAGGTCAATCGCCAGATAGAGAAGAACTGTGGCCACGGTCACCAGGGCGGCGGTTTTCTTCCAATGCGCGAGTCCCAGCGCCGTCAGCATCACCACCGAGAGATCGAGGAGCCGGGCTCCCCGGTTCACGACCAGGGCCAGGGCCATACTGAAGCAGAAGAGACTCAACCCAAAAAACTCCTTCTTCTTCAAGGCCGTCCAGAACCCCCAGGGAAGGAAGAAGATGAAGAGAGTGTACCGGCCCCAGAAGGCGTCCCGGGGCAGCGGCTGGAGATCGCCGACGACAATCTTGACCTGCGCCGTGAGATCGATCCCCCTGAACTTCAGGGCCAGGGGGGCGATCCACTCCAGCAGGTGCGCCTTCATGATCCTGAAGAGGGCATAATTCAACAGGAGGAGCCCGAGCAGAAAGAGAGCGGCCGCCCATAACGACGGGTTACCTCCCAGCCGGAGACGGAAAAAATACCAGAGGCAGTAGAGGATGACAATGACCAGGGCGCCGGCCATCAAGGGCCCGATCTCCAACCCCAGAAGCAGGCAGAGGACCGCGAGAAACGCCGCCGGCGCACGCCTCCCGGGCCTTTTCGCTCCCCGGATAGCCGTGCCGGTCGACCAGAAGAAGAGGACCATCAGGGGAACCTGAACCAGGTCGTGAGAGAAGTTGACCAGCGAGAGGGTCAGGGGCGCGGGCAGCAGGGCGAAGACCACCCCGCCCCAAAAACCCGTCTCCCGGCCGGCCCAGCTATCGAGCCAGAAGAAGATCAGAACCGCGGTAACGGCGGAGATAAGGGCCGCCTCGAAGGCCACTGCCTGATAAAGAACCGCTCCGGGCAGGAGCAAACCGGGGACCCGAAGCAGAAGAAAAGTGGGATCGAGTGTGGAGAGGGTAAACACTCCCCGGGCGACACCGTAATAAAACCAGATCTCGATCAGGTGAGAAGAGTGCCAGCCGAAGCGGAAGAAGAAGACGAGATCAAGGACAAGGCGGAGAAGAAAGGCAGCCAGGAAGACGGTGAGTGCAAGCAGGACTTTACGCTGTTTATGGGAGTCGGACATGGGACTTTCAAGTGCGAAGTGCGAAGTGACTAAAGTTCGAAGTTGTCGCCTCGCATGGACGGCCGTTGAACGCTGGATGTTGAAAGTTGAGCTCCTGCCCGCCGAAACCTTAGCTGATGAGTGTTGAATGTTCGGTCTTTAAATGTTCGAAGTTCAGTCTTTCCCATCACCCCGCCTCTCCTCTCCGGAAGAGGTCGAGGAACCGGTCTTCATAGATATGGTAGACCCCCCATTTATCCAGCTCTTCCTTGAGCCGGGGCGCCCGCAAGGGATCTTGCTTGACCTGACGGAAGAGTTCTTCAATTCGCAGCCGGGCGGTATCGGAGAGCGGCTTACTCTCCTCCTCCTCTTCTTCTTCCTCCTCTTCATCCTCGACCAACCCGCCGAATTCCATCGAATCCTCGTCGGAGTGGATAAATGTCTCCATTGTCTCCTGGGTTTTCTTCCCGATCCGGGAAATTTCACGGTCGAATTTTTTAATATCATCTTCAAGAGAGTGAAAGTCAATTCGAAGAGAGAGCAGGGTCTGGAGGAGGTGGAGGACAGACCAGGCGGCCCGCGGGTTCTCGAGGTTAACGGTATAGTAGGGGATCTCTCCCAGCAGGCATATCCCGGAGATGCCGGTTTGAGAAGCTACCCCTATCAACAGACCGTTCAGGCCGCTGATATTTCCCATCTCCAGCATATCAACATTCTGCCCGATCAGGTACTCCTTCAAGGACACGTGATTGGCAACCCCCCAGACCCGGGGGGTATCTTTATGCTGGATGGGGGCCGGGGCGGCGGCAAAGGTCCAGAGCCGGAAGACGTTCATCCGGGCAGCCAGACCGAGTACCTCTCGGGCCATCCGGAACTGGAGCGGAGTGGAGGGCTGGGAATCACCCAAAAAGAAGATCAGATCGCTCCCCGAGTACGGGTTCTTCCAGAAGTAGAAATTACTGGCCGGCAGGGAAGGGATCCGGGCCACGCTATCTTCAACAACCACACTCGAGGGAGAGAAATAATCCCCGGGATGGATAAAAGCAAACCGTTCCGCTTCCAAGGAATCCACCAGGTAGGAGACCGTCTTGGAAGCGACATAACCCATCCCCGGCCAGGCGATCAGCAGCTGGGGATGATCCAACCGGGGCTGTTTGAGATAGGTGATCATTTAAGGTTCTCGGAGGGGGTGGGCTCTCCACAGTGAGAACAGGTGATCAGTCCGTCGTTTTTATGCGCGTCCACCGGATAGAAGCTTCTTCACGCGGCGTTCGTAATCCCGCGCGGCGCCTTCCAGGCCGCTCGCTCGGCTGACCCGGACCAGCAGCTTCAGTGCCTTGATCTTATCCTGGATAAAGCTCCCCTCGGAACCTTCGGCGGCCGCCCGGGCCAGCTGGACGGCGGACCGGGTCATCCCCCGCCGGAACTGGGCCTCGGCAAGGTTGAGCAAGGTCAGGATATTACCCGGAAAAGTGATCAGCAACTGTTCCAGGACTTCCTTCGCCTCGGCCAGTTTCTTCTCCTTCTCCAGTTGATGGGCCAGATCGATAAAAGCGTTGAAGGCGTCCGAATCGGCAATCAGCGCTTTCTCGATCCGGGAGTGGACTTCCGCTTTGAATTCGTCATCCAGAGCCCGGTACCCCTCCGCCAGAATCGCATGGGCATGGACCAGTTCCATCGGATAATAGAACGGGGTCTCGCTCAGTCCATCAACCGCCAGCTCGACCGCTTTTTTATGGTTGCCTTTCCTCAGATAATATTCCGCCAGCGCCAGTTTGGATCGGGAATCCCAGGGCTCGCGCTTCTTCTTCTGGACCCGGAGGATCTGATCCACCCACTTCTTCGCTTCATCCAGCTTGTCCTGGCGGAGGGCCAGCTCGGCCAGCTCGATGTGAGCCTGGTAGGAATCACGATCTTGCTCCAGAATCTTAAAGAACCAGTTCCGGGCCAGGCCGTATCTGCCCAGGTCGAGATTGGCCAGGCCGATCAGCTTTACGGCGTCCAGATCATCGGGTTTGTACCGGAGAGCCTTCTTCAGAAACTTGATCCCTTCCACTTTTTGGCCGTCCTTCATATAAAGCCGCCCCAGCTTCTTTACCAGCTGATGAGAAGGCCCGCAGTGACGGATGGCTGCCTTGATGTTCTGGATGCCCCTTTTATGAGCGCCCATCGCGAAGAGGAGATCATAGAGGGGGATATATGATCTCTCCTTGAAGGGATGCCGGGAAGGAATGCTTTTCAGGATGGCGACCGCGCCTTCATAATCCCCTTTCTTCTGGTGGATGCGGGACAGGCGAAGATAAGCCGGCCAGCTCTCACCCTCTTTAATCAGCTTTCGGTAGATCTCGGCCGCGCGGGCCGTCCGCCCCATATCTTCGTAGAGACCGGCCAGCTGCTCGCGAGTCAAGCGATCTTTGGGAAAATAGGTCAGGGCCAACCGCAAGACCTTTTCCGCTCCCTCCGTATCTCCTTCCCGGGCCAGGAGCCGGGCCAGGTGTTTATATCCCTCCAAACGAGAAGGATGGAGAACAAGCCTCTCCAAGACCTTTCTCTGCTTGGGGGTCTTCAACCGCAATTTCAAATCTTTAATCGTCTTCATTCGTTAAATTTTCCTCCGGAAAATTTAAATTGGTTTGAGGTCAACTATAACCGGGATAACCATGTCCTTATAATAATAAATGATCGGTAAGAAGTAAATGTATTAATCAGCCGTCGCCCTTCGGGCTTTGGCGGATTAATATATGCTCCCCCCGATGAACTCACGGATCAGAGAGGAGGGCGAGATAACCGAGTCATCTTCCAACACGTCGATCTCCTCCAGATAGTTGAGACACCGGGCCCCTCTCCGGCGAGCGTCCTCTTTTCCGGTCTGGCCGGCGTACTCTTCCACGGCCGCCTTCAACGATTCATAGAGATACTTCTTATAGACCGGGAGCTCATAAGGGAGATAGCCGTTGATCACCGCCTCCGCCTGTCCGATGAACGGTACGATAAACTCCTTCTCCGCTTGCCGGACGTAATGCCAGTGTCCGAGCGTCCTGACCGGGGTATAGTTGCGCTGAAGGTTATCCCGGACCATTCTGCGCAGGAGACGGATGTCCGTCCAGGGGATGAAGTTATCCGCCCCGTCCTGGAGCTGGCAGACGGTCTCGATATAGACCCGGAACTGTATCTCCCCCGGGATACCGGCCGTCATCGGTTGATAAAAGGCGTGCAGTCCTTCCATGACCAGCAGTTGACCGTCCAAAAGTTTCATCTTCTCCCACTTTTCCTTCCGGCCGCCGGCCATGAAGTCGTAAACCGGGACCGTGGTTTCCTTCCCGGCCAGAAGGTCCCGGAGGTTCTGGTTGATCGTCTCGATATCCAGGGCCTGGGGGGATTCGAATTGATAATCCCCGAATTCGTCCTGGGGCTGGTCCTTCAGGTTCCAGAAGTAGTTATCCAGGGACAGTAGCTGCGGATCCTCGCCCATGGCCCGGAGAGCTTCACAGAGTTTGAGGGTGGTGGTAGTCTTGCCGGATGAACTGGGGCCGGCCACGATCACCAGCCGGATGGTGTCGCGCCTCTCCATGATCTCCCCCGCTATCTTCCAGATTGACCCTTCATAGGCCCGGTCGGCGTCGCGGATAACATCCCGGTATCCCCCGAACGCCATCCGGCGATTGATGCCCTCGATCGTGCCCATGTCCCGGGCGCGGTTCCAGGCCCGGGCTCGGGTAACTATCTCCATCTCATAGATTTTTTCCCACTCGAGCTGTTCCGGCCCCGGAAGCGGCGGCATCACTACTTCTTTCTTCTTTCGCTTTGGGCTCTTTCGGGCAGTTAGTTTCTTCGGCGGCCGGGCGAAGGTTTTCTTCTTCTCATTCACAATCAGTTACTCCTTTTACAATTTGCTATTTTAGGGGGTGGAGTCTATTCACTCGCCCGGGAAAGTCAACTGAAAATAAATTTGTGAGCATTATATCAGTAAAACTTTTTCACCACCTTACCGGTCCGGGCGGACCGGTAAAGTGCCGCGATTACCTCCGCGTTCTCCCGGCTCTCCTCCAGGTTATAGGCCGGCGGCACCCCGTCCAGGACGGCGGATTCCAGCGTTTCGATCTCACAGAGGTAGGGGTCTCTGGCCAAGGTGGAGATCTCGGTCTCGGTATCGTCGGGGGCGACGTGAACCAGGTCGCTCACTTTTCCGTCGAGATCGGGCTGCCAGGGGTTAAGGACCCGGAGCAGGCCTTTCTCCCCCACGACTTCCGCTCCCACTCCGTAAGGAAGAGAGAAGGCGCAGTCGATCTGGGCGATAATATCGTTGGAGTAATTCAGCTGGCAGGCCGATATGACATCAACACCGGTGGGGCCAGTCTGTTGTCGGGCGAAGACTTCGACCGGTGGCGCGCCGATGATCGCCCGGCAGAAACTCACCGGATAGCAGCCCACGTCCCACAGGACACCGCCTCCCAGTTCTTTCGACCAGCGGATGTTACTTCCCCGGGGGAGGAAAAAACGAAACCAGGCCCGGATCAACCGCACCCTCCCGATCAACCCATCGGCGATGAAAGATTTCAACCGCAAGAACTGCGGGTGCATCAGATAGGCCATGGCCTCGATCACTACTAATTTCCTTCCGCGGGCCTCCGCCGCCATCCGCTCGACTTCCGTCCCGGAAAGAGCCAGGGGTTTCTCGCAGAGGACATGCTTGCCGGAACGGCCCGCCCGGAGCACCCACTCACCGTGAAGGCTGTTAGGGAGGGAGATATAGACGACGTTAATCCCGGGATTGGCCAGAAGCTCCTCATAGGAGTTAAAGGCCCGGGGAATCTCCCACCGGGAAGCGAACCGCCGGGTCCGCTCGGGGTCCCGGCCGGCCACCCCCACCAACTCGGAGCGGGAAGCCTTCTTGATCTGAGGGATAATCCTCCGGTTGATCCGGGCAGTGGAGAGGATCCCCCAGTTAAGTTTATCAAGCGGGCGGTTATTCATTTTATTGCGCGGGACCAGCTATTGAACCAGGCTCTCTCCCCGAAGGGCTTCTTATCTTTTCGCGGGCCTTCCTCGACGGGAACGCCAACCGGGAGGATAACCCGGACGATCTTCTCCGCCGGGACCCCCAGGAGTCCCCCGATCTTCTCCGCCCGTCCCTCCAGACGCAGCCAGCCGTCTATCCACACCGAACCATATCCGAGCGCCGTGATTGCCAGTAACATATTCTCCACCGCCGCCGCGCAATCCTCTATCTGGAAGGAGTATCCCTCATAAATCGCCTCGGGCTTTCGGTCGATGACGCAGGCAATCAGGGCCCGGGCCTCGCGCAGGGCCCGGTTCTTCAGGTGCATCATGCCAATCTCCCGAACCAGGACCAGGTCATCAACAATAATAAAGGTGGTAGTCTGGCCGTTCACGCCCGAGGGGGCCTTGAGACCGGCTTCCACTATCTTCTTCAGATCCTCGCGCGGAACTTCTTTATCCTCAAAGGCACCACGATAGCTGTAACGCCGTCTGATCGCTTCAAACAGTTCCATAACAACCTCCTCAATAGGGGACTGCTGCCTCGTCTGTCCAAACACACAAAATAACTAAAAATTAACTCCCAGGGAACTCACTATATATATATCATTCTTCTTCTTCCCGGAGGCCGGGCGGTTGTTGTACCGGTCGGAGAAGGTGGCCGTCAGGTAGAGATTGGAAGAGAGGCTGAAGAAGACCGATCGAACCGTCGAGGAAGTAATCATCAAAGCCCTTCAGTTTCGGCTTATAGGAAGCGCTATGCATAAGAGTCAGAATCGAGGTCAGGGCCAGTTCTCCGCTCTCAGCGATCCGGAGATAAGTTCCATGATCTTTTCTGTCCTTGTCGATGTCAGTGTTGTACTTGCTATCGATATAGGAAGCCCCCATTTCAAGATCCAGGAATGTGCCGTTTACCCGGAAGAGCTCATAACCGAAGCCGGGACCGTTCTCGAGCCGGCGTTCCAGGTCCTGTTTCCGGTCATATCCGATTTCGGACCGGAAATAACAATAAATATCCCGAAACCAGAATAGATCCGCCTGGAGCGACGCAGCGCCCCGGTTGGCGGTCCGTTCTTTAGCCCCCGAGTCTTTCTTCTTGGTGCCCCAGACATAAGACCCGTCCGCGGTGAGGCGGTATTCATCTTTCACGAACCGGACGATGGTGGCCCGGGCGTTGACATCCCCCGTGTTCGAGTTCCCTTCCTGGAATTGATAACCGGCGGAGGCACTGAAGCTCCATTCCTGGGGGATAGGGGGATTAACCTCTTTGATCTTTCTGAAGTCCGGTTGACCAAGGGTTAATTTCGTGATCTTCTTCTCGGTTCCGTCATCCAGGATCAGGGGTACCGGCCGGTCGAAATCAATCCCCTGGACGGAACCGAGATTGATCTCAACTGTCCGGGCGTAATCCGTCGTTAAAAAGACCTTCCCCCCTCTCACCGAACAGGCCGTCCCGGTTATCTGATCGCCATTCTTTAAGTAAACCGTCTCCGCGGCCACCGAGCCGGCGGCCAGACCGCAGAAGACCGAGATGATCAGGCAGTATTTAGATTGTAATTTTATAACGTTTCTCCTTCCCGGAAAGATCGTTAAGCCAGAATATTATACACCTTCACAACAATCAAGAGGATATTAACCTTGCTCGACTCTTCTTCCGGAGTAATCACCTTTACTTTTTTCAATTAACCAGGTACTGTTTATTTAAAACCTAAACAAGGAGGTAATATTATGAATGACGAGAGAGCACAACCCACGAGCGACCCGGAAGCAATTACACCCGTACCGAAGCCGTCTCCTCCGGCGCCGGATTCCCGGGAAGTGGAGGAGGGAAAGGTCTTCGCCATCCTCTCCTACGCGTTAAGCATTATCGGGCTCCCTTTCTTTCTTATCCCCCTGATCATGCGCAACAATGAATTCTCCCTATATCACGCCAAACAGACACTCATAATCTGGCTGGCAGGTATCGCGGCGGGGATCGTCAGCGGAATCCTGTCCTTTATCTGTATCGGGATCGTTCTTGGTGTCGCCGCGGCAATATTTCTGTTGGTCCTTACCATCATGGGTCTGATCAACGCCGCCCAGGGAGAAGAGAAACCGCTCCCGCTCATCGGGCAATGGGGAGAAGAGTGGTTCAAGGGGATAACGAAGGTATAGTTCTCGCTTGCTTCTCTCTCCTTGGGGCAATGAAGCTCTGCTGGCACAGGTTGGGGCCGGGTGAGCAGGATTATGAAACCATCTTCGGGGTCTTATTCCTGACCCTTCTGCTGATTGTTTCCTTCGTGGTCACCCGGATTCCGGAGGAGAAGCTCCCGGTCTGCCGATTCAGAGCAGCTACGGGTATCCCGTGCCCCGCCTGCGGCATTACGCGGGCCGTCAAGCTCTTCTGGGCCGGAGACTTGTGGGGAGCGACCACCACTCATCCGCCCGGGACTTTCCTGCTGGTAGTGGGGATCGTCTACCTGGTCTACTCCTGGGTGGTGGTGATATTCAAACTCCCCCGGATCCGGCTTGACCCGGCCAATTGACCGCAGGCGGCTTTTATCTCCCGGCCGAAGCGGTATCTCCGGGTCACGGAGATGCCCCTGCTCTCCAGGATACGCTGGAACTCCCTGATCCGCTCCGGGGGTGAAGGCAAGTACTTCCCGGTGGGATTATAATAGATAAGGTTGACGAAGAAGAGCCAACCAAGAGATCTCCGAAGAAGCACCGCTAATCGCTCGGCCGCCGCGGGAGAATCATTGAGATCCCGGAGCAGGAGATACTCGATCATCACCCGGCGGCGGGTCAGCCGGATGTACTCCGCGACCGCGTCCAATATCTTCTCGATCGGATACTGTCTATTAACCGGCATCAAGCGGGACCGCAGCCGGTCGTCGGGGGCGTGGAGGGAGATGGAGAGGTTCAACTGCAATGGCTCCCTTGACAGCTTACGGATGCCTTCAATAATCCCGACCGTGGAGATGGAGATCCGCCTCGCGCCGATCTTCAGGCCGTCCCGGTTGTTCATCAGTCGGATTGCTTTCATTACCGCTTCATAGTTAAGAAACGGCTCGCCCATCCCCATGAAGACCACGTTCTTCACCCGCTCCCCTTCCGTCTTCAACCGCCGCGCGAAGAGCAGGACCTGGCCAACGATCTCTCCCGCCGTCAGGTCCCGCATAAACCCCCTCGCCCCGGTCAGGCAGAAATCGCAGGCCAGGGAACAGCCGGCCTGGGAGGAGACACAGACCGTGTTCCGCCCATCCTGATGGCGCATCAGGACGGTTTCAATGGCTACACCATCATCAAGTTGGATAACGGCTTTTACCGTCTTCCCATTGCCGGATTCATGCATCTCCGCGTCGATCTGAAGCGGGCATTCCCGCGCCAGTATCGCGCGGAAGGCCTTCGGCAGGTTGGTCGCCTCTTCCCAGGACGAGAATAAATTATCAAAGACAACCGAGTAAGCCTGCCGGGACCGGTAAGGCGGATATTGTTCAAGAATATTATTCAATCTCCCAAGATTCATCGCGCCCCTTCTTTGGAATAAGTAAGCGGTAAGTGATTGCTGACTGGGGACTGGTGATTGGTTACTGGTTACTGATTACTGATTACTGATTACCGATTACCGATTACCGATTACCGATTACCTTCTATTCACCATCCATCACTCCTCCTCCGGCAATACCGGCCGTCTCAAACGCTTGGCGCGGCTCCGGAGGCGCTTGGACTCCAGCCGTTGTTCCCGGGACGCCCGGGTCGGCCGGGTCTTTCGACGCGGCCGGGGAGGTCGGGCCGCCCGGCGAAGAAGAGCGACCAACCGTTCCCTCGCGTCCCGGCGGTTACCAGCCTGGGTCCGAAATCTCCCGGCGTCAATGATCAGTATTCCGTCCGCGTTGATTCGCCGGCCGGCCAGCCGGGTCAAACGTTCCCGAAGATCATCGGGCAGTGAAGGGGAGTTCCTGGCATCGAAGCGGAGCTGGACGGCCGTCGCTACCTTATTGACATTCTGACCGCCCGGACCGGAACTTCGGATGAACTCCTCTTTAATCTCGTTCTCCGGAATTGCTATGGCCGGGGTAATATATATCATTTTTCAAGCGGTTAAAATTTCGACCCCGTCCCTGGTCGCCCGGAGCGTATGTTCCCACTGAGCCGAGAGGGCGCCGTCCCGGGTGACCGCCGTCCAGCCGTCCGAAAGCAGCCGGGTCTTATAAGTCCCCTCGTTGATCATCGGTTCGATGGTAAAGACCATATCGGGACGGATCATCTCCCCGGTTCCTTTCTTCCCGTAGTGACAGACGTTGGGCGGTTCATGGAACTCCACCCCGACACCGTGGCCGGTGTAATCGCGGACGACCGAGAAGCCGTTGCGCTCGGCGTGCTCCTGGATTACCCAGCCGATATCGCCGAACCGGTTTCCGGCCTTGACCACCCGGATGCCCCGGTCGAGGCACTCTCTGGCCACTCGCACAATCTTACGGGCCTTCTCGCTGACCTTGCCGATCAGGAACATCCGGCTGGCGTCCCCGTAATATCCGTCCAGGATAGAGGTTATATCAACATTGATTATATCTCCCCCCTTCAAGACGGTCTCGTCCGGGATACCGTGGCAGATCACCTCGTTGAGAGAGGTACAGGTGCTCTTGGGAAAGCCGCGGTAGCCCAGGGGAGCCGGTACCGCTCCACGGGCGATGGTCATTTCATGGACCCAGGAGTCGATCTCGTTGGTGGTAATCCCCGGCCTGATCCGCTCGGCGACCATATCCAGAATCTCCCCGGTCAAACGGGAGGCAGCCCTGATCCCGTCAATCTGTTCCTTCGTCTTGAGGATAATCCCGGATGAAGTCTGAGTGGGTAATGAATGTTTTTCCAGATCACTCCGGAGATGGCACTTCTTGTACTTCTTGCCGCTGCCGCACCAGCAGGGATCGTTTCTCCCCAGCTTTATCATCTAAGCAACCGTTATCTCCGGGGACAGATAGACGTCCTGAATCGCGTTCAGGATCTCGATCCCTTCCTCCATCGGCTTCTGAAAAGCCTTTCTTCCGGAGATCAGGCCCATCCCGCCGGCGCGTTTGTTGATCACGGCGGTTGTGACCGCTTGCTTAAGGTCGTTCTCTCCCGAGGCGCCGCCGGAATTAATCAGGCCGGACCGGCCCAGGTAACAGTTCGCGACCTGGTAACGGGTCAGGTCGATCGGATGGTCTGAGGACAAGTTCTCATACATCAGGGGATGGGTTTTGGAAAAACCGATCTCGAGGAAACCCCGGTTGGTGGTGGGCAGTTTCTGCTTGATGATGTCCGCTTCGATGGTTACCCCCAGGTGATTGGCCTGACCGGTCATGTCGGCGGAAGTATGATAATCAACGCCTTCTTTCTTAAAGCCATCGTTCCGCAGATAACACCAGAGAACGGCAAATAAACCCAGGCTGTGGGCATACTCAAATGCCTCCGAGATCTCCTCGATCTGGCGCCTTGATTCAGGAGAGCCGAAATAGATGGTGGCCCCAACCCCCATCGCCCCCATTTCGAAAGCCTGGTCGACCGAGGCGAAGATTCGCTGATCATAGGTGTTGGGATAAGATAAAAGCTCATTATGATTTATCTTCAGAATAAACGGGATCCGGGGGGCGTACTTTCTCGCTACCGAGCCCAGAACTCCCAGGGAGGATGCAACCGCGTTGCATCCCCCCTTGATAGCCAGTTTGACGATATTCTCCGGGTCGAAGTAAATCGGATTGGGGGCGAAGGACGCTCCCGCGGTATGCTCGATCCCCTGGTCAACCGGCAGGATCGAGAGATAGCCGGTCCCGGCCAGACGGCCATGATCGAAGACCGCCTGGAGGTTCCTGAGAACCGGAGCGGGACGATCGGTCTGGATACAAACCCGTTCGATGAAATCCGGGCCGGGCAGATGAAGCATATCTTTCGGGATGGTAGTACATTCGTGGGTAAGGAGGCCTTCCGCCTCGGCACCCAATATTTTCCGGATCTTTTCAATCATGATATTCTCCTCAATGAAAAATATTTTTAATTTGAACCGCAAAGGCGCAGAGGACGCAAAGAAAAAATATATTTAATGCCGGACAGAGACGTAAAATATACCCGGATTACCGCTAAATTATCTTCAACAATTCTCTGCGTTCTCCGCGTTCTCTGCGTCTTTGCGGTTATTAAAAAACAACAGCGCTGCTGTTCAGCTTCCGCACCACCTGGACCCGAAGATCGCGGCCAGCAGGATGAAGACCCCCACCAGCAACCCGATGAAGCTGAGAACCCGGACGATAAATTCTCCCCGGTCGACCAGCAGTCCCTTTAACACCCGAGGGAACCATTCGGGATGAAAAACAAAGGCGCCGGAGAGTAAGAGGAGCAGCCCGATCAGGAGACCTAAGACCAGAAAGACCGGCACCTGACTGAAGATAATGGCCAGGGCGGAGTAGAGAATCCATATCCCGACCAGCCCGAGAATTACATAAAAAGTCCGGATCCAGCCCTTCCCGAGCCGGGCGAGTTTGGCCCCGATATCTTTTGCCGGGCCCGGTTTGATAACCCCGTAAAGTTTGGTGACGATAATAAGTCCTCCCAAAATACCAACCACAATCCTTAAAGTTTCCTGCGTCATTCCCATGCTGACCTCCTTTTGGCCAAGTTCACTTTAGTCACTTTAGCTCACTTTAATCACTTTAGTTCACTTCATCTTCTACTTCCCTTTCCCAATCCCCCGATAGATAAAGCCGGCGGCCTCGACCTGCTCTTTAGCAAGTACATTGCGGCCATCGATCAAGATGGGGGTTCTCATCAATGATTTCACCTTTTTCAGATCAAGGCTGAAATAGGGCTTGTGCTTGGTTACGATCACGGCGCAGTCGGCGCCTTTCAATGCTTCATCCAGGTCACGGGTAAGTTCGGCTTCCGGAAATTCCCGGACATGGGGATCATGGGCGATGATCTCGGCGCCGCGTGATTTTAATTCATAGATCAAGCTATAGGCGGGCGTATTGCGGGTATCGTCGGAATCCTCGAGATAGGCCACCCCCAGGATCGCGACCCGGGCGGATACCAGTTCCCGCCCTTCCTCCTTGAGCGCGCTCTGAATCAGCTCCACCAAGTGGAGCGGCATCAGGTCATTGATCTTACGGGCCAGGCAGACAAATTCGGTCTCCATGGTGGGAGCCCAGTACTTCCTCAAGCCATAGCGAAGCAGCCAGGTGTCCTTGGGCAGACAGTGCCCTCCCACCCCGGCCCCGGGGAGATGCATGTTCCTTTCCGAACGGGAGTTAATCAACCGCTGGATCTCGTATATATCCACCCCCAGTTTCTCGGCGATCATGGCCATCTCATTGGCGAAAGCGATATTCACGTCCCGGTAAGCATTCTCCATCGTCTTGGAAGTCTCAGCGGTTAAAACATCGGTCGAGTAGATCTTCTTCTTTACTATCTTGCTGTACATCTTCACCGCCCGCTCTTCACTCCGCTTGTCGATCCCCCCGACGATTCTCGGAAGATTGACTATATACTCGATCAGCTTGCCCGGCATTACCCGTTCGTACGAATAGGCAAGGGAAAAGTCCCGGCCGGCTTTCAAACCCGACTCGCTCTCCAGGATCGGCTGTACAATATGCCGGGTAGTGCCGGGGGCGACCGTCGACTCGGTAATAACCAGGACACCTTTCTTCATATACTTCCCGACCCGGGCGGATACCTCCTTCAAGGATTCATACCTGGGCTGGTGGTCGTGCCCCTCGGTCGGAGTTTGAACATCGAGCAGGATAATGTCCATCTCCTTAAGGACAGAGTAATCATCCGTAACCCGGAAAGTCCCCTTCTCAACCACCCGGGCGATCAGTTCATCCAGGCCCGGTTCATTCCCTTCAAACGGGCAGCGCCCGGAGTTCAAGACCTCGATCTTCCAGCCGGAGCGTTTTGACCGGCGCTGAAGTCCGGTCACCTCGAAATCCGCCACATCGGCAAGCAACGCCGCCGCGGGAATCCCTACGTATCCCATCCCGATAACTGCGATCTTCGTATTCATCCTTCCTCTTTCTCACGGTACTGCGCCAGAAGATCGGGATTGGCAATAAGATCCGTGGCGCTCCAGGCATCCAGACAGTGCCGGTCCATATACTCATAGGAAAGATACCCGAAGCCATGGTCCCCCCATCCGGTACCCCAGGAATTCTTGAACTTGAAATAGTTGCCGGAACGGCTGTACCCCATGATACAGATGGCATGGCCGCCCAGGGAAGACTCATCCTTCGGGGGCAGTGGGATCTTTCCTCCGTGATCTTCGAACCAGTCGGAGAAGACATTCACCCCGGCCAGAAACGGACCGTTGATAGAGAGGCTCCGCTCCATCTCCACTATTTCATTCAGGCGGGCGTAAGTCCGGATCTTAAACGGGAGCGCTTCTTCATCCGCGGTCGGACAGGAATGATCGGTCTGATACGGCTGATAGGGCCAACATTCTTCCGGACAGACCCCATTCTGAGCCAGGGCCTTCATCGCTATCCGAGGGAAGGTCCCTTCCTGGCCCGGGACGCCATCCATCCGCTTGCAGAGATGGTAGAGATAACGGGGGGAGAGCTCAATCAACCGTCGGCGCTCTGCCTGCTCCTGGTATTCCTTTATCCCCACTACCGAGGCGAAGGCCACACAGGTGCCTTCCTCACCCTGGTTCCGGACCGGACTCATCAGCCCGGTATAATCAACCCGGGGAGGGGCGGTAATTCTGGGGAGCACCAATTGCATCGGCACATCCCGGTTGTCCGCCGGATCTTTTAAACAACCTAATCCATATCGCGGTCTTTCAGGCATCTTGTCTCCTTTGTCTCCCGTTGCTCAGATCATTGTGAGTATTACGTAACTACTCAGGTTGTCAGGTTCAACGTTCACGGTTCACGGTTTATTACCTTGCGCGCTTCATATGTCTTGAGATAGTTGATGAATCGTAACTACTCGGGTTGTCAGGTTCAACGTTCACGGTTCACGGTTTGTTGCCTTGCGCGCTTCAATATCTTCAAACCGTTTAATCTTCATCACTCTCTAACCGTGAACCCCTAAACCTGAGTAGTTACAGTATTACTATATAAAAAATCGCGGCCTCGATCAAGCTTACTCTAAAACGACTTGAAATATTTTCAAGGCTATAGTTCCATCCGGAGCCTGATCGTCCAGCCGACCCGGAAGATGATCACCGCTGCGCTCAAATAGTACCGCGTGGTAGAAGATATTTCCTCCCGGAAGAAGGTCGGGCCGGCGGTCCGGGCCCGGGTTCTGATCGGTGAGGAGATAGACCACCGGGTCTTCCCCGACACCTTGTGCCCGGTCCCGCTTCATTCGCCGTATGATATTCTTGAGAATCGGCCACCGGTTCGGTTTGTTGCCGTAGACCGGCAGAACAGTCAGGCCATAGGTCAATTCCAGGGGAGTGGGCAGTTTGTCAACCGCTCTCCCCTCCACTATGACTAGATCGGCCCCCCGAACCCGACCGGCCACTTTATCCATGAACTCGGCCGCCCCCCGGTATTCCCGGTGCGCGAAGACGACCCGGCCGGCCGAGATCTCACAGAATATGAGAAGGAGAAAGATCACAACCGCAGCCTCCCGGGAGAACCGCGGGCGACTGCGTCCCAGGCGAACAATCGTCCAGGCCGCGCAGATCAGGAAACCCGGAATGGTCACGACCGCGAAACGGCGCGCGGCCCACATATAGTAAGGGTGGATCAACTGGCGCCAGAGGAAGATCCCGGCAAAGATAAGCGTTATCAGCAGAAAGAGCCAGACCGAATCTCGGCGATTTTCCCGGATCAACAGGCAGATCCCGAGCAGACCCAGAATCAACCCCGGCAGCGTAAGGAGCCAGCCCAGCTCCACCAGGTTGGTCCGGTCCGCGCTCAAGGTGGGAAGGGCCGGGCGGATAAAATAGCCATAGCAGGCCAGGGCGATCACACCCCCCAGGATTATCCATCGGGAAGTTCTTCCCCGGACCAGGCTTAAAATGCGCTCCCGCGCGGCAACCGGCGCCAGCCGAAGCCACACCACCCCCACGGCCGTGACAAACGGAATCCCTAACCACCACCAACCCGATGGAAAAAAATTATTGATGGTCATTGCAGCATAATGGGCCCCATAGAGCAGGTGGGGAAGAAGGGAGTAACCCGTAAGAATGAGCAACGGCAACAGAAGATTAAAGTCTTTCCGGCGGAAAGATACAAACCATCGTAAGTAAAAAAACAGCGCCAGGGGAGCCCAGATCAAGAGAGCGCTGATTCTTGAAAGCATCAATAGCCCCAGGATGCTTCCCCCCAGCCACGCCATATACACCTCCCCTTTCTTGATATACCGGGCCGTCATAAAAAGGCCGCTGAAAAGAAGGAACTGGCTCAATATCTCCGCGGTCGGTAAGCGAGCCTGCCAGATCTCTACCAGGTTGACGGCGAGGAGGAAGGTGGCCGCCAGGGCGACTACCCGATCCCAGAACTCACGGACGGCCAGATAGACGGCCAGGAGAGAGAACAGCCCCAGGACGGGGGCCAGGTAAAACATCCCTCTCAGACCGTCTGGAAGATACGAGAATGCCAGAAGAACCGGGAAGAGATGATAAAACTGGGGAATCAGGATACCCCCCGACCGGCCGGTCCGACGAAAGCCCGGATACTTCTCCCGGTAGCCGGACGAGTGCTTCCGGGAAAAGGCCATCTGCTCTTCCGGGGAGAGGACCGCCGGGCGGCTATCGGTAATCTTAATCGATCCGGTCCGTTCGATATGAACGGCGGTATTGACATAAACCCCGGGATCCCAGCCTCCGAAGATATACTCCGTGGGCCGGAGGAAGAGAACCCCGGCCAGGACCATGATCAGAAGGAGAACGAGCGGCGGGACCGCCCCTCTCCATCCCCGTTTATCCACCTCTTTCCGCGAGATGACGGAAGCCGCCCGGGAGAGAGCCGGGCGGAAGAAGATCAGGATCAGAAACGAATAACCAAGGAGCAGGCCGGCGACCAGAGGAATCGAGAAGATCTCCAGTTGCGCCGTGATCAGGCCGAAGATCGAGAGGAGGAAGAAACTGCCGAGAAAAGAGAGGAAGATGAATTCAGACCATCCCCGGATATATGTGATCCGTCCGCGCTTCACGCCGACCAGCAGGGTAACTCCCCCGGGAATAAGCAGGAGCAGGCAGAACCAGATAATTGTGAGGGCCATCAGTACCATGACAACTACATAGTAATAATAACCGCACTGATTTGGAAAGAAAAATAGATTTTTTTCTTGCTGATTTAATTTGGCCTGTTATTATGATTTATGCATTGATAGCATAAATCAGTCCTGCCAGAGGTGGGGCTAATTTACTGCTTCGGAATTTTCAGCCTGAGGCTGATGCGCCTCTGGCGCACAATAATGGCCGACCTAAAGGTCGGCAACTACGACATCTTCGTAGTCGCGGACCTTTAGGTCCGCTAAGTTCTAAAGGAGAAAAAGATGAAAGGAATCAGAACCATTCTCGCGCTCGCTACTGTGATCCTGGTCGCGGCAGTGACATCGGTCTTCGGGCAAACCTATCTTATCAACGAGAAGACGCTCGCCAACCCGAGTTCCAACCTGGTCCTGCAATCGGGAGATTATAACGGCGACGGCCTTACTGACATCGCCGTCTTCCGGCCCTCGACCGGCCTCTGGGCGGTACGCGGTCTGGGAAGAATCTACTTCGGCGCCGACGGTGACCGCCCTGCCAGCGGTGACTATGACGGTGACGGGATAACCGACATCGCCATCTATCGTCCCACCACCGGCCTCTGGGCAGTCAAAAACTTGACCCGGGTCTATTACGGCTCCGGCAATAACATCTCGGTGCCGGGGGACTATGATGGTGACGGGAGCTGCGATATAACGGTCTTCGACCTGGACACCGGCGTCTGGAGCCTGCGCGGCATAACCACAGTCGGCTACGGGATAATCGATGACGTTCCGGTCCCCGGGGATTATAACGGAGACGGGAGTGACGATCTAGGCATCTTCCGGCCGTTCTCCGGTCTCTGGGCGATCAGGGATATCACCCGTGCCTACTTCGGCGGGGCCGACGATATACCGGTTCCTGGCGTTTACCGGTGGTATGGCGGCGGTAAGGAGGCTACTCCCTTCCGGAGCCAGATCGCCATCTTCCGGCCGTCTTCCGGACTCTGGGCGATCAAGGGCATAAGCCGGCACTATTTTGGGGCCGGCGGGGATACCCCGGTGGTGGGAAATTACGGAGGGACTGAACTCGATGAGTTCGGGGTCTTCCGGGCTTCCAGCGGCCTCTGGGCGGTCAAAGAGACTACCCGGGTTTACTTCGGAACCGGCGGAGATATTCCCCTGGCGAAGTAAACAGCCAAAAAAATCCCCATCCCGGTTACCCGGGATGGGGATTTTTTTTTGCTAATAATTAACCGCGCTGACGGCGTCCAGATCGAAGCCGGAAGAGCCAATCCCACTGCAGGCCCCGCTTTCCTGGTTGTGGCGTATCTTATCCCCGTCGTCGTCAGTCAGCCAGTTATCACCGGTTGCCTTGATCTTAACATACTGAATCCAGGTGAGGTCTTTTCCCATGATATCGTCCAAGTCGAAGAAATCTCCTCCCGAGACGGAGGGATTTGTGGGATCAGGGCTACCGTTATTACTGAAGACGGGGTTAACGCCGGCAAAACCGCATGAATATGAGTATGGATTAAAATAATTAATATCGCCTTGAGAGTCATAGTGGGGCACATAGTTGCATGGGAAGCGGTAATAACTCACTCCGTTCTGGCTGACGTAAACTATCGCCGGTTCCATAAATCTTTTTTGTTCTGATCCACCTATGTAAAAAACATTTTCAAAGATAGTAAAATCGGGACCTTCCCCATCCACAACTATGTTATCCGTGAACTTAATAATAATACTCCCGCCGCAAGGGGGTTTACCGTCTTCAACTTTGGCCTGGAGGGATAACACATCATAAGAACCCTGATAGTCACCTTGCCCTTTAGGCGCCCCGAGGGCGCGGCTGGTCTTATAGGTATCTTCGTCAAAATAACTTGACCAATAAAGATAATAGGTGGAGATAGAGTTGCGATAGACCGGTTTGCCGTCATGTTCCGAAACTTCTATAAAATTCCCATCAATCATGCCCCCCAACCCTTGTAAGCAATATTGACCTTCTTCACCAGCGGCACAGGGCCCTGGCTCCATTCTTCCTTTCGTTCCATCCGCTATCGCAATATAAGATCCATCGGGTGAATCACTGGAGCCAATCTGCAAAGCCACCATATTTTCTTTGTTATCGTCAAAAGTATCGCCGATCACCCAAGTGGGGCCAAACCCACTGGAAGAAAGGGGATAATACCCCACCACTTTATCGGCAAAGGGATCATTAGGACCAAAAAGAGTGACCGCTTTGGGAGAGGCGGAGATCAGGTTAGTCTCATTAAGCTCACTGGGATATCCGTCCTGGTTGTAAGTTATAACGGCATAGAAATAGGTGTTGCCGTTCGTCAACCCCGCATTAACAATATTGTCTCCGGTCCCTTCATAGACGATCTCGCCGTCACCGGCATTCCAGGGGTAATCGCCCGTCTTTCTCAAAACCCGGACATTCCTGAACTCGCTCCCCTCGGGGTTGGTCCAGGCCAACCCCGCCTTTTCGTCGCCGGAGGCGGAGATCAGTTCACTCACCCCATCGACCTGGATCTCTGTAATGGAGAGAGGGAGTGTCTTAGACGCGGTTGAGTTCTCCGCATCCGTAACGTTTACACTGACTGAATACTCGCCGGCCGTCTCCGGAACCCCGGAGATCGTCCCCACACTCAATCCGGAGAGACCCGGGGGGAGACTGCTCATACTCCAGGCATACGGCGCCACTCCACCCTGAGCGGTGAGAGTTTTGTCATAATGTACTCCCACTTTTCCCCCGGGAAGTGAGTCCGTGGAGATGTGAAGACCGACGGGACTTATCGTCGGAACCGGAGTGGGAGACGTCAGAAGTCCGGGGGTCGGGGAGGTAATCGGCGTCGGCTCGGCGGTCTCCCGGACCGTCAACCGCAGTTCGGCGATATCATAATAGCCGGACTGGTCAATAACCTTCACTCTGAAGATAAATTCCCGCGTCCCCTGACCGAAATAGATATCCGATACGATCCCCTCGATCAAACCGGCAGCACCGTTAAGAGAGAGACCGTTGGGGAGGCTCCCCGACTCCATGCTGAAGATATAGGGGGGGGTCCCCCCGGTCGCCTCGATCGGTTGCTGATACTCCTCTCCCACCACGGCAACCTCCAGACTTCCGGTAGTTATATAGACTAGTTGATAGTTTACGATCAGGCTGAATTCCCCCTCCGCGGTATACCGTTTAGAATCACTGACCAGAACAGTGAAGACCGTCTTGCCGGCTTCCTCGGGGATCCCGTTGATCTGTCCCGTTTCACTCTCCAGAGAGAGGCTGGGGGGGAGGTCTCCCCGGGAGATCGTCCAGATATAAGGGGGAGTACCTCCAGCAGCCTCGAACTGTCCGTTATAGAGTTCCCCACGCACTGCCTGTGGAAGTGAAGCGGTAATAATCCGCAGACCCTGATAGATCATCCTCCGGTAATAATCGGTGGTTACTTCGAGATTGAACTCCTTCTCTGCCGATCTGCCTTCACTCCCCGTGACTCTGAGCAGGAAAGTCGTTGTCTCCCATTTCCCGGGGATGCCGCTCAGAATCCCTCGCTCCGGATCGAGAACGAGCCCCAGGGGAAGACTCCCGGTCACCACTTCCCACCGATAGGGGATAACCCCCCCCCGGGCTCTGAAGGTGAGGGAATACTTCTCCCCTTTAGCCGCTGGGGGGAGAGCGGCGGTGATGATCTCGATCGTGCCTTCCTGGATCAGAAGAGTATAGTTCCTCTCTACGAACTTCCCGGCCCCATCGGTCAATCGAATAGTAAATTGGAACTTCCCGATCTCGCGCGGGGTCCCGTACAGAACCCCGGTCTGCTTGTTCAGATGAATCAGTTCCGGCAGGAGCGCGCCCGACAGCGCCCACTCATAGGGCGGTTCCCCGCCCTCCCATTCGATCTTCTGGAGATACTCCCGGCCCAGAAAGCCATCGGAGAGGGGGGTGGCCAGAAGCGCGAGAGCGCCCTCTTCCTTCTCCCCGGCAGATGGCCTGATCAGGAGGCGAAACTCTTTCCGGGCACTTCCCCCCTTCTCATCCTCAACCAGAACCGTGAACCGCCACTCCCCTTCTTTCCCGGGAAGACCCGACAGAACACCATCCTGTCCTAAACTCAAGCCGGGAGGAAGGCTCCCCGCGGCTAACTTCCAGATTGCCTTGCCCGCGGGGGCGGAGGTTTTAAGAATCTGCCGGTAGGAGTCGCCGACCGCTCCCATCGGCAGTTTGGCGGTCGTGATGCTAAGGATAGAAGAAGGTGGTGTCGCGACTTGGGCAACGAACGAACCTTCTTTATCTCCTGAAGACTGCCCAACGTTTCCCGCCTTCATGCCCCCATCTCCCAGGGCTCCGAGTCGGCCCTGATCCCCGGAGGTGCGAGTGATCCTGACGGAGAGGGGAGAGGTCCGGGGTGAGGAATCTGGATAATATCTTAGATAGAGCAATCGGAGGCCGGCCGCCAGCAGGACGCACCCGATGACAAGAATAGCCAATCTTATTAATTTAGCCTTCACAATTAACTACTTCGAAATTTCAATAATCTTCAAAACAGCTTAGGAAAGCAGGAATACAGGAGGATAAATTATATAAAATTTTCCTGATTTCTTGCTTTCCTAAGATATAAAGTTGCCCGAGCCGAAGGCGAGGGCTAAGTCACATTTTAGTATACCCGCCTTTTATGAGAACGTCATCTTATATTTTACAGCTAAAGAGGTAAGTGAGCTAAAGCGACTAAAGTCATTCTTCGCTCCTCCAACTTTAGTCCACTTTAGTCACTTTAGTTCACTTTAGCTCACTTCCAACTTTCCCTACCGGCTGGCCGGGAAATCACCCTCGGTTCCGAAATAGACCCGGGTAACTCCTCGGATCGCCCAGAGGCCGGTATCCGGACGGAAGATCCCCGGTTCAATGGTTCCGTCACCATCAACATCAAGCGGAAGAGGCGAGTCTCCTTTATCCACGGAACCAAAGTAAAGGCGGGTCATGTCGCGGATCGCCCAGAGGCCGCTCGAGGGACGATAGATCCCCGGGTCCACCGTGCCATCCCCGTTATAATCTCCAGAGATGGGGAGATCTCCGGCACCACCAAAATAGAACCGGGTTACGTCGCGGATCGCCCAGAGGCCGGTCGAGGGACGGAAGATCGCGAGATTCTGAAATCCCCCTTCATAATCGGCCGGAACGGGAAAATCACCTTTACTTCCGAAATAACACCGGCTGATCCCCCGGGCCGCCCAGAGGCCGGTCACCGAACGGAAGATGGTATAATCAGCCGTCCCGTCTCCATCAAAGTCTCTGGGAACCGGGATATCATCCCGTACTCCAAAGTAGATTCTACCACCCTCGGAGTCGGCCCAGAGGCCGGTCACCGAACGGAAGATGGCGGGTACAGCCAGACCGTCCCCGTTATAATCTCCGGAGACCGGGAGATCGCCCGCGGCCCCGAAGTAGAGACGGCTCACCCCCCTGATCGCCCAGAGGCCGCTCGAGGGACGGAAGACGGCGATCTCGCTGCGGCCGGAAATACCGTAATCTCCGCCTCCAACGATAAAGTTCTGGGGACACGGTTCAACGGCAAAGATGGTACTGCTGTAATCCAGCCAATCGGTGCCAAGGATGGAGAGTCTCCCTCCATCCGGCCGGAAAGCCCTGTAATCATTTTCTCTGGGTAAAAATCTGAGGATCGACGGAGAACTTCCCGATCCAAACTTGTTTATATTCCTCGGACCCGGAATACCGGTCACCGTCCCCAGGCTGGAAGAAGTATAAATATTTTGAACCGGGGTATTCTGATCGAAGGCCAGGCCGGAACAGGCGTCAACCCCGGAGGCGTAAATCGCCCAGTCGTCAGACGAAAGCGGGACCCCGCTGGAGATAGCGTCCGCCACCCGGGCGGCGCTGAAATAAACCACGTTTTCAGGGCCGGCCGGGTAACCGGTAAACCCATAGTAAAGATCGTCATTTCGATCGAAAGCAAGGGGTCCGGAATATTTCCCCATGTCGGCTACGATCACCGGATCCGTCTGCCCATCCCAGTAATATATTTTATTCTCCCCTGCGGCGAATCCGCCCGGATTGGCCGAGAGGAACATCTGAGACTGGCTGTTAAAACCGCAGTCAAAATTACCGGCCAGATCGAAATCAAGACCCGAACGAAGAGAAGCGGGTATCCCCTTGTAATCAGGGATGGAAAAAAGCCGGGAAGACGCTCCTCCTTCTGCCGGTACCGATCGCACCGAACCGTTGCTACTTTCCCCGAAATATACGGTATCGCCCCATACCCTGACAAAGCTGCCGTAAACGGTCACCGTGGTCGGGTAATTAAAGAGAACTTCCGGGGTTCCGTCCGAGTTTTTAATGATTTGGTTCCGGGAAAATATATAAAGGTTTCCCTCTCCGTCATAATCAAACGCCTGGATGCCTGGTGAATACGCTCCCGGGTCTCCGGTCACGCTTATCAGCGGATAACTGACGTAGCCGGGTCCGGCGGAGAATGTCGGCGCTGCCCCGGCCCTGGAAACAATCATCATCGCCCCGATTAAAACTAACATTGCAAACATCTTTCTCATACCAACCTCCTGCTTTTTATAATTTCTTCTCTACTCTTTCCTGCTCGAAACCTTTTTCGAGTAGGGTTTAGTATCTACCCATGCCATACCTCCTCATTCCGGCAGAATTTCCCACTTTTTTATTTCTTCAGCACAATCGAAAAAATAAAAGGCCCGGTTCTCCGGGAGGGAGAGCCGAGCCATTGTGATACGGCGCCCACTTCCCTTTCCTGCGAAGTTCTTGTGAGCCGGCAGAGATAAAGTCACCTGGCTTCCCCCTTTTTCATGAGATGGGGGTTACAGTGGCGCGACCGCCCCGGACTCCCTGCCCGCCGAAGGCAAATTTGCCCCCCGCAGGCTGGTTACCGGATTTCCTTTATTCTCCGCCGATATATTATGCAATTCTATACCATGATCTTACAAAGCGAGTCAACTTGATTTTTGGTTTATGTTTTTAAGATTTTCCCGGCTTGACAATCTTAATTCTTTGCCGTTATATTCTTAAAATTATATCGGCAAGGGATATTTCTTTCAGTAAAAAAATTAATGCGGACCGGGAGGATAAAACCGATGCGATTCGAAAGTGTGAGAACAATCAAGACGTTAATATCTATCATCTGTATTTTGGGAACCACTGTCTCGCTGACGGAAGCCCAAGTCGAACCGGGAAAAGCCGGAGACAAGAAAGAATCCGGTCCGGTGTCGATCGGGATGGCGGTAGAGTTTGTGGATCATGCCGCTTGCGCGCATATCGCGAAAAGCAAGGGCTGGTTCGAGGAGGAAGGGATAAAGTTAAAATTCTATGATTCGTATATTACCGGCATGGCCCTGGCGTCCGCTCTCTCCCGGGGAGATATCGATATTGCCTATATCTGCCTGATTCCGGCCATCAACGCGTTCGCGAATGCTAAAGTTCCGCTTCGGGTTATCGCCGGTACGCATAAATACGGGTACGGTTTATTGGTTGACCCGGAGAAAGTGCGAGCGGTGAAGGATCTGGCAAAGCCCGATATCCGCCTGGGATGTTCGAGGGAGGGAAGCCCTCTCGATGTACTGATGCACAAGATGATAAAGCAGTACAACCTTGATGAAAAAAATATTCTCAATAAAGTACGGCGGATGCCGCCGCCGAAGGTGCTACTGGCTTTAAAGATGGGGCAACTGGACGCCGGTTTCTGCTGTGAGCAATTTCCTTCCATGGGCGAAAAGATGGGGTTCAAAGTGCTCCTGACCGCCCGGGACCTCTGGCCGGATATGCAGGGAAGCGTTGTCATCGCGCGGGAAGAACTCATCCGGGACCATCCGGAGATCGTCGCCAAGATCGTCAAAGTCACTCAGAGGGCGACGCGATATATCCACGAACATCCCGAAGAAGCGGCGAGGATTGTCTCCAACGAGCTCCAGGTAGCCGGGAAGAAGGTCCTACCGCTTCGGGTGGGCAATGAGGCCTTGGAACTCAATATCACACCGGATGTCATTGAAAGATCTTTAATGACCCGGATGATCTGCAGCATTGACATCGATCCCGAACAGGTGCAATTAACCATAGATTATCTGCACAGACTGGGCTATATAAAAAAGGTATTCAAAGCTGGGGATATACTGGATTTAAGATTTTTATCTCAATGAAAAAGTTCAACTATTCCAGGGTTATATGGGGGATCTTGCCCGTAGCTGTTTTTCTTCTGCTCTGGGAAGTCCTGGTAAGACTTGATCTCATTCCCGGAAATTTCTTCTTCCCTTCTTTCTCGGAAGTCATCCGGCAGTTCTATCGACTGACCGTCAGCGGGATTCTGCTGGAAAACTTTCTTAAGAGTCTGATCCGGGTGCTGATCGGTTTCACCGCCGGATCAATCGCCGGTTTACTGGTGGGAGTCCTGATGGGATGGAACCAGCTTATGCACCGATCTTTTCAGCCTATCTTGAGCCTTCTCTATCCGATCCCCGCGCTGGGATGGCTTCCCATTCTTATGCTCTGGCTCGGTATCGGCGAGATTCTGCCGATTGCCATAATTTTTATCTGCTCTTTCTTCCCCGTTCTCTATAACACGTTAACCGGAATACGGGGTGTGGATAAGAACCTGATCAAAGTGGCTCAGACTCTGGGCGCCGGAAGAATGAGGCTCCTCGCTACGGTTGTACTACCACTGGCCCTGCCTAACATCTTCACCGGCTTGCGGCTGGAAGCGGGAATGGCCTGGCGGGTGATCATCGCCGCCGAGATGGTGGCCATTCCTACCGGAATCGGGGCCTTAATGATGAAGGCGGAAAGCCTGCTTAGGATGGACATCATCATCGTCTGTCTTATGGTTCTGGCGGTGATGTGTTTCTCTTTTGAAAGGCTGTTTATTTACCTGGAACGTAAATTCACGGGAAAATGGCGAATTTAAAATGCCATCAATAGAGTTAAAAAATATCAGTAATTTCGTCTGTCGGGATATTAATCTAAAAGTCGAGAACCGGGAACTTCTGGTTCTCCTGGGTCCGATCGGCGCGGGAAAGACCACACTCCTTAACATTATTGCCGGGCTTATTGACTATGAAGGTTCCGTCTTGTTTGACGGCGCGAAAGTCGATTCAACTCCGGCTCACGAAAGAAAAGTCGGTTATCTCTTCCAAAACTTGCTTCTCTTTCCTCACCTGAATGTTGAATCAAACATAGCTTACGGTCTAATCGCGCGGAAAGTTCCTCCGGAAGAAAGGAGAAAAAGAATAAAACAACTGCTCGGGTTCTTAGGGTTGGAAAGCATCTCCCACCGTTACCCCGCCAATTTAAGCGGAGGGGAAAAACAGAGGGTAGCTTTAGCCCGGGCACTGGCCCCTTCGCCAAATATAATGCTTCTGGACGAACCTTTCAGCAACTTGGATTATAAAACCAACAAATATCTCCGGATGGAGATTAGAAGGATCCAGAAAGAATTAAAAATTACTACCATATACGTAACCCACGACCAGTTGGAAGCCGAAGAGATGGCCGACCGGATCGCGGTTATCCATGAGGGAGGCCTCGAGCAGGTAGGGTTGGCAGAGGAGATATTTTTCAACCCGAGAAGTGAGGCGGTCTCCGATTTCATCGGCAAGCCTAATATCCTGCAATGTGATAGCTACCGGATACTGGGGGGAGGATTGGTTGAAGTGGGGTGCGGGGGGGTCTCCATTGTTGTTCCTCATCATGGGAACCAGGTCAAAAAGATCGCCATCTTTCCCAAAGATATTTATGTCTCAGTGGACGCTCCCCCCGGTCCTGATTTAAACCGTTTCCGGGCAGTTATTACAGATATTATTACCAGCGGTTCTCTGATCAAGCTGAAACTTGAATTGGGAGAAAACACTCTTACCAGTGAACTGCCGCGAGATATATTTGAAAGCCTGGGATTAAAATCCGGAATGGAAGTTTTTCTTATCCTCAAGTTCAGGTGGATCAGGGTATGCTGAGCAGCCAAAACTGAATATCAAATTGAATATTGTTCCGCTTGATATCTTTGGCTTTCCCCTTGATCTTATTTTTGATGAAATTCCAGATTAAGGACCAAACTTTTTTTCGAAATAATTCTGAAAAAAAGCGACAATTTTTTTATCTTTAATCATAACGTCACTATTATGCCAGAGTTCGAGTCCTCCGTAAGACCAATTGGTAGCACCCAAAAATACTGAATCGTCAATAATAATTACTTTCGCGTGCGTGATTATATCTTCTCGATCTAATTTAGTTTCCACGCCATTTTTTTTCAGGTATTCCTTTGTCTCCCGATTCATTTCATTCAAATATTGATTGAAATCGCTTTTTTCCAAAAAAACCTTGGTTTCCAATCCTCGTTGGGCGGCTTTAATAATTTCTTCCGCCAGGAGATCACCCCGGCTTTTCCTATCTTTGTTTATCTTGAAACCATATACCATTACCCAGATTCTTTTTTGGGCCTTTTTCATCGCTTCGTAAACCGCGTCAAAATATTGCCGGTCCAGCAGCAGTACTATGTCTCCCCGGAAACTTTTGAAGGGAGAAATATCCCGGGAAGAATCAAGCCATAACTTATCGAAAAAGTCCTCAAGATAAGCGGCAATCTCCTGATTGTTAATAATCACATTAGCTTCATTAGCGGATCCCAGAGATGAATCCGTCCAGTTGGTGGAACCGATTAAAACTGTCTCCCCATCCACAATAAGCATTTTATTGTGGGTCGTCTTTTGCGGCGAATCCAATCTAATCTCTATGTTTTTTATTCCTTTCAGGGAATTTACAGTTCGTTGATTGTGAGCAATGTTATCATCGAGCAGTATCCTTACCTCTACTCCTCGCTGAGCGGATTTCTCCAGTTCCGTAATTAACAGGTTAACCATCTCCCCTCTTTTAACGACGAACATCGACAGGGAAATCGATTTTGCGGCTTTCTCGATCAGCTTTCGCGCTTCCGGGAAATACTCCCGGTCAACAATAGGAATTATCGGCGCGGTAACTTCTGAGGGATAAGCAAAATAGCCTGCCCGGAAAAGCAGAATAAAGCATAGAGCGGAAGAAACCGTTACTGTAAATTTTAGTGTTTTCATCCTTCCGGTTCCCACCACATAACCACCGCCTTATTGTCCACACTATAAGGACCGGATTTTGATATATTAAGGAGATAGCTTTTTATCATTGATTCAGTTTTTTTATCTACTTCGATAAATTTTCCTATATAGCTTGCGATGTATTTTACTGTCTCCTCAAGATCGAATTCAAAGGTGTAATCGAAGCAACTAACTCTTATTAATCTGCCCCATTTCCGGAGAATCACATAAGCGAAATAATCGGCATCCGGCTCGAACTGTCCGGTATATGGCCGGTGGAGCAACTCTTCAAATATCTCCGTGACAAGTTTATCCCGCCCGGCCGGCTGGATTACCGCGCAATACCTCTTCGATGCGTTCTCCATTCTTTTTAAATGTTCTTCCAGGTCTTCCATCTGCCAGAGAAAATGAGAACAAACCACCAGGTCAAACTTATCTTTGATTCCGTCGTCACTAACTATTCCCCAATTTTTATTTATAATTTCTAAATTGGTTATGTTTTTTTCTTTCAAATTCTCTTTCAGATGCTTCAAGTTTGCTTCTGAAAATTCCACACCGGTAATATGTTTAACCGCTCTTGATAAGGGAATAGTTAATGTCCCCGGACCGGTTCCTATCTCTAGAACTTGAAATTCCGCATCTATTATCCCGGATAATATTTCGGTTGTTTTTCTGCCGAATTCATAATTATTTGATTTAATTCGCCGGGAAAAATCAGCCGCAGATTTGGCAAAAAAGTCAACATCATAGCTGACTTTTAACTTCCCCATCTTCTCCTTCCGCATTTCTTCCCAGGCTTCTTTCCAGTTTATTTTATACTTTAGATTCCTTAACTTCATTGCTTGAGTTCCTTATATTCCCGGCAAAATTTTTAGCTTTTTCTAAATCCTCCATTTTAGACCCCTTTTTTTAAATAGTGTCTGAACGAAAAGTTATAACTGCCTAATAATAAAGGAGGTCATCAAATTTTTCAATCTGAAGATTGAGTAAAATTATTACTTTTTTTGTTTGGGATTATTTGGCTATTTTGCTATAATTACTTGAATTGCAAAGGATTCCTTCCAATTTAGCAGATTTTTGGGGGGTATGCCAACATATTCTTATGAAAATCCGGGTTGGACCTACCCAAGTGATTAATTACCAATGAGATCGCTAAATATTACCTCCGGTTTTTGGGCTTAGAGACTCAATTTTGGTCTTCAAATCGGTGTTTTAAGGCTATTCTTAGGAAAAACTTAGACTACACGGGATGGTATTTCTCCCTCTCCGCAGTTATGCTTTGGCGGAGGTCGTTTATTGCCCTTCTCCTTCCCCACTTTTTTAATTGGTGGCAACTATCGTCGCATTGAAGATACTTAAGGTATTTTTAATGGCTTCCCGGATCGCGTCGCAGGTGCGGGTGGCTCCGCTGACGGCATCGACCTCAACTATTGAATTAGGCAACCGACCAAGAAACTTTTCCAGGAAGCCCTCTTCTTCTATCCTCTCGACATAGTCTTTCGTATCCGCGCTCTCGATGATCCGGGTGGAGAGAATGGATCCTTCCGGATCGAGGGTTAATCCCACCGCGGTGGCTCCATGATACCCTCTGGGCCGGGAATAATCCGAGGTGATGAGGAAATAGCCGGCCAGTTCACCGGAAGTCGAATGTAAGATCGCAAATCTCCCCCGGCCGTTCTTCCGGAGAGTCGCGCTGGTATTGCCGGTGCATTCTCCGCAAATCTCCTGAAACTTCTGGTCATCAATAACGGCCAGTTTACGCCTTCCCGCCCAGCTTATATCCGGCAAAAGTAATAACGTAATTGAAACCGAGAGTGCTATATACCCCTTCATAGCTAAAACGACTTATTTTCTAATAAGCCCAAAAGGCTTATTAGAAAGTCCACATGGCACCAAGCAGAAGGGTATAGTCCGGCGCTGTCATCGCCCGTGTGTAGTACGGCAGAGCGACATGCGCGAAAATCTTTCTCTTTTCGTAATCGAGCGAACCCATCGGAAAGATCTCCAGCCCGCAGTTAACACTGTGACTGTACGGCCTCAAGGCGTCACCACTGCTGTTAAGCAGGTTCTTATCATCCTGCAATCCTACCCAGCCGCCGATCCCCACACTCAGACCGATATAATCGCCGAGGTCCCTTTCTAGTTTGAATAGATAATCAAATGTATCGGCCATCTCCTGCTCGCTCCGCTTAAATCCATCCGCTTCGGCCGCTTTGCCCCGCCAGTGGTATAAAAAGTGACCCGCGAACTCAAAGAGATCGTCGAACATTCCTCCGTGATGAAGAAATCCCACCTTGGCCTGATTGTCTCCCGCGCCCAGACCGGCCAGAAGATATCTGTCGGATTTGGCCAGGGCAAAGCCGTATGATCCACCAAAAGAGAGCTTAAAATAATCAAGTACTCCCTGGGCCGGCAGATCGAGGAAGATGTATTTCCCCGAGAGCCAGAGATAGGTAAAAGCGTCCTCATCATGTTTGCTGACCTTACCGCTTTTAGCCGTCTTTTCCATCTTGGAGCGGGCGTATTTTACATTAACGCCGATATCAAGATTGTGGAGGAGGCCGTAGCCCAGACGAAAATCGTACTTATGCGCTTCTTTATCCATCACGCCGGTTCCGTCTTTAATATCCACCATCCGATCTTTCTGAGAGTTCCACTTCTCGGTGGCATCGATATACTTAAAAGTGAACCGGGGCCAGATTGTTCCCTTGGGGAGCCCTTTCGGGCAGCCCAGCATATCCGCCGCCCATGCCTTCGGGCCGATTAATAGACCCATGAAGACAACCGCAACCAATACCTTCTTCATACAACCTCCTTTTTTGAATTGTTATTGCGATTCATTCGTAATATTAATTTAAGAATTCTATTCAGCTATTCTATCCTCGGGGCATAAAAACTACTCGCAATTGATAATCAGTCGCAGTGTAGCATTACCGGAATTCGTGTCAATGTCTTTTTTTAATTTTTTTCTATGGGGATGGCGGAAAGGAGAATCGGTGAAAAACGGAGGCGCAAGAAATACCGTCGGAGAATCGGTAAAGCACGGTCAAGGGCGTTATTTTAACTGCCGGGGATTGAAGAGAAGGAATGAAGAAATGACCCCGAAAAATGATCTTAGATCATCTCGGGGCAGGCAAAATCCGTATGACAAAGGGGCCGGGTTGAAGGCAGAATTATCCTGTAAATCCTGACAAAGTCCCTGAGCGAAGCCGAAGGGTTAATCCTCTCAAAAAAACTAAAACCGGATAACCTGGTTCAAGATCGTTCCGACTATTACCGAGGTCGTGAGCATGATCGCGGTCGACTTGAGCATGTCCTTCACTCCCAGTTCCTTCAAGAGGATCGTGAAGGTGGCGATACAGGGGAAGGACATCGCCAGTACCGTGCAAGCAACTACCAACTGCTTCGAGGTCAAATTAAGCGGCCCCAGCATTCCTACCGCCACGTCTTTTCGCAGGAAACCGACCAGGATAGCCACAATCGATTCTTTGGGCAGGCCGAGCAGTCGGGTGATAACCGGCGCGGTCAGGTTGGCAAGAAAGTTGAAGATGCCGACGGCATAGAGCAGATTAACGACCAGCACACCGATCAGTATAATCGGGACCGCTTCCCGCAGAAACCCGAAGACCCGAACCCGTAATTTCTTGAAGAAAGGCCCCAGGGGGGGAAGCCGGTAATGAGGGATCTCGATAATCAGCTCCGGGGAATAACCCTTTACAAATCGGCTCAAGATAAAGCCCAGGATCAGCCAGACCAAAAAGAGGGTGATATAGACTGTGGCCACGTATCTCCCTCCCCGCTCCCCTACCAGGCCAAAGATCATCGCCTGGAGAGCCGCGCAGGGGACCCCGATCGAGATCAGGGTAGCGCAGATAAACCGCTCCCGCCTTCCCTCCAGGATCCGGGTTCCCATTATCGCCGGGACGTTGCAGCCCAACCCCAGGAGAGTGGGGATGATGGCATAACCGTGGAGACCAACCCGGTGAAAGAGGCCGTCCAGAAGCACGGCCAACCGGGGCAGGTATCCGAAATCCTCCAGGAAACTCAAGACCAGGTAGAAAGAGATGATATAGGGGAGGACCATCCCCAGGGGGACGAAGAGACCGGTCGAGAGGACGCCGAAGGACTGGATAAAATCAATCTCCCCGTCGATCAGCTTGCCGATCAGGATATGATGCAGTACGCTCCCGGGCCCCAACACTCCCGACAGCTTCATCAGAAGAGGCGCGTAGAGACCTTCAAATATCGGCTCCGCGACATAACCGATCAGAGACTCCCCGATAAAGCGGATGATTTTAAAGGAGAGGAAGAGGACCAAAACCGCCATAATCAAGCCAATAACCGGGTGGACGCTGATATCGGAGAGGCGCTGTAGGAAAGTGTGGTGGTGATGAGTCAGGTGCTGACAGGAGGAGACAATGCGCCCCATCTCCAGCCAGCGATCCTCCCGGGTCCGGGCCGGGTGATTGCCGGACCCGGCGTCATTAAGGGACTCGGCCAGCTTTCGGATTCCTTCTCCCGTCACTCCCACCGTAGGGACCACGGGAATCCCCAGCATCTCTTCCAGTTTGACGGGATCGATATGAATCCCCAGGTGTTTTGTCTCGTCCCAGATGTTGAGGGCGACAACGGTGGGGATATTTTTTTCCAGGATCTGGAGAGTGAGGCAGAGGTTCCGCTCCAGGTTGGTGGCGTCAACCACGCTGATCACCAGGTCGGCCGACTTGAGGATATCCACCGCCACTTCTTCCGCCCGGGAGGATGGTTCCAGGGAATAAACCCCCGGCGCGTCAATGACCTCGCACCGCTCGCCGGGCTGGAATCGGGATTCCGGCGAGACCGGGATATTCGAGGGAAAGGTGAAATCTCCTTTCGTATAACCAACCGTGGTCCCCGGATAGTTGGAAGCGATGACGTGGATACCTGTCATCCGGTAGAAGATAACGCTCTTCCCCACGTTGGGGTTTCCCATCAGAACTATTCTCTTCATACCTCAACCATTATCTTCCGGGCCATACCATGACCGAGAGCAATCCGGGTCCCTCCGACCTGAACGACGACCGGCCCCCGGAGCGGCATCCCGCTGATCTTGACGGCCCTCTTACCGGCCCTGATCCCCATCTCTTCCAAACGGCGAGTCAGGCCGCGGCCCGAGGCCGGTTCCATGATCCGGCAACTCCGGCCCGCCCCAAGTTCCGCCAGGCTGATATATTTTCTAACGATCATAGATATTACAATAATCCTTCCTACAATTGAATATCTCTCGCAGGTATCTCCAAAAGAATTTATTCCTCGCGACAAGCTGAACAGATCCCCCGCACGCCCAGGCGGTGATCGATCACTGTAAAATCATATTTATCACAGACCTGCATCAGCAATCTTTCTATCCCTTCATCCCGGAACTCGATAATCTTTCCGCACCGCACGCAGACAAGATGATAATGCAATTTGTGGCCAAAAACATGTTCATAGGTCACATGCCCCTCGCACCGGGTCGCCTGCCGGATCATTCCGCTCTCGATCAGCAGTGGAACAAGACGGTATATCGTTGCCAGGGAGATCCGCTCTCCTCCCTTCTTCAGTTTCTCAAAGAGGGTCTCGACATCGAAGTGTTCGTGGGTAGCAAAGATCTTGCGCAAGATCTCTCGCCGCTCCGGCGTGAACTTCAACCCCTTCGATCTGAGAAAATCAGCAAACTGTTTTTCCGGTTCACTCATGAAGATATCCGCCTCCCAGATTTACCTGAGAATGATATTCAATTACACCATACCATATTCAATACGATTAGCAATATAAAAATTAAAGACAATGCACCGATCCCGTAATATAATTGATTACCTTGGAATTTTAATAAAACTATTGAATAGGCAACATTTTATAGGAATTAAGTGAACCAATCCCTATTCCCTAATCCCTATTCCCCAAATTTGCGCCGAAGGTGCTAATTTAATTACGAAGATACAGCTTAAAATCAGCATCGCCAATGAGAGGGGAGAGACTTTCATGGGAATCGGCCTAGTCTGGCTCCTCCGAAAGATAGACCGGCACAGGTCCATCAATCAGGCCAGCAAAGAGATGAACCTCTCATATTCCAAGGCCCTCAAGATCATCAACCGTCTGGAAGAGAACCTCGGCCGGAAGCTGTTGCTCCGGAGACACGGCGGCTCCGACCGGGGCGGCGCGGCGTTGACCCCTTTCGGAAGAACGTTCATCAAGGAATACGACCGGATGCAGCAGGCTATTAAACACCGGGTCGAAGAACAATTCACCGATTTTCAGCGGCAGCTGCCGGAATTATGAATACCCTGCAAAACCGGCTTGATGAAGCCGGGCGGATAGTCTTTCTTACCGGGGCGGGGATCTCCACCGAGAGCGGAATCCCGGACTTCCGCTCCGCCAACGGCCTCTACAGCGACCCCGCCAACCTCAATATCTTCGATATATCGGCTTTCCTGGCCGACCCCCGTCCCTTCTACCGGTTCGCGGCCCGGTTTTTGAAGGTTATGGAGAATGCCCTCCCCACCCGGGCTCACCGGGCCATCGCCCGCCTCCAGGGATCGCATGACGTCACCGTCGTCACCCAGAACATCGATGACCTCCACCAGCGGGCCGGGAGCAGGACTGTCTGGAGCGTTCATGGAACTCTTGCCTTCAGCCGGTGTGTCAAATGCGGTCACCGTCTGGCCACCAGTGAACTTCACCCTATTATCAGGCGGGGAGAGGTCCCCTACCACGCCTGCGGCGGTTTTTATAAACCGGAGGTGACCTTCTTCGGGGAGAGCCTTCCCCAGACCGATTGGCTTAATTCGCAGAAGGCGATCGAGGAAGCCGATCTGCTCTGCGTGGTGGGTTCCTCTCTGGTCGTCTACCCCGCCGCGGCGCTCCCCGGCTACCGGCGGCGCGGATGTACGCTGGTCATTGTCAACCGGGAGCCCACGCCTCTGGACCCCGAGGCGGACCTGGTCATCCGGGGAGACGCGGGGGAGATATTTAAAAACATTAAATGATAAAGCTCTATCCGTTAGTCAAGATCACCATCCTCTTTATCGCGGGGCTGGTACTCGCTAAATATATTCCTTTCCTGAATAAAAACGCCTTCGAGATCGGCGGGATCAGTCTCGCCCTGACCCTAACTTTCTATCTCCTCGGGAGAAACCTCCCTCGCCGGGCGATCCGTTACCTCTTCCTCTTCTGGCTGGGCCTTTCCATCATCTCGGCCGGGATCTTCCGATGCTCGCTGGCCTCGCGCCTATCTTCACATGACATCTCGCGTTTTATCTCAAACGATCCGGTTATGATAACCGGCACCATCCGGGGTGATCCGGTCTACCAACGTCATAGCATCCGGTTCGACCTGCGGTGCCGGCAACTGATGAAAGCGAATACAATCATCCCGGTTACGGGTCTCCTCCAGGTCGTCTTCCATGGCCAGGTCAAAGAGATCGAGACCATCGTCCGGTGCGGAAACCGGATCCGGATCAGCTCCCGCATCACCACCCCCCGGGAGCGCGGTAACCCCGGGGAGAGATCGGAGCGCACTATTCTGGCAGTCCGGTCCATCCATACCCGGAGCAGGATCTATCGATCCGGCGCTATAACCCTGGTCGAAGAGGCAAAGCCCTGGTCTCTTTTCTGTCTTGCTCTCGATCTCAAGCACCGTCTCCAGGAGATCATCCGCTCCAGCCTCCCCGGTCCTCATAATCATCCCGGCAGCATACAGTCGGCGCTACTGGAAGCCCTGATGCTGGGGGAGAGATCGGCCATCCCTTATGAAATCAAGGAAAACTTCCGGGCGGTCGGTGTCATTCACGTCCTAGTGGTATCAGGGCTTCACGTCGGCTTTATCTGGCTCCTGGGAAACTTCATTTTCAGCCCCCTGCCGCTTCGCCGGCGCCACGCTCTGATCATTCCCCTGGTCGTCGGCTATGTCCTCATAACCGGAGCCTCCACCGCCACCGTTCGGGCGGGAGTGATGGCCTGCGCTTATTCACTGGCTTATGTCCTCAACCAACCCCGGAAGTCCGCCACCGCGCTCGCGACCGCCGCCCTCGCTCTCCTCCTCTATAACCCGCTCAACCTCTTCGGGGCCGGCTTCCAGCTCTCTTTCCTGATCGTCCTCACCATGATCACGCTGGTACCGATTCTGGACCGATGGTTGCGGGTACTCCCCGGATGGCTCCGGCCTTTTGTGAGCGTCCCCCTGGCCGCCCAGCTCGGCGCGCTGCCCCTGGTCGCCTACTACTTTCACTTCATCTCGCTTTCCGCGCTGCCGGCCAATTTTTTGGTTATTCCCCTGGTGGGTCTCATCGTCAGTCTGGGGTTCACGTCGGCCCTCTTCGGTCTCATCGCGGAGCCGTTGGCCTGGCTGATCAACTATCCCAACCGTTATCTCATCCTGCTCCTCTTAAAGCTGGTCGGCTGGTTCTCCCGCCTCCCCGGAACCGCCCTCCGGGTGGGGTCTTTCCCGGTCCTCTGGATTTTTATCTGGTATCTTATCCTCTTCGGGTTGGCGGCGCTCCGCTATCTGTCGAGACGACGAGTTCTGATTGTCGCTGGGGTTGTTCTCCTCCTTCTGGCCGGATGGGGGGCCCATTATCTCCCCCGGCCTCCGGACCCACCGCTCCGGGCAATCTTCTTCAATACCAGGAGCGGCGATCCGACCCTTATCCGGCAGGCGCAGGGGACCACCATCCTGATCTCCTCCGACGATGACCGTTTCGGAGATATACCGGGGATCATCGGACCCTATCTCTTCCTGAATAAGATTCATCATCTCGACTACCTGATCCTCACCCAGGCCAATCTGGACCACTTGAACGTTCTCAATAAGCTGCTCGAGTTTGCCACCATCGGGACCGTGCTCGATCATCCACTGGGGCCGGTCTCACCCTCATACCCCCGGTTCCGGGAGGTGCTTGACGAGAACGGTATCTCTTACCGTCGTCTCACCGCCGATGATCTGATCGAGACGGGAAAGAGCAGCCTCTCCGTCCTCTGGCCCCGGTGCCGGGCCGGGACACCCTTTCAGCCCGATCACTCGCTGGTTGTCAAACTGCGGTTCGGCGAGATAACCTTTCTCTTCCCTTCCCGGATCGATATCGCCGCTCAGGAAGAACTGGCCGAGACCCTGGTTGATCTCCGGGCGACGGTCCTGAAAACGCCCTGGAGGGGAAGCAGCGCTCATATCTCTCCTTTCTTTCTCAAGGCGGTCAATCCCGAGTACGGTCTGCTCATCCAGGGGCAGAAATATTTCGGGCGGCATCCCCGAAACTGCGGGACATTTCTCAAGCGGCAGGGGGCCGAGGTTCACAGAACCGGCCGGGAAGGGGGCCTGATCGTGGAGACCGACGGAAGATCCTGCCGGGTCATCTCCTCGCTCAACCGACTGCCCGGAGAGGACGATGACTAAGAACTCGAAACTAAGCCGTCAGTCTCTCCTAATCCTCCTCCTTGCTCTCTTCTCCTCCTGCACCCCGCCGGGCCCGGAGGTCAAAAACGAGGGAATGCCGAACTGGTGCCGGGTCTACTTCACCCCCCGGGATCCGGTTGTAGAACGGATGATCTCTCTGATCGATAACGCCCGGGAGCGGGTCTGGGCGGCCTTCTACAGCTTCACTCTGGATGAGGTCGCGAGGGCCCTGCTGCGGGCCCAGGGGCGGGGGGTTGATGTCCGGGTGATCATGGACGACTCGTCCGCGCGTCCTTCGGACTCCCAATCGCATCTTCTCCGTAAACGGGGGCTGCTGAAGACCGACTTTGCCCCGTCCGATTTCATGCACAATAAGTTCATGGTTATCGATAGCTGCCTCACCTGGACCGGCTCCTATAACCCGGGGGAGACCGGAAGTTTCCGCGACAACAACAACGTTATCGTCATCTCGTCCGCCCGGGTAACGGCCAATTATGAGGATGAATTCCTGGAGATGTGGGAGGGACATTTTGGGAAGGACTCCCCCGGGCCCACCGAAGATCCGCGGATTAAGCTGGGTCATGTCACCGTCGAGACTTACTTCGCGCCTGAAGACCCCTGTGAGCGAAGGTTGATCGAGCTGATCAAGGGAGCCCGGAAGAGCATCCGGTTCGCCACCTTCGCCTTCACCCTGGAACCGGTGGCGGAAGCGCTCCTCGATCGTCACCTGGCCGGGGTGGATGTTAAGGGGGTGATGGAGCGCGGGCAGAACAGCCCCTGGTGCTGTTACCGGATCTTCGAAGACGGCGGTATCAACATCCGCTGGGACCAGAACCTTTACTACCTCCACCACAAGTTCTTCGTCATTGACGGCAAGATCGTGGTCACCGGCTCTTTCAATCCCACCAAGCACGCCGGCGCCGCCAACGATGAGAACATGCTGATCGTCCACCACCCCGCCGTGGCCCGCAAATACCTCCGGGAGTTTAACCGGCTCTGGGAAAGGAAGTGGGAATGAGGTCAGATCTTGCCTTCTCACCGCCTCCCCATGCGATTAGAAATGATTACTATTGTCAGCTGCCGCCCCTTATGATATTTTATTCATGGTTCTCGCTTTGCATGTATGATTGATCAGAGTGTATTAAAGGGAAAATTAAAAAACATGACAGGAGATAAATCTCCAAGGAGGTGCCGGATGAGAAAGTTTCTGATTGTCACAATTTTAGTAGCCGCGGCGATCCCGCTGGGTCTGCGGGCGGCTGATAATAACGATATCCGGGAAATGCTCTCGAGCTTCAAAGCTTGCCTGCGGGCGGACGACCACCAGAAGGCCGCCGGTTACCTCAGCCCGCGCTTCGTCAACGCTCTTAAAGCCGCCGGCGATAAAACTCAACCCCAGTCCGGACAGGGCTATGCCTTTCTTCAGGAGGATCCGGTCGAGTTCGTAAAAAGTGAACTGGACGGTACTTTCTTCGAGGACTTCGATATCGACTCGATCAAAAAAACAGGTAATATCGCCACCGCCGATTTAAAACTCAAGAACGGCAAGTTAGTGAAACTCTTCCTGGAAAAGGAAACCGGCGGCTGGAAGATCACCCCGGCACCCCCGGATGTCTTCCAGGAATCTATTAAGAAAGACCAGGTCCGGATTCATCAACTGGATGAGAAGCGGCACGCTATAGAGTGGAGACAGCATCTGGCGGACGATATCAACGCCGACCGATGGGACGACGGGTGGTACTGGAGCGAACGCTGATTTAACCCAGATTGGGCCATTGAATCAGAGGCCACCACGTACCGCGCAGATATAGCGTGAAGGAACAGTCTCGCCATAGATCTCCGCATGACCCTCGTTAAAAGCCACGGCCCAGGTACTCCCGCTATTACTACTGCGCGTAGTAGATGATCAATAATATGAGGATCTCGTACTGGAAAAGTAGGCGGTTTTTATTGCGGGATTGGAAACTCCTAAATCCAAAATAGAGAAGAGCTCTTTAAGATTAGGCAACCGCCAGTCTGTATAGCCAGCGAAGTTAAGATTGTTACAGAAGCTAATAGCGGAAAACCAATTAAGTGGTAGATTCCAATTACAACCCTTAGAATTAACGTCTGAAGCCTACATTAAACCGGTATTATGTTCGATGGCAACTACATCTCCCCCCATAGATACTGTCTGGAAATTAAACTCAGTATAAATTTTGATCTCAAATGAAAATTTATAGGGAGAATAACTGTGAAATTATTAAAAAAGATAACGGGGCATGGTTTTCACATGTGTTTATAAGCTACAGATGGAAAATAGTAATTTCGGCCCTGTGTCTTATGGTAATAACCGGCCTGGTATATCTCAATAGTTTTTCTGGTAAGTTCGTTTTTGACGATGAGTTTACCATCCTGCTCAATCCCCATATTAAAATGCTCTGGCCCTTATGGGCACCCATCTCTTTCCTCCCTCTAGGACCAATCATGAACATTACTCTGGCCATTAATTATGCTCTAAGTGGGTTTGACGTCTGGAGTTACCATGCGATAAACCTATCCATTCACATCTTAGCTGGACTGATACTATTTGGAATCGTGCGGAGGACATTGAACGGAAAGTACTTGGGAACCCGCTATGGAAAGGCGGCGCTCGGCCTGGCGATGGCCATAGCGTTGATCTGGTTAGTGCACCCACTTCAGACCGAAAGCGTTACCTACATCATTCAACGTTGTGAATCATTGATGGGGTTGTTCTATCTTCTGACTTTATATTTTGTAATCCGCGGTACAAATTCATCCTACAAACGTTGGTGGTATATAGCTGCCGTTTGTGTATGCGCGTTGGGCATGGCCACAAAAGAGGTTATGGTTACCGCCCCTCTTTTAGTGTTGCTCTACGACCGTATATTTCTTTCTCAATCATTCAGTCAAATATTCCGTCAGCGCTGGGGGCTTTATGCAGGTTTAGCATTAACCTGGGCTATATTATGGGTAATATTAGCCAATAAGCCCTATGAGCAATCGGCTGGATTTGCTTATAAAGGTATCTCACCGCCAACCTACGCTACAACTCAATTTGAAGTAATCACACACTATTTAAAACTATCGATCTGGCCATATCCGTTATGTTTGGATTATAAATGGCCTGTCGCTCAAACTATTGGCAAAGTACTTCCCTCGGCAATCTTTATCATAGGACTGTTCGCCGTAACGCTTTGGCTTCTCAGATATCGACCTGCATTAAGCTTTGCAGGATTATGGTTTTTCCTCATACTTGCTCCGACTTCTAGTATCATACCCCTTGCAGATCCTGCTTTCGAACATCGTATGTATCTTCCTCTAGCCGGGGTCGTGGTAGTGTTGGTGATAGCGGGATATGAAGTATTGTACTGTCTTTTTACTAAAAAAAAGGCGGTTCGGAAGATTATAGGGCTGGGCCTCATGGTATTAACAGTAGCTGTTCTGGGAACTCTCACCGTTAGGCGCAACCAGGATTACTTTTCTCCGGCCAAGATGTGGAGAGATGTTATAGGCAAGCGCCCCCATAACGATCGAGCATATGCTTGCCTAGGAATAGCTTTGTCTGCCCAGGGCAAAATCGGAGAAGCAATAAAATATTATACTAAAGCGCTACAATTCAAACCCAACAATGCTGATACACACTTTAATTTTGGGCTTGCTCTATTCAGACAAGGAAAGGTCAGCTTAGCAATAGAACATTATACCAAAGCGCTACTACTTAAACCAGATGATGCAGAGGGGCACAATAACCTGGGATTAGCCCTAGATGCCCAGGGCAAATATGATGATGCCATTAGCCAATACAAAAAAGCCTTACAGTTAAATCCCAATTTAGAGGAAGCCCGTTCCAACCTGATTAATGCTTTGGCTAATCAAGGAATGATCGATGAGGCAATAAGCTATTACAGCGAGTTGTTGAAATCTAATCCGGAGAATGAGAAAATCCATTACAATTTAGGTGTGGCCCTCGGGAAGATAGGAAGGTTAAAAGAAGGGATAGAGCATTATACTGAAGCTATAAGACTTAAGCCTGACTATGTTGATGCGCATATTAACTTAAGTAACGCTCTTTATGAAGAGGGGAAGATTAAAGAAGCGCTACATCATCTTAATCAAGCCCTAAGTATCAAGCCTGATTACGCTAAGGCTCATTACATTATGGGGCGGCTCCTATCGCGACAGGGTGAAGATGAGAAAGCCATTGAGCATCTCGAAACCGCTTTAAAATTGCAGCCGGACTTTAAACCAACTCGTCAAGAACTTTATTCACTCCGACAACGCCTCGACCTTAATAAATCGATAGAGTGATTTACTAAAATCACCGACTAACTCACATTTTAAGGGATCCTTTTTGTACTGCTTGTAAAATAGGACCCAAACTATTAGTCTATATAGAGACATAAAAGCAAACTTCTTCGGGAGAGAAGTATAATGACTAAAAACCTTTATATCGCATCCACGGAAGAGAAGAGCGGGAAGACAGCCGTCGTCCTGGGGTTGGCGGAGCTGGTGCTGAGTAACGCGGAGAACCCCGGATTCTTTCGTCCGATCATCAACGACGGACCGGGAGCGATCGATGATATCTCCTTGATCTCATCCCGCTTCAACCTGCAGGAACCGGTGGAGGAGATGTATACTTTCAGCCGGGCGAAGGTCGGAGAGCTCATCGCCCAGGACAGGACGGATGAAATCTGGGGAGGTGTCATCAAGACCTACCAGAAACTTTCGGAGAAGCATGACTTCATCCTCTGCGAAGGGACCGACTTCAGCGGCTCCAGCGCCGGCTTCGAGTTCGATATCAACGCCGAACTGGCTGATCTTTTGGGAAGTCCGGTACTGCTGGTAGCCAATGCTCATCGGAAGTCGGTCCGTGAAACTCTGCAATCGATTGAGATGGCCCACACCTCCCTGGCCGATAAAGGCTGCCGGGTAGTCTCGACGGTGATCAACCTGGCCACGCCGGAAACCCGGCGGGAGATCACCAAACGGCTCAAAGAGGCCGGGCGGAGCCGGGACGAGCTGATATACACCATCCCCTACGACCGGCTTCTCGCGGCGCCCACCCTGCAGGAGATCGCCGATAAACTGGGGGCGGAAGTTCTTTACGGAGGGAACCTCTACGAGGAACATGTCTACAATTACGTTGTAGCCGCCATGCAACTCCAGCATGTTCTTGAATACATTAAATTCGGGTCGCTGATAATTGTTCCCGGCGACCGGGTGGATGTCATCATCACCTGCCTGGCCGCGGTCAATTCCCGCACCATGCCGTACATCTCCGGAATCTTGCTGACCGGAGGATTCAAGCCGGAAGGCCAGGTCCGGAAGATGATCGAGGGATTTGAAGTGATAATACCTATCCTCAGCGTGGCGGAAGAGACCTTCCTGACGGCGAAGAAACTTGACCGCATCTCCTCCGGTATCTCACCCCGGGACGACCGAAAGATCACCCGGGCCTTGAGCCTCTTCGAAGAAAACGTAGACGGGGCGGAGCTGGGCGGCCGGCTCATCCATACCGAGGGCGCGACTATCTCCCCGAAGATGTTTGAGTACGGATTGCTTCAGAAAGCCCGGCAGGATAAACAAAGAATCGTCCTGCCGGAAGGTGAGGAAGAGAGAATTCTGCGGGCGGCGGAAGAGCTGATAAGCCGGAAGACCGCCGATATAACTCTGCTGGGGGAGAGGGAGACAATCCTGGCCAAGATCAGCCAGTTGGGGCTTGAGATGAAGGGCGTGGAGATTATCAATCCGGTCGATTCCCCTCAATTCGAAGATTATACCCGGACTTTCTTCGAGCTGAGAAAGCATAAGGGCATAACTCTGGAGGGAGCCCGGGATGACATGAGCGACCCGACCTACTTCGCCACCATGATGGTCTATAAAGGCAATGCCGACGGGATGGTCTCAGGAGCCGTACATACTACCGGCAACACCATTCGTCCGGCGCTGCAGATCATCAAGACCCGGCCCGGCTTCACGATCGTCTCCAGCGTCTTCTTCATGTGCCTCCAGCACCGGGTGCTGGTGTACGGAGACTGCGCGATCAACACCGATCCGGACGCAGCTCAACTGGCGGAGATCGCCATCAGCTCCGCAGCGACCGCGAGGACATTCGGGATCGAACCGCAGGTAGCCATGCTCTCTTACTCAACCGGGAAATCCGGAAAAGGCGCGGAGGTTGATAAGGTCCGCCAGGCGACCAAGATCGCACGCTCGATGGCGAAGGAGATGAAACTGGATTTACAGATCGAAGGACCAATCCAATATGACGCCGCCGTCGATCCCGGGGTGGCCAAGACCAAACTGCCGGGGAGCAAGATGGCCGGTCACGCTACCGTCCTGATCTTCCCGGACTTAGACACCGGGAACATCACCTATAAGGCAGTCCAGAGGTCGGCTCACGCCCTGGCCATTGGACCGGTTCTCCAGGGGTTGAAGAAGCCGGTCAACGATCTCAGCCGGGGCTGCACGATCCCGGACATCATCAACACCGTGGCCATAACCGCGATTCAGGCTCAAGCGGGGAAGGAACCGACGGGTTAAAATGGAAGAGGCGGATTTTATATCTCTTCATCTTGAGACCCCGTTTCCGAAGGCGGTTCTGGCATTAGGGGGAGAGCAGAAGGGCCGGTTCTGCCTGGCCCGGGGCGACAATATCCTGATCAGCCCCGACTTCGGCGATCTCAAATACATCGATAACCTCCGGCCTTACCGAACCGCCCTGGAGAAGACAATCCGGGAGGAGAAGTTCACCCCCCGGATCGTGGCCCATGACCTTCATCCCGGCTACTCAACCACCAGGCTGGCGCGTGATCTCTCCGTTACTCTGCGTCCTTCCCCGGTCCAACGGCCGGTCCAACATCACCATGCTCACCTGGCTTCCGTCATGGCTGAGCGAGCGAGGAACGACCCGGTTATCGGGATCATCTGGGATGGAACCGGATACGGGGAGGACGGGGCGGTCTGGGGAGGTGAGTTTATGATCGGGGGGATAAGAGCTTTCCGGAGGGCGGCTCACCTGGAGTACGTCCCCCTGCCCGGCGGAGACAAAGCGATCGAGGAGCCATGGCGAATGGCGGTCGCTTATCTCCATCATTATTGGAAAAAGGATTTTCCGCGGAGACGGCTACCTTTTGTAAACCGGTTGAACCGGGAAGAGATCCCAATCCTCATCTCCATGATCGAGCGGGGAATAAACTCTCCGCTCACCTCCAGCATGGGGCGTCTCTTCGACGCGGTCTCCGCGTTGCTCGGCCTGGCATGGAAGAACAACCAGCCGGCCGAGGCCGCGATCGCGCTGGAGAAAGCCGCCGGGAACGGAAAGGAAAAATCTTATCCATTTAAATTGGATCGGGGTAAAAAACCGTATATAATTCAACTTGAACCGGTACTCTCCGGGGTACTCGAAGACATCAAGAATAAAACCCCCCGGGAGATCGTCGCGGCCAGGTTTCATAACACGGTCATCGTTATCGGGGCCGAAGTCGCCGGGAGGTTAGCCGGAGAGACGGGCCGGCGGGAGGTGATTTTAAGCGGGGGAGTCTTCCGGAACCGGATCGTTCGGGACGGCCTGGCGGCGGCGCTTGAAGCCGGGGGATTGAAACCGATCCTGCCGGAGAGGATCCCCGTTGATGACGGCAACATTGCTTTAGGCCAGGCTGTGGTGGCCAGAGGCGCAAATTAAATCAAGTAGGTATATTTGTTAATTATTTAGTTTCCGGAGAAAAAATTATGTGCTTGGCGGTACCGATGAAAATAATCGCGGTTGAGGGGGAGAAGGCCCGGGTCTCTCTCGGAGGCCTCGCGCAAGAGATCGATGTCCGGTTCCTCTCCAACCCGCGTCCAGGCGAATACGTGATCGTCCATGCTGGCTTCGCGATCGAGAGACTTGATCCAGGGGAAGCGGAGAAGACGCTGGCCCTCTTCCGAGAGATGGAGCTGCTTGATAAAGCTAACGGATAATGATGAAATTTATCAGTGAGTTCCGGGATCCCGCCCGGGCACGGGCTCTGGCCGGGGAGATCAAAAAGTTGGCTGGTGGCCGGTGGTTCAACCTGATGGAGATCTGCGGCACCCACACCGTCTCCATCTTTCGTTCGGGCTTGAAGAGCCTCCTCCCCCCCACCATCCGACTTCTCTCGGGGCCGGGATGTCCGGTCTGCGTGACCCCGCAGCGGACCATCGACTCCATTATCGCCCGGGCCCGGAAGCCGTCGACAATCATCGCCACTTTCGGGGACATGCTGAACGTCCCCGGGACCACTTCATCCCTGCGGGAGGAGAAAGCCCGGGGGGCCGATATCCGATTGATCTACTCCCCCTTGGAGTGTTTGACCGTCGCCCGGGCCAATCCGGAGAAACAGGTTGTCTTCCTGGCCATCGGCTTCGAGACCACCATCCCTTCCGCGGCCGCCACCTTGCTTTCGGCCGGCAGATCGGGGTTGAGCAACTTCTTTCTGGTTCCGGCCGGAAGACTAATCCCTCCGGCCATGGAGTTCCTGCTCGCCGGTGAGGAGACCCGGATCGACGGCTTCCTCTGTCCCGGGCACGTCAGCGTCATCATCGGGACCGAACCCTACCGGGAGATCGCGGAGAGGTTCGGCATTCCCTGCGTGATTGCCGGTTTTGAGGCGCTCGATATCCTGGCGGCGATCCGGGAACTGCTCCTCATGATCGATGAAGGAAAGGCGGGGGTGAGGAACCTCTATCCCCGGGCAGTCCGGGAGGAAGGAAACCCGAGAGCCCGGAAGATAATGGCGGAGGTCTTCGAGGTCGCAGACGCGGAGTGGAGGGGCCTGGGAACGATCCCGCGGAGCGGATTCATACTCCGCCCGGAGTTTGTGGGGTATGACATCGACCTGGTTCAACCGGTAGAGATCCCCCCGGCTGAAGAAAACCCCCTCTGCATCTGCGGCCAAATTCTCCGGGGAACGGCGGAGCCGGATGACTGCCCCGCCTTTCGAACCGCCTGCGCCCCCTCCCACCCTCTCGGCCCCTGCATGGTCTCCTCGGAAGGGACCTGCGCCGCCTGGTACCAGTATGGCGGAGATTCCGTAATCAGTAATCGGTAATCAGTCCCCATTCCCCATTCCCCATTCCCCAATAATCAGTAGCGCGACGGCTTCCGGTATGATATTATTATTTGAATGGAGCTTAAGAATAAAATCACACTCGAGCATGGGAGCGGGAGCCGGGAGGCCCGGGAACTGATCAGTAACCTCCTCCTCCCAGGTTTTAAGAACCGATACCTCGCTCCTCTGGCCGACGCCGCTTCTTTTAAATCGCCGGGCGACAGACTCGCTTTTACCACCGACTCCTTCGTCGTCTCGCCCCTCTTCTTCCCCGGAGGCGACATCGGCAAGCTTGCCGTCTGCGGAACTGTCAACGATCTCGCGGTCGCGGGGGCGAGACCGATCTATCTCTCCTGCTCTTTCATCATTGAAGAGAATCTGGACTTAAGCGTCTTTAAACAGATCGTTCACTCTATTGGGCAATGGGCAAAAAAAGCCGGAGTATTAATCGTCACCGGGGATACCAAGGTCGTGGAGGCAGGGAACGCCGACAAGCTCTATATCAATACCGCCGGGATCGGGACGGTCCCGGACGGCCTCGCTTTCTCTCCGGAACGCGTCCGGACCGGAGATGCCGTCATTATCAGCGGCACGATCGCCGAGCACGGCCTGGCTGTCCTGGCCGCCCGGGAAGAGCTGGATATCAGCCCCCAGCTGAAGAGCGACTGCGCTCCCCTGAACGGCCTCACAGAGGCGATGCTGAAGAGCGGGGCTGATATAAAGATGATGCGTGACCCGACCCGGGGGGGGCTCGCGGCAGTATTGAATGAACTGGCGGAGGGGAGAAACTGGGGGATCGAACTTCTCGAATCAAGGCTCCCGGTTCACGCCAGGGTAAAAGCGGCCCTGGAGATCCTCGGTCTCGATCCGCTCTCCCTGGCCAGCGAGGGGAAGCTCTGCGCGATCGTCGGGGAGAAGGACGCGGAGAGGTTGGTTGGGGTTATGAAAAGAGAGCCGGCCGGGAAACGCGCCCGGATCATCGGCCGGGTCGTCCGTGAGCCCCGGTCCATGGTAATACTGGAGACAGAGGCCGGCGGAAGACGGATTGTGGACTGGCCCCGGGGCGCTCCCATCCCCCGGATTTGCTGAATTATTGTAACTACTCAGGTTGTCAGGTTCAAGGTTCACGGTTTGTTGCCTTGCGCAGTTCATATGTCTTGAGATAGTTGATGAATCCACGAACGGCAGTCCCGCCACGCGGGATTCGTCTGGCCTGCTCGTAAACATCTTTGAATTCATTGGGCGAACGGTACACTTTCCTGAACCGTGAACCCCTGAACCTGAGTAGTTACGAATTATTATGAATATATCCACGACATCCGGTAAAGACATCGGCTTCACCTGGAACACGGGCCGTTTTTACCCCCATCTAATCGGGTGGGCGGTCGTCATCTCTCTCTTCCTCCACGTTATTATTATCTTAAGCTTGAAGAAGATACCTATCTTCTCGCCGGGGGTGATCCTGATTCCTTCTTACGAAAGGTCGGTCCACCTGAAGTTCGTCGACTCCCCGCAACGGATCGAGGAGGTTGGGGAAGAACCGGAGACCGATCTCATCTCCGACCAGACCAGCCGCGCCCAGGATGTCATCCCCGACAAGGCCGACCGGACCGATTCCCCCCGTTCGGTGGGGACGATAAAAGAGAAGAGCATCCGCAAAATGCCGGCGGGAAGACCCGGGGCGCTTGAGGCGCCGCAGCAGCCAAAAAAAGAACCGGACGGCAAAGTTACCTCATCCGGGGAGACCCAGGTCGGAAAAACCGGGGCGAGTAAGGAAAGTGAACCGGATCGGATTGCGATGCGGCCGGGAGAAGAAAGCCCGATTTCGGCGCGCGGGGAGGATAAGTTCTTCTCTCCGGAAGCGGAGAGCCCCGAGGGGAAGACCTGGATATTGAAACAGGTCGCCTATAATACCCGCTCTACCGCCGTCGGCAAATACCTGGCCCGGATGAAACCGCGGATTGTCAATCTCTGGCATTTCAACATTATGAACAATACTTTTTACGTTCGGTCCAGTGAGACCCATATCCTCTTCGAGATCATGCCGGATGGGGCGGTGGGGAAGCTGGTGGTCAACGAGCACGACGGTCCGGACATAGAGATGCGCTACAGCTTGAACGCGATTGAACAGGCCCAGCCATTCGAACCGCTTAACCAGGAGATTTTGGAGTATATAAGAGACAATGGCCTCTGGTTGGAGTTCAACTTTCTCTATCACTGAATTATGTTCTTTTGCGAATTACTGATTGCTGCTATAAGATATCAAGATGTTATAAACCGGGAGATTTTAAGAGGTTTTGAGTTATGGTACAGTTATTGATTCGCGGCGGATACACAATGATACCGATCTTTCTCTGCTCGGTTATCTCCCTGGCGGTGATCATCGAGCGGGGCTTCAGTCTCCGAACGGCCAGGATCCTTCCCCGGTGGTTGGTTGGGTTACTGAGCCGGTCCGATCAAGCGATCGACGGACAGACGGAGAGAATTGAAAGAGACGACAGTGCCCTGGCCCGGGTGCTCTCCGTAGGCTTCCGGAACCGGAACCTGGGCTTGGAGAAGAACTATGAGATCCTTCAGGTGGCCGAGAAACAGGCCGCGAACCGGATGGAGCGGGGGCTGGTCTTGCTGGAGATTGTGGCCGTTATCTCCCCCCTGCTCGGCCTGCTGGGCACGGTTATCGGGATGGTACAGGTCTTCGATGTGATCTCCCAGATCGGGGCCGGTCACGCCCAGGCCCTCTCCAGCGGTATCTCCCAGGCTCTGATCTCGACCATCGCCGGACTGGTGGTGGCGATACCGGCCCTGATCGCTTACAGCGTCTATACCCGCAAAGTAGACAATCTCCTCCTGGAGATCGAGAAGGCGGTGGGGATATTCCTCCTCCGCCTCTACTCGCAAAACAATCAGGTTGAAGCCCGATGAGGCGAGAACGGAAGAGAAGTAAAATCGTTATCAATATCACTTCCCTGATTGACGTTATCTTCCTGCTCCTGATATTCTTCCTGGTGACGTCCACCTTCTCGGAACAACCGGCATTGAAGATCGATCTCCCCCGGGCCACCACTTCCGGCAGCGGGCATACGGAAGATCTGGTCCTGGCCGTCACCCGGAAGGGAAACCTCTACCTCGATCAGAAGCCGGTCGCCCGGGGCGACCTTTTAGGGCTCCTGGCGGAGGCGGCAAGGCGGAAGTCGGAGCCCTCACTGGTCTTGAAGGCCGACCGGGAAGTCTCCTACGGCTTGATAGTAGAGTTGATGGATATCTCCCGTCGGGCCGGCCTGGAGAAGATTCTGGCTCTGACCGAGGGAAGTGCCGATACCCGAAGAGGGCCCGGAATCGAGGATCTCCTCCGGAAAGACCATGAGATCCCGGAGGAGACTGAATAAAATCACACCGCAAGAATTGAACCGCAGAGACCACCGGCAACGGCGGCGGTCTCTGCGGTTCAAATAAGTTGCGAAGCTAAGTTCTGTTTTAAAACCCCAATATTTAACCATCATGTACCGGATAACCGAATCAAGACGTTTGACCCCTGAGGCGGTGCTTCTGAAGATTGAAGCGCCCCGGATCGCCCGAAAGAGAAAAGCCGGCCAGTTTGTTATCATCCGGGTCGATGAGACCGGTGAACGCTTCCCCTTGACTATCGTGGATTCCGATCCCTCGACGGGAACCATCACCCTGGTGGTACAGGAAGTCGGAACCAGCACGAAGAAGCTGGGGCGGCGGCGCACGGGGGAATCGATCCTGGATCTGACCGGGCCTCTGGGCCATCCCACCGGGGTGAAAAAATGGGGGCGGGTGGCCTGCGTGGCCGGTGGAATCGGGGTGGCGGAAGTTCTCCCGGTGATTAAAGCCATCCGGGGCGCAGGCAACATAGCCCTGGCCATCATCGGGGCCCGCACCCAGGATCTAATCATCCTGGAGGATGAGATGCGCGAAGCCGCCTCCGAACTGTACATCACCACTGATGACGGGAGTTACGGACGCCGTGGACTGGTGACCGACGTCCTCTGCGATTTGATTAATAACGGCTCCATCCCTGACCGGGTCTTCGCGATCGGACCCGTCCCCATGATGCGAGCGGTCACCGCGTTGACTCGACCATACAATATCCCCACCATAGTATCACTCAATGCCCTGATGGTGGATGGGACCGGGATGTGCGGCTGCTGCCGGGTTAGCGTCGGAGGAGAGACAAAATTCACCTGTGTGGACGGGCCGGACTTCGACGCCCATCAGGTCGATTTCGAGGAACTGGTCCAGCGGCAAAAGATATACCTGCCCCAGGAGAAAGAATCACTGCAAAGATACGAAGGATTTTAACCTCCATGCAAATACCGCGGCAACATATGGCTGAACAAGAGCCTTCCGAGAGGATCCGCAACTTCAACGAGGTCCCCTTCGGCTACACCCCCGAGCAGGCTAAAAAGGAAGCGGAACGCTGTCTTCAGTGCAAGAATGCCCCTTGCCGGGACGGTTGCCCGGTGGAAGTGGATATCCCCGCCTTCATAGAGTTGATTAAGAAAGGAGATTTCAGCGGCGCGGCCCGGAAATTGAAGGAGACCAACTCCCTCCCCGCCATCTGCGGAAGGGTCTGTCCCCAGGAAGACCAGTGTGAAAAGGTCTGCGTTCTGGGAAAGAAAGGGGAACCGGTAGCGATCGGAACGCTGGAGAGGTTCGCCGCCGACTGGGAACTGAAGCACCACCCGGGTTCCCCATCCCCTTCTTCTTCCCGCGGCGCCCGGGTAGCGGTGATCGGGGCCGGACCGGCGGGTTTAACCTGCGCCGCCGACCTGGCCCGAATGGGATATCGGGTCACCATCTTTGAAGCCCTGCACCAGCCGGGAGGAGTCCTTACCTATGGCATACCCGAGTTTCGCCTGCCCAAGGAGATCGTAAAACGAGAGGTTGAGAACGTCCGGAAGATGGGTGTGGAACTTAAAGAGGATCAGGTAGTCGGCTGTACAATTTCTCCGGAAGAACTCTTCCGGGACGGGTTCCGGGCAATTTTCATTGGAACCGGGGCGGGGCTCCCCCGGTTTATGAAGATTCCGGGAGAGAACCTGAACGGGGTCTACTCAGCTAACGAGTATCTGACCCGGGTCAATCTGATGAAGGCTTATCTCTTTCCTCAATACGACACCCCGGTCATTCGGGGAAAGAAGGTCTTTGTCATCGGGGGGGGTAACGTCGCCATGGATTCCGCTCGGACCGCCCTGAGACTCGGCGCAAAAGAGGTGCGGATTATTTACCGTCGGACCCGGAAGGAAGCTCCGGCCCGGAGAGAAGAGATCCATCACGCCGAGGAGGAGGGAGTAGTCTTCAAGTTTCTCACTCTCCCGGTCCGATACCGCGGCGATGAGAAGGGATGGATAACCGGGATGGAGTGTCTGAAGATGAAACTGGGGGAGCCCGATGAATCGGGAAGGAGACGACCCATCCCGATCGAAGGATCGGAATTTTCAATCGAGTGCGACCTGGTAGTGGTCGCGATCGGGAACGATCCCAACCCTCTCCTCCCCCGGGCCGTTCCGGGACTGAAAATGGGGAGGAAGGGCACCATTGAGATCGATCCCGCGACCGGGCAGACCTCGATGAAAGGTATCTTCGCCGGGGGAGATATCGCTACCGGAGCCGCCACCGTGATCGAGGCGATGGGGGCTGGAAAAGCAGCGGCAAGGGGGATTAACATTTACTTGAAGCTTTCAGGCTAATTTAACGGCCGTCCCGTAAGCACAGACCTCAAAGGCATGGATGGAGATAACGTTCACGTCGAAGTGAACATTGATTACAGCGTCCGCTCCATAGCCTTCGGCATGTGTGATCATCCGGGTCAGGGCGGTATCCCGAAGCTCGGTTAGAAGGGAAGAGTACTCTTCCAATTCATTCCTCTCGGGGGCGGATCGATCGTCCTTCTGTCTCTGCCTCATCTCCTCCTCCGGTACCAGCCCGACTTCTTCGCCGGTGATGATCCGGGGAGCCAATGAGATGGTGGAGGCCATCGCCTTCTTGATGCTCTTCATGAAAGGCTCACTCACCGGCTTGGTTCCGACTACGTTACCCCGGACAATGCCAAGAACCCTGGCAATCTTCTTCTCGGGAACTTTGTCAATATTGGTAATAATCATCTTCTACCTCCATTTTTTTATCATGAATCTCTTTTCTAGTAAGGTCAAGCGACTTAATCTTCTCTACCTGTCGGTCACCGATAACCAACGCCGCCCGGAAGGTTCCGGTCTGAGAGGTGGTTACTCTGACGATGACCGATCTCAATCGGATTCTATCCCCGCGCCAGAGTTCTCCCCGTAATGCTCCATTGTATATGATCAGATCCAGATCCTCCTCCGGCCGGCCATCTTCCCGTTTTAGATCCGTCAAGCCGACAATGGCCGGGAGATAGAGGTTGTGAATATCATCGCTGACGGTCGCCTCCAGAGCAACCCCCTCTTCCTCCGCTTCCATTTCACATTGAAGTAATGGGATATATTCCGGAGCGGAGTATCGAAAAAAGGGACAGATCAATGTTCCGGCGTAATAAAAACGGAGTGGCCATTCCTTGCCCAGTTCAAAGACCCGGGCTTCCGGATGGATCGCCCGGTAACTCCTGATCGTCCGCGCGACCCCGGCATTCTCCTCCGGAGTACCGATAAAGACCAAGTCGATGTCATCCTCCACTTTCCCATATGCCAGCGATCCGGTTACTCCGGTCTGTTCCGGATTCCAGTTAAGAAGGCGGCAGGTCTTCCGTACCGCTGTATCTATCCATTCATGCTCTTTGCGGAGTTCCTTCATCGAATGCCGGGCATCAAAGTATCCGATAAAATCCGAGAGCGGGAACCGGACAAAGTTGCGGGCAAAGACCGGTTTTACTCCCTGTCGGCCCCGCAGTCCCGGGTCTACTTTAAACTGGTTCTCAACCTGCTGCTCCGGCGAGATGATGGCCAGTTCCCCATCAACGATGACGCGATGGGTCCAGCCGTACTCCCGTCCGAATATATCGATATGGCCGCCGGGGAGGGGATACTTGATGATCATCCCCCAGAAAGCGCCCGGGGGATGGCAATACCCTTCCGCAAAGACAAAACTTCCGTCCTTCCGGAGAAAATAAGTGCTGTCCATTACCGGTCCCTCATATTCGGAGATGGGAACCAGGAACCGCTCCATTACTTCATCAAACCGATCTTTCACTTCTATAATCCTTTCCAGAGGTAACTACTCAGGTTGTCAGGTTCAAGGTTCACGGTTCACGGTTTGTTGTCTTGCGCACTTCATATGTCTTGAGATAGTTGATGAATCCACGAACGGCCGCACGTGTTCGTCTGACTTGCTCGTAAACTACTTTGAATTCGTTGGGCAAACGGTACACTTTCCGAGTCAATTCGCGTGCCAATTGCCAAACCTCAATATCTTCAAACCGTTCAATCTTCATCACTCTCTAACCGTGAACCCTTGAACCGTGAACCCCTGAACTTGAATAGTTACTTCCAGAGGCTGATTCACCTGAATTATTCGAGCCCAAATAATCGAGATAATCACAGTACATTATCTAATCTACATTGGATAATCAATATCAAAACTCCGTGCCCTATACGCCGGTCCATATTTATCATCTGAAAAACTTGTTTTACCCGATCAAATATGTAATAGTTACCGACTATGAAAAAACGGGTGATATCCATTACCGGCCTACTCGTCATCATCTGGCTGGCTTTTCCTTTTCCTTCCCATGCCTATATCGGGCCCGGGGCCGGCTTCGCCTTTTTAAGCTCCTTTATCTTTATTATCGGGGCGCTCCTCTTTGCTTTCCTGCTCATACTCACACTCCCTTTCCGGCTGCTGATCAAGACTCTAAAGCGAAAAAAGAAACACGCGCCGGCGGAGATCTCCCGGTTGATAATTGTCGGTCTGGACGGCCTCGATCCCGAGCTGGCGGAAGGATTCATAGCTGAAGGGAAACTACCCAACCTGAAGGCCCTGAAAGAAGAGGGCAATTTCTCTCCCCTGAAGACCACCAATCCGCCGATCTCCCCGGTCGCCTGGTCATCCTTCATGACCGGAACAAATCCGGGCAAGCACAACATCTTCGACTTTCTCCGGAGGGATCCGAAGACCTATCTCCCGGCTCTCTCCTCGGCCGAGATCAATACTACCAGCCGAACCATCCGACTGGGAAAGATTAAAATCCCGGTCGGGAAACCCGTGGTCAAGATGCTTCGTAAGAGCGTCCCCTTCTGGAAGATTCTGGGGGACCATGGAATCTTCAGCATCGTGCTCAAGGTGCCGATCACCTTTCCTCCGGAAAAATTCAAAGGGCTTCTCCTCTCCGGCCTCTGCACGCCGGACCTGAAAGGTTCTCAGGGAACATTCACCTATTACACCACCGGCAAACCGACCGGGGAGGAACTGACCTCCGGTTATCGGGTTCAGCTGGAAGGGGTGGGGCCGGTCTACTCCACCATGATCTCCGGGCCGGCCGATCCCTCCCGGACCGGCAAGGACCTGACCCTCCCGCTCCGGATTACGGCCGATCCGGAAGGAAAGAGCGCCGAACTTGAGATCGGTCCCGAAAAGATCATTGTCGTCCAGGGAGTAATATCTCCCTGGGTCTCTCTGACCTTCAAGGCGGGAGCCCGGACCCGGATTAAGGGAATCGCTCAATTCTTTTTAAAGAGTACCTTTCCAGAGTTCGAGCTCTATCTCTCCCCCGTTCAGATCGATCCGGAAAAGCCCGCGCTTCCCGTCTCGCATCCCCTGATCTACTCAATCTATTTAAGCAAGCTCTTCGACCGGTTCGCCACCCTGGGCCTTCCCCAGGATACCTGGGCGCTCAATGAGAGGGTCCTGACCGACGACGGTTTTCTTCAGCAGACCTATGGAGTGCATGAGAAATTGGAGGAGATATTCTTTCATAGTCTCTCCCAGCTGAAACGGGGGCTGCTCTGCTGTGTTTTCGATACCACCGATGTGATTCAGCATGAGTTCTGGCGTTACCTGGAAAAAGACCATCCGGCCCTGAAGAATAGTGAAACCCCCAAGCCAAAAGTCATCGAGGAACTCTATTGCCGGATGGACGAACTGATCGGCCGGGTCCGGGCACAATTAAAGGATCGCGACCTGTTACTAATTGTATCCGACCATGGATTCAAACTCTTCCGCCGCGGGGTAAATGTCAACACCTGGCTCTTCTTAAACGGTTATCTATTTCTCAAGGACGGCAAGACCACTTCCGGGGATTGGTTCCGGGATGTCGACTGGTCCAAGACCCGGGCCTACGCCTTCGGCCTCTCCGGCATCTACCTGAACATCCGGGGGAGAGAGAAGAATGGCATTGTCGACCGGCGCGAGGCTCCGGAACTGAAGAGGGAACTGATCGAGAAGCTTTCCGGCCTGCGGGACGAGGGGGAAGGAGGAAGAAAGGCGATCACCACTCTCTATGATACCTCCATTATCTATACGGGCCCTTATATAGAGAACGCGCCCGATCTGATCATTGGGTTCTATCCCGGTTGGCGGCATTCCTGGGAATCGGTCTCGGGGAAGGTTGAGGCTGAGGTCTTCATCGACAACGAGAAAGCCTGGTCCGCCGATCACTGCATCGATCACCGGTATGTTCCCGGGGTCTTCTTCTCAAGCCGGAAGGTCCGGAGCAAGTCGCCCTCCATCCAGGACATCGCTCCTACCGCGCTGCATCTCTTCGGGATAAAGCCTCCGGAGTATATGGATGGAAGGGTACTTGAATTTACAAATAAAGTATAACGATCGAACACCCAACTTCGAACTTCGAACGCCTGAAGTCAAAGTAGATGGACAGGTCAACGCCACTATCGCTTATAACAATGACGAAACACACAAAAAATTCGGTTAAGATTATACTCTCATTGTTAAGCTTATTTCTTCTCCTTTCCTGCTCCAGAACAGGAGAAAAGAAGAAGTTGATCATTCTGGCGTTTGACGGAATGGACCCCCGGATCGTCCGGGAGATGTTCGAGAAAGGGAAGCTGCCTCATTTCCAGAAGCTGGCGAAGATAGGCGACTTCAAAAATCTCTGGTCCAGCATCCCTCCCCAGAGCCCGGTCGCCTGGTCTAACTTCATCACCGGGAAGAACCCGGGCGGACACTCCATCTTCGACTTCATCCACCGGGACCCCAAGACTTATCTCCCCTACCTCTCCTTAGCGGAGACCATTCCTCCCCAAACAACGATCAAACCCGGCTCCTACGTCTTCCCTCTCTCCCAGGGCCAGGTGATCCTCAAGCGGGAAGGCGCCGCCTTTTGGGAGTACCTCAACAAGAACGGAATCCCGGCGGTTATCTTCAAGGTCCCTTCCAACTATCCCCCGGTTGAGGCCGGGGTGGGGAGCGTCTCCGGGATGGGGACCCCGGATCTCTTCGGAAGTTATGGGACCTATCAGTACTTTACCAACGATCAGGAAGATATTCCAGAAGATTATTCGGGCGCCCGCCTCACCCTGGTAGATGTAATGGACGGGACGGTCCGGGAGAATATCGAGGGACCACCCAATACTTTTCTCCAGGACGCTCCAACAATGAAGTTGCCGTTCACCGCCTGGATCGATCCGGAGAACCCGGTTATCCAGATCGATCTCCCCGATCAAAAGATTATCCTGAACCAGGGCGAGTGGAGTGACTGGATCGTATTCACCTTTAAGCCTCTTCCTTTCCTCCCCGCGATGTCCGGCATCGGCCGGTTTTACGCCAAAGAAATCCATCCCTACTTCAAGCTCTATCTGACCCCGATCAACATCAACCCGAAAGATCCAATCCTCCCGATCGACTGGCCGGAGGGTTATGCCCGGGAGGTGGCCGATAATGCCGGCTACTTTTACACCCAGGGGATGCCCGAGGATACCAAGGCTCTGACCAACAACACCTTCACCACCAAAGAGTTTTATGTTCAGTCCCAGATGGTATTAAAAGAACGAAACCGGCTCTTCGACTATCTCTTCAGCCGGTTTAAAGAGGGGCTCTTCTTCTTCTATTACTCCAGCACCGATCTGGGCAGCCATATCTTCTGGCACCTGAGAGACAAGAAACACCCGGCTTACGACCCGAAAATGCGCGGAGAACTAGGCGATGTCATCGAGGAGATTTATGAGGAGATGGACCAGACCGTTGCCAAGGTGTTGGATCGTCTCGATAACAACACCACTTTTATCATCATGTCCGATCACGGTTTCTCGCCCCTATATAAAAATTTCCACCTCAACACCTGGCTGGAGCGGAACGGATATCTTGTTCTTAACTACGGGAAGCAGACAGGGTCGCTGCTTTCGGGCGATATCAACTGGTCCCAGACCCGAGCTTACGCGCTCGGCCTGAACGCACTTTATATTAACCTGCGAGGGCGGGAAGGAAAAGGCATCGTCTCCCCCGGGGCGGAGAGAGATCGCCTGGTAAAGGAATTGGCCGCTAAATTGACGGCGATCAGCGATCCGGAGAACGGGGCGTCGGTTATTAAGCGCGCCCATCGCCGAGAAGATGTCTACACCGGACCCTTCCTGAACCAGGCGCCCGACCTGATTATAGGCTATGACTGGGGGTACCGGACGTCCTGGGAGAGCGCCCTGGGAGATATTAGCGACGGGGACTTGATCACGGTCAGCATGGAGAAGTGGAGCGGGGATCACTGCGGCGCTACTGAGATCGTCCCCGGAATTCTCTTCGCCAATAAAAAGATCCTGATGGAGAGACCCCATCTCTATGATCTGCCACCTTCCATACTGGCGCAGTTCGGGATCGCCCAGCCCGATGACATGATCGGAGTCGACTTCTTCTCTCCCGCGGTGCCGTTTTCCTCAAAAGCGACGTCTATCGAAGAGCGGGAGCAACTAAAAACACTGGATTATATTTAGTAACTACTCAGGTTCAGGGGTTCAGAGGTTCACGGTTCAGGGGTTCATGGTTTAAGGTTATAGAGTGATGAAGATTGAACGGTTTGAAGATATTGAAGCGCGCAAGGCAACAAACCGTGAACCTTGAACCTGACAACCTGAGTAGTTACTAATATTTTTACGAGGAGAGGATATAGCTATGACTAAGAAGATTAAAATTGAGAACGACCTTTATAACCGGCTCCGGAAGGGCGCGGAGGCGGGGGGATATTCCGGCACTGACGAGTTTATCATTCATATATTGGAAAAAAGTATGGCCGATTTTGAGAAAAGCGCCGACGAGGAGTCGGTCAAGGAGAGGCTGACGGGACTGGGTTATCTGGGATAAAGGCGGCGAGAGAAGAAGTAGTTTATAGATAGAATGGTGAGTAAATGGTTTTTATATTCGACAAGATAACGCTGGTCGTAAGCTTAATTCTCTATCCCTTCCGGGACCTCCCACCCCTGATCGGGATCGCTATTATCTCTCTCGGCACCGCCGTCTTCGCCCTTCTGGTCTATAAGAACTTTTCTAATCAGGCCGCGATCAAGCTCAGGAAAAAAAGGATCTTCGGGCATTTCTTCGGGATCTACCTCTTCCGGGACGATCTCGGATCGATCATCCGCGAACTCGGGAGGGTCCTGACCAGCATCTTTCGGTACCTGGCCTATGTTCTTCCTCCTCTCCTGATAATTATTGTCCCGGTGCTGCTTCTCTGCGTCCAGATGCAGCTCCGCTACGGTCATTGGAACCTGAGACCGGGAGATGAAGTCAATGTCTCGCTCAAACTTGCGCCGGAGGTGAAGATCCTCCAATCTAAGATCAAGCTTCAGGTACCCCCGGGATTATCCATCCAGACTCCGCCCTTAAGAATTAAGGTTCGGCAGGAAGTGGACTGGAGAATAGCAGTCCAAAAGTTCGGCGACCATACTTTGACCTTCACAGTGGATGATACCATTCTCACCAAGAATCTAATGGCCCGTGATCGAATCGGACGGATCTATCCGGCAACCGAACGGGGCTCATTTTTTTCTATCATTGCCAATCCCGGTGAGAAGACCATCCCGGATAACAGCCCCATTCTCTCCGCCCGGATCGACTATCCTACCCGGAAGATAAATCTTCTGGGGTTACACCTCCACTGGGCCATTGTCTTTCTGATCCTGGCCCTCTTATTCGGCCTGATCTTGAAAAAACCGCTCCGGGTCAATCTTTAAATTTTTCCCGAGGAAAAATTTAAGTTTAAGAGAGTTTTAATTCTCGCTACCACGCGATCCACCGCTTCCCGGGTCTCTCCCTCCCCTCTGATGACCAAGTCGGATAAGGCCCTGGTGGGCTCGACCAGCTTTTTGTGAGCCGGGAGAACGGTGGCGAAGTACTGCCTGAGGACCGACTCCGGCGATCGTCTCCGCTCAGCCCGGTCTCTCTTGATCCGTCGGGCCAGACGAAGATCGTCATCGACATCGATATAAACCTTCAGGTCCAGCAGCCGAAGGAGGCGTTCCGACGCGAAGATGAGGATGCCTTCCACCAAAATAACGGGGAGAGGGTTAAACACCTCCGTCTGGGAGGAGCGGGTATGCCGGTGGAAGTCATAAACGGGAACTTCCACGGAGAGACCCGCTTTGAGTTGTCGCAGATGCCGCCCCAGGAGGGGCAGATCCAACATCGATAACGAATCGAAGTTCTGCCGCTGTCGTTCCTCGAAGGGGAGATGGTCAAGCGGCTTATAATAGCGGTCGCAGGTGAGAATCTCCGATCTAACCGGCAGAAGGCGCGCCCGCACTTTCTTGGCCAGCGTAGTCTTCCCGGCGCAACTCCCCCCGCCCAGACCAATCAACCGGCTCCCCCGCGCTCTTTTATTCCCACCCCTATTCATCAATACAACCTTGCTGGTGGCCTTCTTGATAGTATTTAACAAGAATAATCAGTGTTATGCAGCGATCTGTTCAAACGCGGGGAAGAAGGAAATGCAGAATTATACCAACCGATAAGACTTAAACCTAAATTGAGCGATTCTATGCGGCGAACTGCACCAATCTTATGGGCTGCAACCATCAGTCAGCAAACCATTCTCCCAATATAGTATACATGATATGGCTCAGGTATAAACAGGGCAACCAAAATGAAAAGAAGGAATGAAAAGCGTCGACTGATGGTCAGCAGTAATTGGATCGCATCCTTGTGGGCTTATATCGGTCGTTTCCTGTACCTTGCCGTGAGTGGAATTCCGGTAGTCGTGGCAAAAATGAAACGGCGGATTTTTAGCAGTCTCTATTACTCCGTCTCCGGCTCTGTAATGCCGTCGGCTTTCGCCCGGGTTATCCGCAGCCATTCGCAGGCGGAAGCAAAATCAGGCTGTAGTCTAATAACCTCCTCAAACTGGGCGCACGCTTCCTCATATCTCCCCTGTTTCTCCATGGCAATCCCTAGATTGTAATGGGCCATGGGATAGGCAAACTTTAACTGTAGGGCACTCCGATAATGAAAAACGGCTTCTTCATATCTCTCCAAGCGAGCCAAAGCCGCTCCCAGATTGTTGTGTGCTTCGGCCTGCTCGGGCCGATTCGTGACAACCAGTTTGAAATAGGGGAGGGCTTCTTCGTACTTTCCCTGCCGAGCCAGGGCCACCCCTAGGTTGTTATAGGCGCTCGGGTAATTGGGCTTGATCTGAATCGCCCGGCGATAATGGGGAAGTGCCTTTTCTACCATCCCTTGTTCGACCAGTGCTAATCCCAAACAGTCGTGAGCGTAATAACTATTCGGATTTAACTGTAGGGTATGCTGGCACAGGGAAACGTCGTTTATCCAGACTCTCCGCTGGTAAATACTCCGGACTCCCAATAACATTACGATAACCGCACCGGTTACGATAACCACTCTCTTGCGGTAGCGACAGAGAAGCCAGGCCAGAGCCAGGGCTGGACCGAGCATGGCCATGTATAGGAAGCGATCAGCAACGGTGGAGAAATTTTGAAAGCCGTGGGGGATCAAACCAACCGTGGGGAGAAAACAGGTGACAAAGACAGCGAGGGAAACGAGCCATTGCCGTCGGTCTCTCTGCAGCCAGAGGGAAATAACCAAACCAACGGGGATAAGCCAGGCGAAATAAAACCAGGAATGCCCCATGATCACCTGAATCGTCTGTCCGTAGTCTACTCCCAGTCGCCACGGAAAAAACAACAGGCCGAGATAAAAGCCCACAGCATCCGCGGCGATAAATAAGCGCGACCAAAGCGGTGCTACTAAATCAAGGTTGATATCCCCCTCAGCCACCTTGGCCGCAATCATAAAGGGAATGGCGATCACCAGCCAGATCAGCGCAAGGAGATGCGGCGGAGAAAGGAGAAAGCGCCCCCTCCATCCACAGCGGGACCGGGGAGAGCGGAAAGTGAGAAGCAGGACAGCGAGGAGGGGAACCACCACAGCGGCCGGTTTGGCAAAGCAGGCCAGAATAAAGCACCCTGTAGCACTAATGGCCCAACCTTTTCCTCGATATTTCCCACAGGCCTCCCACCCGGCAAAACGGAGAAAAAGCCAGAGTGCAGCCAGCGACCAGAATCCGCAGAGGAGGTCTTTGAGACTGGAAAGCCAGATGACCGGCTCGACCTGAACCGGGTGGAGGGAAAAAAGGAGGGCTCCCAGAGCGGCCGCCACTTTTTCTCTCTCCCCCTCCCACCCCCGGCCGCGGGCGACCGGCACCGATCCGATCAGCGCCTTCAGAATCACGTAAACTAGCAGAACGTTGAGGAGATGGAGGGTTAGATTAAGCAAGTGAAAGAGGCGGGGGTCGAGAAAATGAGGGCCTATCCCAACGCTAAACATCCGGGATAAGCTGGCCACGCCCAACCAAACGGTGAAGGTAAGTGGGATGTACATGCTTTGGTGGGCTCGGGTCCAGAGGCGAAGAGTACCGGACAAAGAAGGCAAGGTGATATAGGGGTTATCATAGATGTGGATATTGTCATCCAAATTCATGAAACCGTATCGTAAGGCTGGTGAGAAAACAAACAGAGTGGCAACCACAAGGATGAAAACTATGAAAAACTGGCGAAACATATTCGATATTTCCTCTGCGCGCACCCTTCCATTAACTTCTGCCGGCTTATGGCCAGACGTGTTCAGTCGGGAAAAAGAAGCGACCAGTCTAGCCAATAATCATCTCACCGCGGAGGGAAGAAGTGGAGAATAATAATAATCGAGAGCACCCAAAGCAGAACATCCAGCAGCAATGCCCGGTCGGTCAGGAGAGTCCGGCCCGGTTCTCCGCCCGCCGCCTTACGGTGGATCAGGTAGAGATACCGGAATATTCCGTAGAGAACAAAGGGGATGCTGTAATAAAGACGGGGGCTGACCTCGACCCGGGTCCTCGGGTAGAGCGTATAGAGCGCGTAGGCCATTACCGTGGACGAAGTGACGACCGCGATCATCTGGTCCAGAAGGGCGGATGAATATTCCGCCAGTGTCTTTCTATGCCCGGCGGCGGCGGCTCCCATCATAACCAGCTCATATCGTCTCTTGCTCAAAGCCAGGAAGAGGGCGAGGAGAAACGTACAGATATACAGCCATTCCGAGATCGGCACCGCGATCGCCACCCCCCCGGCCAGGACCCGGAGAATAAAGCCGAAGGCGATGACCAATACATCCACAATTATAATCCGCTTGAGGAAAAGAGTATAAGCGCCCATTAAAAGCAGATAGACCAGAGCGACCAGACCAAGTTCGGACGAGATGAGGAATGCCCCGGCTAAGGCCAGGAGAGAGGTGATAACGGCGACGGCGATGGCCGAAGAAGGAGAGAGACGCCCGGCCGCGATCGGACGATCGCGCTTCTCTCTGTGTTTCCGATCCTCTTTAATATCCGCGACATCATTGATCAGGTATACCGCCCCGGAGAGCAGGGAGAAGATGACAAAGACCAGGAGCGAGAGGAGGACCTTTTCCCCATCCGCAAACTGGCGGGCAAAGACCAGGGCGGCGAAGACAAAAGTATTCTTCAGCCACTGCCGCGGCCGCAATGAGATAAAGATATCTCTTATCATATAAAATTTTTACTCAGTAAAAATTGTAACGCGTTTTATTGGAAGACAATAAAATGGAGCAGAGCGGGCTCGAACCGCCGACCCCCACGTTGCGAACGTGGTGCTCTCCCGACTGAGCTACTGCCCCTTACGAGTTGAAAAATAATAACTTCGGCGATTATTCAGACATCTTTAACCGTTCGGCGACTTCTCCCAGGGCCTGGACGAACTCGTCGATATGATCTTCAAAGATCACCAGCCGGACCCGTTGATGACTGTCGGACTCCCGTTCATACTTGGACTCGACAATATCAATAAACCGCGTCCCGCTGGCCTGTTCCTTGAGGTTGAAAAAATAGGTTCTCTTCCCGCAGGAAATCTTCTGACTATAGATCTCTTCAGTAGCGATGGTACCCACCTCCTTTACTTTATTTTGGCAAAAATCAATTATAACCCGGATCTTCTCGAAGAAATAAACCGGGATAGAAATAAACATGCTTCAAACAGGATCAGCAACGGAACCGCCATCAGGACCTGAGTGATCACATCCGGCGGGGTGAACAGTGCCGCCAGAATAAAGATCCCCACGACCACGTAGGGCCGCTTCCGTTTCAGCATATCATAATTAAGGATCCCCAGAGCCGACAGCAGGAGGATGATCACCGGAAGCTCAAAGACCAGGCCAAAACCAAGCAGCAGCTTTCCCACCAATGATATGTAATGCTGCAGAGTCCACTCCGGCCTGATCCCCAGCCGCTCGGTATACATCCAGAAGAATCGCAGGCTCAGGGGGAGAACCACTCCGTAAGCGAAGAAGACGCCAAAAAAAAACAGAACCCCGCCTAGGGAGAAGGTCGGAACCAGATACCGTTTCTCCACCGGTTTCAATGCCGGCGAGAGAAAACGGGCGGAAAAATAAAGGATCAGCGGCAGGGTGACGATGAAACCGGCCAGAAGAGCGATCTTAATGCTCATCAGGAACGCTTCCGGCGGACTGAGAGTTCGCAGAATAAATTCCTGATTCCGAGCGCTGACCTCGCTTACTATCCTCGACAGCGGCCACTGCACGGCAACGAAGAGCGGACCCGACAGCAAGAAGGCAACCAGTGAAGCCGCTCCCCAGGAAACGAATATCTTCAGGAACACCCGGCGCAGATCTTCCAGGTGTTCCAGAAAAGGCTTCTCCTCCAGTTCCTCCCCCGATTTACGATCCCTCTCCATCGGGCTGCTTTTCCCCCTCTCTCTTCTTCTCCTCCTCTTCGGGCGGGCGGGGAGTGTCACTCTTCTCATCCTCACTTTCCTTGTCCGCCTCCAACTCCCGGCCGATGTCCTTAACCCCCTTTTTAAACTCTTTCACTCCCTTTCCGAAAGAACCCATCACCTCCGGCAGCTTCTTTGCTCCAAAGAGAAGGAGTACAACCACCAGAATGAGCAGTATCTCCAGCCATCCCGGCGCGCCTAAAAACATTACTGGCAGATCAGGCATAATTCCTCCTTTCTTCCATCAGTCGATTATACTATATTCGGGATCGGGGGGAATTGGCAAGGTAAATATTAGGATGGTGACTGGTGACTGGTGACTGGTGACTGGTGACTGGTGACCGGTGACTGGTGACTGGTGACCGGTTACCAATCACCGGCAACTAAAATACCAATGTGGAGATACTCATGCGGTTTGCCTGCATCGACATCGGGACCAACTCGGTACGTTATCTGGCAGCTGAGATTGACTCCAGCGGCCAGCCCGTGATCCTGGACCAGGGTCTTGCTACTCCCCGTCTTGGGGAAGGACTGACCGAGACGGGGAGTCTCTCAGATGAAGCAATCGACCGGACCATCAGCGAGCTTTCGCGGATTAAGAACGAACTTGAATCGATGGGGGTGAGGGAGTTCCGATGCGTCGGCACGGAAGCATTGCGGATTGCGTCAAACGCCGGGACTTTTCTCCGGCGCGCGGGAGAAGCCGGCTTGACGGTAACCGTTCTATCCGGTGAGGAAGAGGCCCGGCTGGTCTATACAGGCGCTCTATACAATATTACCGTGGCTACAGAGGGAAAGGTGCTGGCCGACGTAGGCGGCGGAAGTACCGAGATCATCACCGCGCGGGGAGAAGGAGAGCCGCATTTTATCAGTCTCCCCCTGGGGTGCGTGCGACTGAGAGAGCAGTTCCGTATGGATACGGAGCCTGATCGAGCCGGGCTGGACCGGATGAGGGAACATTGCCGGAACATATTAAGAGAGCATTACCCCGAGAGTTCGCGGGAAGCCATTAAAGAGTCGGGAGAGTACACCCTGATCGGGCTGGGCGGCACCTTCACCACACTGGCCGCGATCCATCTTGGACTTCCCACCTACGATAGAGACCGGGTGCATGGCTCTGTGCTGACAGCAAAGGAGATCGGGCGAATCGAAGAAAAACTTGTGCGACTACCGCTGGCAGAGAGAAAGAATATTCCCGGGCTCGAACCTTCCCGGGCGGATATCATCATCCCCGGTACGATCATCGTCCAGTCGATCATGGATCATCTCGGCCTCAGCCGGGTCACTATCAGCGACCGGGGGCTTCTCTGGGGTCAGGCTTTAAAAAACTTAGTTTTTTGAGACCATGAAACAGGCTTAAGCCTGCTCCATGAAGGCGTCGAGGGTGGGCTTGATGATGATCGGCTCGCCGGCGACTTTGATGGCCGACTTAACGTCCTTGAGGCCGTTCCCGGTAACCAGGCAGATCACCGTCTCGTCGTCGGAAATACCTCCCTCTTCCCGCATCTTCTTCAGGCCCGCATAAGCGGCGGCGCCGGCCGGCTCGGCGAAGATGCCTGCCCCACGGGCAATCGTTACAATAGCCTGGAGGATATCTTCATCGCTGACCAGGATACCGGTCCCGCCCGACTCTTTAACCGCCTTGACCGCCGCCACGCCGTCCCGGGGAAGATCGACCGAGATACTGTCGGCGATGGTGGTGGCATTGACCGGCCTGATAATTCCATCCCCTAAAACAGCGTCAACCACGGCGGAACTCCTGTCGGACTGGATGGCGATCAGGCGGGGAAACCGGTCTATCAGGCCCACTGCCTTCAGATCCTTGAATCCCTTCCAGACACCGGAGAAGATATTGCCGTCACCCACCGGCACCAGGACCGTATCGGGAACCTTCCAGCCAAGCTGCTCGCAGATCTCATAGGAGACGGTCTTCTTCCCTTCGCGGGTATAGGGGTTATAGCCGGTGTTCCGGTTGTACCAGCCGTATTCCCGGCAGGCTTCGGTGCAGAGGTCGAAGGCGTCGTCGTAAGAACCCTCCACCGCATAGACTTTAGCTCCGAATACTAATAGCTGCGCAACCTTCGCCTGCGGGGCGGTCTTCGGAACGAAGATGGTCGGGCTGATCCCCAGGCTGGCGCAGAGACAGGCGGTGGAGGAGGCGGCGTTCCCGGTCGAGGCGCCGGCAATCACCGAAAAGCCTAGCTCCAGAGCCTTGCAGATGGCCACCGAGCTGGCCCGGTCCTTGAAGGAAGCACTGGGGTTGCGGCCATCGTCCTTCAGGTAGAGAGATTTCAGGCCGAGTTCCTTTTCCAGCCGCTCCGCCCGGTAAAGCGGCGTCCAGCCGATCCGGAGCGGCATAATATTAGACCGATCCGATAAAGGAAGCAAGTCCCAGTACCGCCAGACGGAGTAATTGCCGTCCTGAGCAAGGGACTCCCGGGTAAGGTGGGAAGAGATAGCCCCATAGTCATAAACCACATCCAGGTTCCCCCCGCATTTCTCACAGAGGTACTGCATTCCCTCAACTGCATATTCACTTCCGCAGGAGATACACTTAAGACCTTTGACATTGCTCATACTTTTACTCCGGTTTCTTTGATATCGGAATTAAGCTCTGGAACTTACACTCCGGTGAGATAAACTCACCGGGAGTGTCCCGATATTGCACCAAGCAATGGAAAACCCTGCAACTATGCCGCCTGATCGCAACTTAGTCGCAGGGCTTTTATCACAATTTTTTCCCTATGGAAAAAATTAGGCCGTGCCGTCCGGCACGATCCGGGTTCCTGCCTGGCCCATAAGGGCGGCGATCGCTTTATCCAGGCTGGTAATGATGGCCGTCTGGCCGCCCCATTCGATAAAACGGAGACAAGCCAGCACCTTCGGGCCCATCGATCCGGCCTTGAAGTGACCTTCCTCAGAGAGTTTCTTCATCTCCGAGTAGGCAATGCGGCCGACGTCCTTCTCGTCCGGCTGTCCGAAGTTGATCTTGGCATGGGCGACATCGGTCAGAACCAGGAAGATATCGGCGCCGACCACCGTGGCCAGGACCTCACCCGCCTTGTCTTTATCGATGACCGCGGCGGTCCCCTTTAAGTGCTTCCGCTCGTCATAGACAACCGGGATCCCACCGCCACCGGAGGCGATGACCACAATACCATCGTCGACCATCTTGCGAATGGCGAGATACTCGATATTCCGGATCGGCTCGGGCGAGGGGACGACCCGACGGAAACGCTTCTCCACATTTTCCGGCTTGACCTCTTTGATGACATACTCGGGCCGTCCGACCTTGATCTTCTCGGCTTCTTCTTTCGTATAGAAGGGGCCCACCGGCTTGGATGGATCCTGATAGTCGGGATCGTCCTCGCTGACCAGAACCTGGTTGACGACCGAGACCACCGGAAGGGGGATCCGCTCGTCCCAGAGCATGTTCTGGAGGGTCTGCTGGAACATGTAGCCGATCTGGCCCTGGGTCATCGATCCCACGACATCCATGGGCTGGGCCGGGACTTCGGCCACACCGGCTTCCTGCTGGATCAGGAGATTTCCGGCCTGGGGACCGTTTCCGTGGGTGATGACCAGCCGGTGGCCATACTTCAGCATGCTGACCAACTGCTCGCAGGTGGTGGCTACATTGGCGCGCTGTTCTTCCGCGGTCCCTTTCTCATCGGCCTGCTTGATGGCGTTTCCGCCCAACGCGATTACAATTACTTTTCTCATTTTTTCTCCTTAAACTACGAATTACAAGAATTATTTCCCCCTACCCCAGCCCCTTATTTGAACCGCAAAGACGCAGAGAACGCAAAGAATATCTTTATTTATCTTTGCAGTTTATAAAATTCAGTCCAGAAAACCGCCCATGGTGGCGGCCATGATCGCTTTCTGGCCGTGGAGACGGTTCTCGGCGACATCGATGATGCAGGAGTTGGGGCCGCTGGCTACCTCGTCCTCCACCTCGGATCCGCGGTCGATCGGCATCGGGTGGGTAAAGATGCCGTTGTCGGTCAGGGCCATCCGGTCGGCGGTGCAGGTCCAGCCGGAGTACTTCATGGCTTTCTCGATCTCGGCCTGCTTCATAAGCTCGCCGTCCTGATACGCCTCCGGGCTCATCCAGTTCCGGGAGTAGACCACATGGGCGCCCTGATAGCCCTCTTCGGGATCGGTCGTCTCCACGAACTCCCGGCCGTTCTCCTCGCAGTTGGCTCTGGTCGAGGCGATGACTTCAGGGTCGAGTTCATACCCCTCCGGGTGGGCGATGGTTACGTCCATCCCGTAGCGGCTGGCGATCAGGGCCGCTTCCTGGGCCGAGCACCAGGAACGGCAGAGCGCGCCCTGGGCCCAGGTGATGAGAACCTTCTTGCCGGCGACCGCAGCCGGGTTGAACTCTTCGGCCAGGGTGCCGGTATTATGCTTCCCCTCCGGGGCCAGCCACTCCATCCAACCCATCAGGTCGGCGATCCCCTGGCAGGGGTGGAACTTGTCGTGGGCCATTGAGATCACCGGCATCCTGGTGTACCTGGCGTACTCCCGGATGATGGCGTCCGCTTCCCCGTACTCGCTGATCTTGGCCTCCAGCATCCGGATGCCGAGGCCGAAGGCGTAACGGTCCATCACCTGGGCCGCGTCCTCGATCGTCTCCCCGGCCGACTGGGCGGTCTTGAGCCGCATCGCCGAGGGCTCCAGGAACTGGGCATGGGCGCCGAGTTCCGTGGCGGCGGCTTCAAATGACTGCCGCGTCCGGAGCGACGGGTTGAAGAAGAACATGAAGAACTGTTTCCGGAAGAGAATGTCGAGGTACTTCTCACCGAAACGGTCCTGTTTCATCTCGAATGCCAGCTTGAAGATCCGGTCCAGATCTTCCTTCTCCCAATCCTGAGTACAGATTAAATCCTTGCCTTGCAGTTTTCCCATTTTCAACCTCCTTTTAAATTTCCGCCGCCGGCGTAAATTTAACTTGCTACTTATCTTAACCCCGTTTGAAGCAACCAAACCATAGGGATTAGCTTAACTCATATTATTGAAATCTAATATTGTAGTTTAACCCTCCACCACTTTGGGCGGAGCCCACAGATATTATGGATTTCAGCCCGGACAGTCAACCGGAAACGACAACAGAAGATAAAAAATTAGCTTAAAGCGTCAACGAGGAAAATCCCGATCATCAGCAGGCTGAAGATGACCTTCATCAAGGTCCCCCCCAGAAAACCCAGCAAGCTACCACCTCCTACCTTGAGAGCGAGGAGGGCCTCTTTCTTTCCTTTCCACCACTCCATGAGAAACGCTCCGGCGAAGAGCCCTACGATCATCCCCGGGATATTGAAGATGAAGAAGCCGACCAGGCCACCGATCACCGATCCCCACACTCCCCACTTGCTCCCCCCGAATTTCCTGGCGCCGCAGGCGGAGGCCAGGTAATCGAGCAACTGGGAGAGGGCCGCGAGAACTCCCAGCACCAGGAGTATCACCCAGCCCACATCAGCAAATCCGGTCAACAGGCCATAGATAAGCGCCCCGGCAAAGACCAGGGGAGGACCCGGCATCCCGGGGATGATGCTGCCCGCCAACCCGGCCAGGAAAAAGATGGAGGTCATTACCCAGAGAAGAACTTGCCATAACAGGCTCATAATCTATACTTGAAAAAAGAAAAGATTTGAATAGTTGACTCCACAGGTCAGCTTAAGTATATTACCGACCTTTAATAATCTATTAACTTAACAGCATTGTAATCTTATAACATAAGGGTCTTCCGCAGAATCTGTGGGTAAAAAGTTATTGAAACGCACTGGGCTTTAACCTCCAATAGCTGTTGAACAAAGCCGAAAAGGAATATTCTCAC
>JAVCDH010000048.1 GCA_030765805.1 Candidatus Euphemobacter frigidus
GTTTTCGTCGGAACTGACGAAGTCCATCTGGCCGACCACCACCGAGGCGGTCGCGTTGTTAAAGGTAGGGATGCTATCATAGATCAGAACCCGGTTGTTCTCCCGGTCGGCGAGGAAGACCTGTCCCCCGGAGATGTAGAGACGGCGGGGGTTTTTTAACGTATTGCTATCGGAAGGAATACCTTCTGGTGTCTGGTTTGGAAACTTATAACTTTCCAACCCGGGCTGGCCGATTACCATCTGGGCGGTGGCGTCATTCCAGGCCGGCACCTGATTGAAGACTATGGACCGATTATTCTCTGCGTCGGCGATCAGAAGTTGTCCGCCGTAAATCTGGACATCATCCGGCTTATGGAGTGTATTGGCGTATGGGACATCAGGGTCCTGGCCGGTCGGATCCTGATTGGGGCCATTGCTGACCATATCGGCCTGGCCGATCACCACCTGAGCGGTGGCGTTGTTCCAGCTCGGTACCGGGTCATAGATTAAGACCCGTTGATTGAGGTAATCGGCGACAAAGAGTTTCCCGTTGTATATCTGAATCCCCCCGGGCCACCACAGAGTATCAGCATCCGGCGGTGAGACAGGATCGAAGGGGCCCCGGTTGGGCCCGTTGTTGAACATGCCGGGCTGTCCGATTACAATATCGGCGGGTTGATCGATCTCAAACGCCCGCAAATATGAGAGCGGGAGGATGAGAATGAACCCCAAGATAATAATCACAACTTTAATTAGACTCAGGTGTTTCATATAAATTAGCCCCGCCTGGCGGGGCTACTTTATACTAGCTCCGACTTCGTCAGAGTTGTTGGTTAAACTAAAATAATTTCATTCGGGCAATGTATAACCAGGATTTTTTATAGTCCAAGACGGCATTTTACCCCTTGATGTGTAACTCTTTTTGTTGAATAAAAAAGGAAAAGGAAATTACAATATATTCAAGGTTCCCGTGCCTTTTTATAATAAATATAACTCTATTTCCGGCCATGTCAAGGAGGGGGGCGCTAAAATAAGCGAAAATTTCTTGACAAATCGTGCTTTTAGTTCTATATTTAGTATGGTAGGATGTGTATAGCTATGATGGGATGATGGAGTAATTATGAAGGCGAAAGCTAATTCGAATAACGCCGGTTTTACACTGATGGAGATCCTGATTGTAGTACTGATTATCGGCATTCTGGCGATCGCCATCATCCCCAAGATACTATCCACCACACAGTTCTCCGCGCTCCTGGCGGCGGAGATGGCCGTTACCGATATCCGGGCCACTCAGACCGCCGCCATGTTCGAGAGCGCTTTAATGACGATCCAATTTAACGGTGATAGCACTTATATTATGGGCGGGATAACAAAGACACTCCCGGGAGGAGCAACCTCCGGGGCATATACGATAACCTTCAACTCATTCGGCGAGCCTACCGTAGGTGTTGGCACCTTTACTATTACCAGCGGGCCAGATAACAAGTCGATAACGATCTTAGCTCTAACAGGAAAAACAACGATAAATTGAGATCTATAATGAACTTTCATCACTTCTTTAGAACCGGATACAGGAATGGCGCCGGGTTTACGCTGATCGAGATCGCGGTAATGATCCTGGTGGCGGCTATCATCCTCCCGACCCTGATCCTCCCGTTCGTTGAAGGAGTATCTGAGCTGGATCAGCCAATGATAATGACCACGTTAACCTTCCTGGCCCAGGAGGAGATGGAGACGAGGGTCATCTGTCGTACTTACGACACGGTTGCCGGGTGGGCCAGTACCGCCATTGACGGGTTTCCCGATTACACCAGCGAATGCGCAATTGATGATACCGTCACCTTCGGTCCGGTAGTCGCTGGAGTTAGAAAGATTACCCTTCGAGTGACCTATAATGATCCTGAACTCGATCCGGATCCGTTTCTGGAGTTGGTGACGGTCAAAACAGACTGGGGAGCGCCTATGCCACCACCGTAGCCAACACCAACGCCAATATCATAGCCGATCACGACGGATTAAAAACAGATACGAGGCAACGTAATGAGATATCGTCACCATCATCGAAGTTCGGCCAAGGGATACTCCCTGATCGAGCTGGCACTGGTCATCGTTCTCATGGCTATCCTGGCCGGATTCGCATTTCAGGCTATCCTTAAGTCTGTTTCGATCTATGTCACATCTTCCCGGGATTATCTGATGGTATCTCAGGGAGGGAGGATCGCCATGGAGAAGATGATCCGAGAGGTCCGTGAGACGAATCCCGGGAGCATTGCGGTGGGCGGCGAAACTATCTCCTTCACCAAGCATATCGGAACGCCCGAAGACCCGAATCTAATGGTAACTTTCTCAAAAAACGGCAGCGAGATCGTGAGAACCACCACCGCGGGGACATTTGACCTGGTTGATAATATCTCCATCTTTAATCCAAGCCAGGACATCGGCACCAAAGTGGTCACGATTGATTTTACCCTATCGAAAGAAAATACCACTATCCGCATGAGATCCGCAGTCTGGCCACGACAACCTGCTCCTGGCGGCGGCATCCCAACACCAACACCAATACCAACACCAACACCCTAAAAACAGAAGAATGACTGGGTATATCGAAGGAATATATATAATGAATCAGCGTTCTAATATAACAAAGAACTCGGAAAACGGGTTGGCACTAGTCGCCTTGATCGCGATCATGCTCATTATCGGGATCGTCGCATATACATTCGTCAATATTATTTCTACCCAGCTAATATCCCAAGAGGCGCCTTTTAATTCCATAAAATCATTTTATATTACCGAGGGGGCATTGGAGATAGGAAAGAAGTATATTTCTGATCAGAATGGAACAAGACCGGCGGGATGGCCTCCCGATACCGTTATCCCCCTCTATGATGATGAACCCATGGGAGACGGGACATTTGACCTCAGTATCAACTGGCCGGCAACCGGTTCTATCACTCTCAACGCCACCGCCAATGTGGATTGATTTAAATAAATTTTAAATAAATTTAAATACTTGACAAATCAATAATTTCGCCTTATATTTATGTATGGGTAGATGTTTGAAACAGTAATAATTTTGAAAAGGAGGTCGCAAATGAGAATGCTGCCGGGAGTTTGGGGGTCGGTGGTATTCTGTCTGTCCCTGTTCTTTATCTTTTTGCTTAGCAACCCCGCCTGGGGAGAAGCAACCAGAAGATTGGCCGAGCAGGTCGATCTGCCGACCAAAGGTGGCGGCGAGGGCGGCTTCATCCCGCCCGGGGCCGGCGTCTTCGGAAAGGCCAAGTTCCAGTTTTCCGGATCCGGCGGGTGCTACTCCTACGATCCGAGGGTCTACTCCTCTCCCCCCAGCAATATCAGCCAGATGGGACCGGGTCACTGCGGGAGCAATGAACATATCTACTTCGATGGATCGTCCACCGTTAGCGGCCATGTGAACGTTCCCCAGTCGATTGTGGACGAGGTCGCGGGGGGAAACTTCACCCATCTTCAAGGCGGTTGGTCCTGCTCCGTAGGAACAAAGCTCCCCGTCGGGATGACCGGAGAAGAGGGAGATTTGCGGGAGTTTCAGGGACCCCGTAATACTTCCCAACTCCAGGGCTGGAAACCAAGCGAGTGGCCGCCGGAGGGTACGTATAACTCGGGCACCCCCTGCTGGCCGTACGATCCGGGCTATGCCGCCTTTCCGGTCGTCGATCCCCAGTGGGACAAAGACGGAGACGGGGATACCGACACGGCCGATTATGACTACTTCGTCACTCAAGGCGGCTTTGCCGCTGAACGAGGAGGCGGAGGCGGCGAGATTTCCTATACCGCGAAGGACGATCCCACGATTATGGTGATGGACAAAGGAGTTCTAGTCCCGGCCAGTGAGGGGCAGGATTACTATATCGACGAGAACCATAACTTCGTCGGGACCTGGAAGACAGTCTACTTCACCGGGACACAATATCGATTCAATAACTTCCAAAGCGGGGCGAGTCAGTCCTATCACTACACCGGTAACATGGACTTTTACTGCGAAAACTTCCATCATGGGGGGAGCAATAACATGCTCCTTGACCCCAACGCGAGCATCGTCATGGCGGTGAAGAACAGCATCGTATTTGATGGTGAGTCGGACTTCAATGTTGGTGGGTCGTCCAGCCAGTTTGACGTGGTCTGTACCGGAACCACGGTCAATATCGGTGGGTCCGCGGACGGAACAGCCGGTTCCGTCTATGCCCCCAACGCCAACATAGTGATTGAGGGGGCCGGCTGGATCTACGCAGCAATCATCGCCAACAGCGTCGAGATCGGAGGAAGCCGCTCAATCTGCTATCCACTCAATTATCAAGGGCCGAACGGAGGAGCCGGAGGCAGTGGAGGTGGCGGCGGGGGTACGCCGATTAATCCCCCATCAAGAGAAGACTGGAAAGAGATAATCATCTCCGATTAACTATAGATAAAAGCATTGGTTCAATTTTATTACACCATAAAATAATATAACAGGGAGAAGTGCAATGAAAACTGTGCCGGGAGGATGGGCGGTGGTAGTGTTTTTCCTGATCACTCTCTTCATTCTGCCAATTAGCAATGATGCCCGGGGGGCATCGAGGAGCGTGACCGAGCATGTCGTACTGCCGACTGAACCCGGCGGCGGGAGTGGGGGATATTTCCCGCCCGGGACCGGTGTCTTCGGGAAGACCAAGTTCCAGTTGACCGGGTCTGGAGGATGCTACTCCTATAACCCGACCGTCTATCCTATACCCCCATCCAGCATCAGTAATATGGGACCGGGGCACTGCGGGAGCAACGAGCAGATCTATCTCTCGGGGTCGGTGACGGTCAGCGGGCATGTCAATGTCTCTCAGTCGATTATGGACGAAGTCCAGGGGGGTGACTTAACTCACCTGCAAGCAGGCTGGTCTTGCGGAGTTGGGAACAAGCTCCCGATTGGCACCACTGGAGAAGAGGGGGATGACCGCGAGTTTGCCGGACCCCGGAATACCTTCCCACTCCAGGGCTGGTGGCCGCCGGAAGGGACCTATAACTCGGGCACCCCCTGCTGGCCGTATGATCCCGGCTATGCCGCCTTCCCGGTCATCGATCCCCAGTGGGACAAGGATAATGACGGGGATACCGACACGACCGATTACGACTATTACGTCCAGCACGGCGGTTTTGCCGCGGAGAACGGGGGACCAACCGGTGAGATCTCCTACACCCAGAAGGACGACCCCACCATCTGCGTCATGGACAAGGGAGTCCTGATCCCGGCCAGCGAAGGACAGGCCTGGTACGACGACTACTACATCGACGAGAATCATAACTTCGTCGGGACCTGGAAGGAGGTCTACTTTACCGGAGATCAGTACCGTTTCAACAACTTTGAGAGCGGGGCGAGTCAATCTTACCATTACACCGGAAATATGGCATTCTACTGCGATAACTTCCACCATGGGGGGAGCAATGACATGCTCCTTGACCCTAACGCGAGCATCGTCATGGCGGTGAAGAACAGCATCGTGTTTGACGGCGCGTCGAACTTCAACGTGGGTGGAAGCTCCAACCAATTTGATGTGGTCTGCACAGGGCCCACGATCGATATTGGGGGGTCCGCGAACGGGACGGCTGGCAGCTTCTACGCCCCCAACGCGGACATGGTAATCGAAGGGGCCGGCTGGATCTACGCGGCGATCATCGCCAACAGCGTCGAGATCGGAGGAAGCCGGTCGATCTGTTATCCGCTCAATTACCAGGGGCCGAACGGTGGAGCAGGTGGCGGGGGCGGCGGGGGCGACGGGGGCGATGGCGGTACACCGGTTAATCCCCCATCAAGGGAAGACTGGAAGGAGATTATCGTCTCCGATTAATCCGGTTTAAGCATGCTTATAGGCGTGCTTAAACCGGATTGTGTAAAAAATACAGGGCTGAGGCCCTGTATTTTTTTCTACCAATCCATTCCGGAATTGTAAATAATTAAAACGTTACTGTGGGATCCCAACATTTTTAATGTCGTGGACCCACAGATAATCAAAGATATTCCAAGACAGTCCGTCATGTCTAACCCGGTCAATCATCGTAAAGTCAGTAGATTTCTTCGCCCCGCCGTGATTTGTTTTCTCTGGCTGGTGGTGATGGTGGTCTTCTTTCATAAGGAGATCATTCCCTCCTTGGCCGGGAGTTCTTCCTCCATCCCCCTCCTTCAGGCCGGACTTCCCGACCTGGTGGGGGATGAATGGATGGGGATCTTCTTCAATGGTCGGCAGACCGGCTACACCCATACCGTTCTCTACCCCTATCGGGAGGAAGGGTTTTACGGTTCCGCCCTCGACAGTACCATCTGGCTGGAGGTCTCTTTTCAAGGCCGGACAAACCAGGTTCATATTCATAGTTTCTGCCTGATCGCCCCGGGCGGGGAAATCGAGCGACTGAACGTCTCCGTTAAGTCCGCCGCTCCGCCTTTCAACCTGAAAGCCCGGCTGGAAGATAATCATTTAAAGGTAATAGCCAGTTACGGCGGGAAGGAGAAAGAATTAACCTTCCCCCTCCCCAACCCTTCGCTTCCGCTTTACGCGCTCACCCCCTTCTTTTCTCTTCGTCCTTTAAGAGAGGGAGAGTCCTTCTCCATTCCCACCCTGGATCCTCTGGCCAGCCTGTCCGCGGGGCGGCCGGAATCGGGGAATATCCGTTTCGAAGTGACCGAGAAGACGGAGGATGGTTACCGGTTGCTGGCTTTCTATGGCGGGATGACAGTCGATATACGTCTGGACACGACCGGGAAGGTGCTGAAGATCGCAACCCCGCTCGGGTGGATGTTGGTGAAACAAAGCTCGGATGAGGTTATGGCATACCTGGAGAATACCGAAAAATATGATAAAGACAGATAAACTAACCAAGGTCTTCGGGGATAAGACGGCGGTCAGGGACCTGAACCTGGATATACCGAGAGGGGAGCTGTTCGCCTTTATCGGACCGAACGGGGCCGGGAAGTCCACCACCATCAAGATGCTGGTCGGGCTCCTCCTGCCGACTCGAGGGAGGGCCTTAATCGGCGGATATAATATACAAGAGAACTCGGTTGAGGCGAAGAAGCTGATCGGCTACATCCCTGATTTTCCCTACCTTTACGAAAAGCTCACCGGCCGGGAGTTCCTGCGATTCGTTGGCCGGGTCTACGGCATGGACGACAGAAGCATTGTCGAATCGATCGAAGAATATCTTGATCTCCTCGGACTCCGCGATCAGGCGGATGAATTGATCCGGAGTTATTCCCACGGTTATCGTCAGCGATTGGTCTTCGCTGCGGCGTTTCTTCATGATCCACGGGTCTTGATCATCGATGAGCCAATGGTGGGGCTCGACCCCAGGACCGCGCGGTTGATCAAGGATAACCTGATAGAGCGCTGCCGGAGGGGCGCCGCTGTCTTTATGTCGACTCACACCCTGGCCGTTGCCGAGGAGATCGCAGATCGGGTCGGTATTATCCATGAAGGGGAGTTGATCGCCTGCGGGAGTCTGGGGGAATTGAGGAAACAGAGCGGGGTAGACGGGCGGTTGGAGGAGGTGTTTTTAAAGTTGACGAAAGAAGAGGACAAAGAAAGTGAACTAAAGTGACTAAAGTGACTAAAGTGACTAAAGTGACTAAAGTGACTAAAGTGACTAAAGTGAGCAAAATACAAATTAGAATATGGGATTTTATCTTTATGCGTTATTTATTTCTTCTTCGGCGGGATCAATTGAGGAATGGTCTTCGCGAATTGCTAAAAAAGGGGCGGATGAGGTTCTTCATCGGCGTTTTCGTTCTCCTGGTGGTCGGGGCGGGGATCTTCGCTGGTTTCTACCGGAGTTTTCTCTTCCTTCAAACTTTTCTGGGGGTGGGAGAGATTCTGATCGACCGGCTGATCTATCTTCTGACCTTTGCTCTCTTTATTATGCTGACCTTCAGCAATACGGCAATCTCTTTCCAGCTTCATCTCAAGGGCGACGAGACCGCCTACCTCCTTACCCTCCCCCTCCCCCACTCTATCGTATTCCGGTTCCTGCTCCTGGAAGGGATCTTCTTGAGCACCTGGGCCACAGTCTTCCTCATCTTTCCCGTGATTCTGGCTTATGGGCTGACCCATCAACTCTCTCTCTATGCCTACCTCTCGCTTCCCTTCTTCGCGGCCGGGTTGGCCATTCTGGCCGCGTTGATTGGAATTCTGATCGCCGCTTTGATCCCGCGCCTATTAATGTTGAAAAAGACCAAAATAGCGATTATCATAGTAATTATCTCGATCGCCCTCTCCGCTCCCCTCTGGCATAAACTAATTCCCGCCGTTGCACCTGACACCGGGCGGGATGTACTCCTCCTCAACAAGCTGCTCGATCATAGCCGGATCACACTCAGTCCCCTTCTTCCCGGGTTCTGGGCCGCGGAGGGATTTATCCAGGCCGCAAAAGGAAGAGTTGTCAGGTCGCTCGGATTTCTCGCGGTACTGACGGTCAACGCTCTCTTGGCCTGGCAGGTCGTCGAGCTGACTGTTGAACGAACATATATTAAAACCTGGTCTATCTATCACAGCCGTAGAGCGCCGAAGAAGAAAAAGTTACACCGTAAGGGGAAGGAAGCGTTATCGGCAGTCTTTTCCTTCCTCCCCTCTCCCACCCGGGCGCTCCTGGTCAAGGACCTGAAGACATTTCTCCGGGAACCGGCCCAGTGGCTCCAGGCGGTAATCCTCTTCGGACTTTTAACTATCTATATTCTGAATATCAAGAACATGCCTCGTAACGTCTATCAACCCTTCTGGAAAAACCTGATTACGTTTTTCAACATGGGGGCTACTTCGCTGATCCTGGCTACACTAACCACCCGCTTTGTCTACCCTTCGTTCAGCCTGGAAGGGCGGACGTTCTGGGTGCTGGGTCTGACTCCAATTCGAAGATCGGCCATCTTCCGGATCAAGTTCTGGTCCAGCTTTATCGCGGCAGTTGTGGTTACCGTGCCATTGATGCTCCTCTCCAATCACATACTGGAGGTCTCCGGCTTGATGACGCTGATTACCTGCGGGGCGATAGTATTGATGGCGGGGGTACTGGTGAGTTTAGCGACCGGGCTGGGAACAATCTTCCCTCAATTCACCGAAGATAACCCGGCCCGGATCGCTTCGGGATTCGGCGGGACCCTCAACCTTATACTCAGCCTGATCTATATCTCGCTTATGGTCGGCGCGCTGGCACTCGCATGTCACCCAGGGGAAATGGGGACGGCCGCCGGTCATTCCCTAACCCCCGTGCTCGCGGTGGTCTTCGTCCTGCTTCTTTCCATCCTGGGGAGTTACCTCCCGTTTAAGCTGGGTATCCGGGCACTGGAGAAATGTGAGTTTTAACTTGCTCAACGAATCATCCCCGCCTTTTCTTTCGCCTTCTCCAGGCAGTCGCGGGCAGCGGCAAAATCCGGGTTTAATTTCAGCGCCCGGATGAGATGATCGACCGCTTCTTTATACTCTCCCCGCCGGAATCTCAAGCCTCAACGCAGCAAATCATTCCTTATGTGGACCGGCAAGTTCCCCTGGAAGATGAGGGTATATTCATCCTGATGGGTTTTTAGGAATTCAAAAACGATTTCCCGCCATCCAGGGGGATAGTTCCGGTCTAGATTCAGGAAACAGACACAGGCCGGGGGATTTCTCCGCAATTCCCCCGCGAAATAATCCGGGCTGAAATATCCCCGCGCCTTTTCATCTTCCCCGATAAAATTTATGAACGTCGGCCTCTCGTCATACGTGACAAACGTTTCATCCATCCGGAAAATAGGATGGCCAAACCAGATGCCGACCACCTTTTCATCTTCGGGAATTATCTCCAGTAAATCCTGGATATGACATAAAGTTTTCATGGTTGAATATTTCTTACTGGGGGATAATGCTAAGTACTGTCTATCTGGAGCCCGGGGACACGGGAGGGTTCCTGACAATTCTGTCACGGCGATTGGGAAAGTCAATGTCCCAGCCGTGAGAGCAACCAGTATCAGGAGAAACATAATTATGCTCTGCCATCGTCGGTAACATACCAAAAAATATATATACGGTGTAAACAGAAGCAATACCAGTATCACGGGAGCAAGGTATTGTTCGAAATGCGGATTCAATCCGGGGAGAGAACAAATGACCCCTCCAAGGGCGCCACATCCCGTCCAGGCAGCCACTCCGGATTGACGGAAAGAAAACCGACCCCAAGCCGCTATTCCCGCGATCATGAGAAGGATTATATAGCCATACCGGGCAGCGAAGAACAGCGCCCCCTTACGGCTGAAGATTGCCGCGGTTAAAATAATCCCGGATTTATATCGTAACATGAAGAGATGCGCCCGGTAAAGATTCTCCCAGAGCGAATATCCGGACAACAGGAAAACGCTTTCAGTAAAAACCAAAGCCACCGCGGATCCGGCCGCGATCATAGACAAGATTTTTAATAACCCGCAAAAATGCCGCGCGCAATAAATATAATAGCCTGCTCCCGCCCCCAGAAGAAGAAGTCCGTATTTTGGAGTAAACATAACCGATAAAAGCGCCAGGGCCGCTATAAGACCGATTCGGATTAAATTCGGCTTCATGAACATTATCACCATGGCCGCGATCGCCGGCAGAACGGCAAAATGGTCAATGCTGTATTCCGAGAAGAATGCTCCCAAATCCGGATCAAACAGGACCAGAATAAACGGGATGAAACCCCACAACCATTTTCCCGTAACCCGTCTCCCGTGAAAAGTGAAAATTCCCCACAGTAATATAATGAGGAGGGTGTTGAAAATTCTCAGCTCAAGAACAAGATACGCGGTGGTGGGGAACAGCCGGAAGAACGGCAATGTAAATATATACCCCAGGATTGGGTAGGTGCACCAGAAATCAACATGCGGTTGGAGACCTTTCGAAAGCAGCCACAAGTAATGGAGATGAAGACATTCATCAAAATAGGGGAAGTGAGCCAGAACGCGCAACTGAATTACCAACAATCCTAATAGGAGAACCGGAAAAGCCAGGTAACTGTTGAGCTTATCCAAAAATTTTCCGTTTATTTTCATGGAAACAGGTATCTTATTTTTTCGCTCCGCCCCAAAGCATTACTCGGGAAAAAATAAATAAGATTATCGATCCTCTTCATTAAAACACCTTCATGAATTTCTTCAATTGCTTCTCTTCCCGTCGAGCCTGTTCCCATCTTCCCAATTTATTTAAAACCAATATATATTCCTCAAAAGTGTTTTTCGCTTCTTCTCTCTCTCCCAGAATCAGTTGAGCTCGGGCCTTGAGCAGATATGAGTATGCCATGGCCGGATTAACTATTATTGATCTATCACAGAATTCGATTGTCTCCTGAAAATTACCCCGTTTAAAATAATAGTCAGCCAGCATATGATAAAATAATTCACTCTTCCCCTGCTTCTTAATAGCTTCATTCCAGATGGTCGGGCTATCTTTCCAGAGACGGCAACGGTGCGCGCTTAAGATAGCCAGGGAAAGGATAATTGCCGTCCAGAGAATAATAATACCATATCTCCTTATTCTTCTCGGCCCCTGCCGCATAAGCCGATAAAATATCCATCCCCCGATATAAAAAAGTCCCGCGCCAGAAAGATAAATAAATCTGTGCGCCACCACCTCGACCCCGGCAAAAGGGATAAATCTCAATACCGGGAATAATGTGATAATAAAAAAAACCGCGCCCCGGACAAGGGATCTGTTGCCTCGATACAACCATAATCCAATCAGCAGAGAGAAAATGAGGAAGAAAGAAAAGAAGAAGGGCGGTTCCCAGAAATTGATGCTCTTCGGAAAGATGTAGATCGGTGATAGATTGAAGGGAAGAATCAGATGAAGGAGATAAAACTTACAATTCCCGAACATTAAAATTACGTTCTCAAAACTAAAATCGAGGTGAGCGGCGCTCCCAGGTTCGCGGACCACCTGCATTCTCAGGGCAAACCAGCCGGTCGTCAGGGCCAGGAAAATAAATGGCAATATCCCTTTGAGTTCCCGGCTGGTGATTCTCTTTTTTTCAGAGTAAATCCACAAGAGTAGAATCACCGGCAGAGTTATCGCTAAAGCTTTAGATAACAGCGCACAGATGAAAAATAATAACGACAGAAGATACAAACTTTTCTTTTTATCGCTCTGGAAAAAGTAATACGAAAGAAAAGACGCAAGGTAGAAACAAATAAAGAGAAGGTCTTTTCGGGCCGAGATCCAGGCCACCGCCTGGACCTGGAAAGGGTGGACCAGAAAGAGGAGCGAACCCGCCAGGGCCACCGGGATTTTATCGCTCAGCCGGTAAAAGAGAAAAAAGACCAACCATCCATTGATCAGGTGAAGAATGAGACTGTGGAGGTGATAGGGATACGGGTTCGGGCCGAAGAGATGGTATTCGAAGAAGAAGATCGCCGTCACCAGTGGGTGATATTCACTCACCACCGAGGTGGTGAATATCTTTCCCAGGTTCCGGGCGGAAAATCCCCGGACCAGGGGATTTTCCAGAAGCTGGGCCGGATCATCCCAGTTAATAAAGCTGTTCTTTAGAATGGGAGAAAATGTGACTGAGCCTACAATCAGCAAAATAATCAGGGACAACTCAATCTTAAAATTTTTACTTCTAAAATTTTTACTTCGCAAAAATTTTAACTGATTTTTTTTCATGATTGTATCTTTTGTGGGAGCCACGCCCCGGTGGGGCGATTATCGGGGCTGGAAGCCCCTCCCATAGACAATTTATTGAAGTTATTCCGCCGCCGCCAGATTATTGCGGACGGACTGGAGATTCGGGTCCAGTTTCAGCGCCCGTCTCCATTGAGCCCGGGCTTCATCCCCCCTCCCTTGGTTGGCGTAGATAACTCCCAGATGATCGTAGCCGAGAGCATAATCCGGGTTTAAATCAATCACTTTCCGGGCATAATCCTCCGCTTCTTCCCAGTAATGCTGAGAAGCAAATAGCTCAGCAAGGTAATCATAAACAAGGTAATTATAGGGGGTTAACTTCAGCGCCGATTCATAATCCTTCAAAGCCGGCACCACCTCTCCCTCCCGATAAAAGAAACGGCCGCGAGTATAAAACGCGCGGGGGAACCAGGGATAGATCCGGATGGCATTTTTCAGAGTCCGCAGCGCCTCATCCTTTCTCCCCTGTTCCCACAGCGCTTCCGCCAGGTTAGTATATACCGCCACCGTCGTCGAGGGCGTAGAAAACGATTCAAGAGCCATCCGGTAGTATTCCTCCGCCCGCGGAAAGTTACCTTTTTCAAGATATGTGCTCCCCAGATTGCTCAGGGCGGTAACACTACCCGGAGAATAATTGAGAACGTCTTCCCATAATCGCCGGGGACTCCGCCAGACCCGGTTTCTTTTCTGGATCAATGTTCCCCAGCATAAAAAAACGATGATGAAACTGATATTAAAGAGCCACCGCCATCGCCCGGTTCGTAATCTTGATCCTGCCTTCAGCGCCAGAGTAGCTCCCACAAGCGAGAAACCCGCCAGGGGCAGATAGAGGTATCTATCGGACACAAGATGGGGTGTCCTAATTATATTTAAAAACGGGAGAAGAGAAATTATAAATATTCCCCAGCCCAGCAGCAGGAAGCGGGATTTGAAGATGCCGCTGAGGATACAAGCTGTTCCCAGGCAAACAAGAAGGCAGAGCCAGAGCAGAGGAAGAGTGAAGACGCCCCCGGAGAGGGGAAGAGTATAATCAAGGCAAAGATTAACGGGTAAGAACGCCACTCTGAGATAATGAAGAAAGGAGGAGACAATCAGAGTCAACCCGCCGGTGGTCAATGACACAGCATCAGGCGCCGGGCCGACCCGGTTCATGATTCCGAACCTGATCATCACCCAGATGCCGGTGGTTAATAAGTAACCGCACCAGAAAAAATATCGCCGGCGCCGACCGGGGAAGGAAAATACTAAGCACTGAAGAAAGAGCCACACCGGAAGAACAATGGCTGGTTCCTTGCTGGCGAGCGACAAAATATAAAACAAGAGGGAGATGGAATACCACGCTCCGCCGCTATTGCCGGAGAGTGATCTCGTGGCCGCGATCAGGGTGAGCATAAACCAGAAGAACATCAGGGGTTCATCCAGAAACGAAATGCAGGTTATGGTCTCAGTCTGGGCCGGATGGAGGGCGAAGAGCGCGGCGCTGACTACCCGGATGTTTGATGGAACTCCCAGCAAACGAAGGTAAAAATAGAGTAGAATAACGTTCGCCAGGTGGAGGAGAAGTTTGAAGAGATGATAGCCCCAGGGATTCAAACGCCAGAAGGCATACTGGGGAAAATAAAACGCCACTGTAATAGGGCGGTAGCGCTTGGGAGAGAGCTGGAAATAGTCGGCGGTAAAAAGCTTGGGGAGGAAGGCGGGATTTTTGATAAAGGCGCTCTCCACAATCTGGGGGAGATCGTCATAGACAAAAGGGACCTGGAAGGCGTTTCCGTAGGCGATCACGGTCGCCAAGCAGATCAATAACAGCCGAAACCATTCTTTTTTAAAAATCCAAAACATTGAAGTTGTCTATCTCCCACAACTCTATGTGGGAGGGCCTTCCCGGCCCGATTGCCCTGTCCCTGTGGGAGGGCTTTTAAAGCCCGATTGCCCGGCCTTTTGTGGGAGGGGTTTGTAACCCCGATTGTTCGGCCTCAGAATCGAGGTTGAAAACCTCTCCCACAGGCGATAGAAACCGGTAACCCAGCAATCCAGTCACTACTGGCAGCGTTATCTGAGCGGCACAGCCCGGAAAAATGCCCCTGACGACGGGAGAACAACCCAAAAACCACCCGATGCTGAGGAAGAGAAACCAGAGGCTGCTGGTAAATCCTACTGACGGGTGGCCGAGATTGAAGGCAATTTCACCTGAAGAGACAAAATGACGGGCAAAGACGACGTATATCCAGCTATCGTCTAAGGGAAATCCTATTGAACTATAGGTTAGAACCGGGGAGATATAGAGCTGGATGATCGCAAGTTCAGCCAGGATGACTAATCCGAACCAGAATGTTTTTCGATTGAAGTTCACCACGAAGATCACCCCCGTACGGTTACCCTACGGGGCGGAAAAAGGACACGAAGGAACTCTATTTTGTTCCATTCACTTTCCTTCGTAATCTTCGTGGTTTAACTGCTCTGGATTTACAGAAATTAGCACCTTCGGCGCAAATTTGGAGTGCGCAAGCTCGCTTGTGCTTTTCGTATAATCGCGGTAGCAAGCTACCGCACTCCAAAATTATTGTCAAAGATGCGGCTTTAGACGCAAAATTCCAAAGTACTAATACGGATTGGAGAAGTAATAGGCCATGAACAGAAAGAAGAGCCCGATGATGATGAAGATGATTCCCACCGAGATCCGGTACTTTAGTGTTTTGTGATCAGTTGAGACAATCTGGTTCAATAGTCCGCTTAACTTAATCAACATTCCGGGGGCAACCAGGAACAATATTCCCGATATCAACGCGATTAAACCTATTAAGATAAAAGCTGTCATCTCCTCCGACTCCTTTTCATCGCTTTGGTAATAGTCCGGCCTTGAAATTCACCTTTATTCCCTTCTTTCTCCTCCACCTTGCTCTCTTCTCCCTCTTCTTCTTCCGGTTTCTCCGGTTCGGGTTCTTTGGCGCTCTTATAGAGATAGGGTCTGACCTGATCGTCCTCAACATAACGAACATCTTCCAAGGCATCCGGAGGAGATTTCTCCAGCATAATCTTCTCGTAGGCGGAGAGTTCCATATCTTCCGTAACAATCCTGGCGGTGATAAAGATCAAAAGGTTGGTCTTTTCAAGCTTGGTATACTCTTCCTTAAAGAGGTAACCAAGGATGGGAATGTCACCCAAGAGAGGAATCTTGTCCTCCTGATCAACAGTTACGCTGGATATCAGACCGCCAATAACGATAGTATCTCCATCGTTGATTGTGACATTAGTATCAGCCTCGCGAATTTTGATAATCGGATAACTACTGTAGACCTGGTTGCCCTGATTGTCTACCGAGTAGGCATTTTCGTCCGTCGTACTCACCGCCGGGTGGATAATCATGTTGATGCGATCCCCGTCACCCTCTTCCCTGGCCCGAACCTGGGGAATCACCTTCAAGGTTATGCCGATCTCCTTCCATTCATCGACCGAGGTCCCCCCGACCGCGCCCCCACCTTCGGAACCGACCTCGGTCTTCAGGATCGGGTACCGCTCCCCGACGAATATCTTGGCCGCGTAATTCTCATGGACAATAATACGGGGGTTGGAGAGGATGACGATATTCCTGTCGGTTTTCATCGCGCTCAGCATCAGATTGAAGTCCGCCGCGCCCAGAACCGCTGAGTAGGCCTGCCCGGAAGTAGTCAGATTGGTCAGTGTGTCTGAGATAGTATTGACATACTTATCAATGATTGTATTTGTGTCGGTATTATCATAACCCTGCTTTTCGAAATAATCATGCACTTTTGTTACTGTGAGATCGCACGACTGGGAAGGTCCGGTATTACCATTTATTCCCCACTTTGATATATCCTTATTGGTGTAGTCATAACTTTGGTATCCTTCACCTGTGATTATATTGGTGATCTTGTTCTCATCACTCCACTCTATATTGTTGACGGTTTTATTCTCTTTCTCTCTCTTAAATTCACGACCAAATTTTGCTTCCAGGCCGCCCGCGCCAATCTGCCACTGGTTCAGAGCCTGGGTCCAGTTGATTCCAAGACGGAACTCCCGGTCAATCGGAACTTCCAGGACCTTGGCGTCGATCATGATCTGGGGCGGTCTCTGGTCGATCTTCTTGATCACCTTATCGACCCGGTCCAGGACGGTCTGGATATCCTGGACGATCAGGGTCCGGGAGCGGACGAACTCGGTGGCGGCTTTCTCCTCCGCCCTCGCGCCGAAGGTCTCGGTTGCCTCAAATTCGAACCCGGTATACTGCTTGGTCTGGAGGACCATCACCTTGCCCCGGGCGCTGATCATGGGCTCGATCGCTTCTTTGGCATCGTTGGCATCGATATACTTCAGTTTGAATATCTTTACCACTAAAGGTTCCGCCGCCTCTACTGCCACCCTCTTCTTCGCTTCCTCGATCGCCTTCTGAGCCGCGGCCGCTTCCAGGGCCGCCCCGGCGGCGTTCTCCTCCTGGATCTTCTCCATGGTGGTCACCCGCAGGATGTTTCCGCTAACCTGGTAGCTCAAACCCTGATCCACCAGGATCGTATCCAGGGCGTTGATGATCTTGACGTTAGTGAAGTCGACCGTGACTTTTCCCTGGACCTCCGGCGCCAGAGTTATGTTGAAGTTATAGGCCTTGGCCAGGCTCCTTAGAACAACCCGGATGTCCTCATTCACGAACTTTAAGCTGCCCCGTTTCTCCAGTTGTTCTTTCAATGAGATATCGACAGGCTCGTCCTCCGCCGGGGGGAGAATGGTGGGGGGCTCCGCTTTTTTCAACGGAACCGGTTTCGCGTGCTCATCCTCCTTCGGGCTTACCTCTCCGGCAAGAGAAGAGGGGATGGCTCCGTCCCGCGCTACGGAGGAGAATTCATTCTTGATGTCTCCCTGAACCGGATCGGCCGGGTGCTCCTCTTGCCGCAGTTCCTGTTTAATCTTCTCCATCGCCAGGATAATTTTTCTATCCATCCCGGGGGCCGCTTTAAGGGGTTGAGACGGGATCAGGTTAAGTCCCATAGAAAGAGCAATCAAAATCAGAATTGAGGTATGGATCGGCAGTCCGGTTATTTTTTTCATCTGTTTAGTCCTCGGGCATGGTAAGTATATACGACTGTCCATCTTTTTCCAATGTTATCCCATAATTTCCCACTTTAATCAGCAGGTATCCTTCAAACTCTTCTCCCACCCCGACAATGGCGCCGTTTATAGTGGCGGCCCGGCCGGGGATAACCCCTGAGAGCGTGAAATCTTTCCAGTCACTCGACTGTTTATCATTTTTAGTCACCGGGGGAGGCTGAAAAGGATCTCTCCCCCACGGTTCATCGGCAATAGTGTTCTGCATCCGGACCAACTTCTCATTCAGAGGGGGGAGTACTCCCCAATCCGATTTCGCGGCGACCGGCTTGGTTGAAACCTCGACCGTGGCAGCAGCCGGGGCCTGTGTTTGTGCCTCTACCTCTGTCTTCTGACCCGCTGACTTCTTTTTCTTCGAGACGGTGCTAAGACTATTATATAGAACGAAGGCCAGGACCGGGATCAACACGATAATAAAGATTTTTTCTTTCTTCTTTTTATCCATTATTTTTTTCCTTCGGAAAAAATACTAAGAAACAGTTCCCCGCCTTAAAAATTCATGGATAGTTACCGGATATCGGGCCGGCTCAAATAAGTTGTTAACTCCAACTCCACCTGGAGATTATTCTCTTCCCCCTTCGAAGCCGGTAGGTTGTGATTGGCCATGATCGCCAGATCGGAGACGGATATTATAATCGGCAAGTTGGCAATATGCTCCAGGAACTCTCCAAGAACCCGGTACGGGCAACGGGCGGAGATATTGATCTCATATACTCGCAGGGTGCTTGCTTCATCCTCAATCGGTACTTCGGCGGTATCCCGCCTCGAGATCTTAAACCCGACTTCCCGCGCGGCCTCCGTAATCGCCTGATAGATAAGTTCGATTGTTCTTGGATACTGCGTCTCCAGACGCTCCAGCCTCTCTCGCGCGGTCGCTATCTTGGCCCGAATCGTGGGGATATCGGCTTTCTTCAATTCCACTTCAGCAATTTCCTTGTCGAGCGCTTTTGCCTCTTTCTGAAGCCGTTCAAGCTTTCCGGAAACCGGGCCCAAGACAAAGAGCCGGAATATAACCAGGAGAAACACCACTCCAAATAAGATGCCCAATGCTTTCAGCGTATAATTCATAATTTAGCTCACTACTTTAATTTAGTGAACCGACTGCCGCAAGCAGTCGGTTCAGTAAATTAAAGTGCAACGAAAACTGAAGGTGCCTTTATCGATATCCTCCGAGATCTTCTCCACATCTTTGAAGAATGGTGAATTCTCTACTTCAACAATGAATTGAGTCGCCCCGGAATGAAGAGACGAATCCGGATCGTGTACCCGCCCGCTGCAAAGAATGCGCTGGAGACCTTCCCCCTCTTGAGAGATGATCTCGGAGAGGATGGCGGTGGGCGGAGTAATCCGGCTGAACTCTTTCAGAATCCCTTTCCAGTTCGGTTGGCGGAGGGAGGAATAAAAACCGACTTTTTCCCGGGCAATCAGTTGGGTATGCAAACCCGATAGCTCTTTATAAGGTCCCAGTTCCCCTTTCAGGATGTCTAATTGTTTTTGTTTTATCGCTACAATCTTTTCTTGCTGGGGGATCAGGGCGGCTTTCGAGCGATAAAATAGAAAACTAATAATAAATAAGGCCACTACCGGAACCAGGATCAGGATCTTGCGACGGAGAACATTTTGCAGAATCTTATCCAGTGGGGGGACGAAATTAACTTCCCATCTCCGGCTTAAGGAGAGCGCCACCGCCCGGGCTAAACGAGGAAAGAGAGCTTGCGCCGTCTCATCGGAAGAGAGCGACTCGTGAAATCGGATCCGGTTGGAAATCCCGATCAGCTTAACCGGGGGACGCAGTCGTTCTCGAAAGAATTTATCGAAACCGGTGAGCAAAGCGCCGCCGCCACAGAGATATACCCGGCTTACTTCTTCTTCCCGATAGAGCTGGCGGTAGTATTCCAGAGAGCGTTTGCTCTCCTTGACGATCTTCTCCAGTACCGGGCGAACCATTCCCGCGATCTGGGAGATCGTAAGAGTATCCTTTAAAGTTTGGGTGCCGTTGGACTGGAAGAGATCAGCTGTCTTTTTTATCTCCTCAGCTTCCTTCCATGAAATCCCATCCCTGACACCAAAGGTCTGGCCGGCCTGAATGATAGCCTCGGTAATATGCGTTCCACCGGTCTCGAACTCCCGGCTAAAATGGAGGATGTCTTCTTTATAGATGGAGACCTGAGTATGGGTCAGGCTGATATCGACTACCGCCACTGCCCCGTTAGCATCCGGGGAGGGCAATATATTAATATAATCTTTCCAGACAAATGGGAGCGAAGGCAGCGCGGCTACCTGGAGACCAGCCTCTCTCAGGAACCCCAGAATACGGCTGACGGTCTCCCGGCTTACCGAAGTAACGATGTAATTTAACTTTCCTCCGGGGCGCGCTGTCTCACTCTCCACAGCGGTGTGCCGGATCAATGCCTTATCGATGTTGAAGGTTACCCTTCTGCCGGCTTCCAGCCGGCAGGCGCTATCCAACTCCGCCTTCGGCATCCGGCTCAACTGAATCAAGCCGGTATTTACCTGGTTTCCCCGGAGGGCACAGACCACGTTTTCCTTCCCAGCCCTGGTTTGGGAAAATAATTCTTTTAACCGTTTGGCGAAGTTTTCATTCTCAAAGAGGCTCCCTCCCCCCGGACCCGGCTGAAATTCCTGTATAGCGTATCCTCCGATCTCCCACCCATCCGAGACCGGGTAAAGCTGGATCAATTTAACCGATGAAGAACCGATATCCAGTCCCAGAAAGGCGTTCCGGCGCCGGGAAAAACTACCTCCCATGATCAACTTCCCCGGTGTTGTTGTCGGCCGCGGGGGCACGGAAGGCGCGCTAAGCGCCGCTTTTAGTTGGCTTTCTTTTTCCCCGGTTGATGGGGGCGGTAACATTCCGGGTGGAGGAGAGACAGGTTTGTTTTTGGCGCCGGGTTTCTCGGCCCGTCCGTTGTTGATATCTTCCAGCCCCGCGAAGATGGAAGATATATCTTTCTGCAAACCTGATTTTTTCTTTTCCTCGGGCATGATTATTTTGAACCGCTGAATTGAACCGCAGAGACGCAAAGAACGCAAAGGAAAAACTGCTATAGTTTATTTCGTAAATTAGACAAGCTTATTGATAACATCCCATTTTCTTGAGCTGGTCGGCTATTTAACAATTGTCACATTGCGAGGGAGGTACGACCGAAGCAATCTCCTTTAAAACCGGAAGAGATTGCTTCGTCGTTCGTTCCTCATTCCTCGCAATGACTCGGATTTTGGGGGTTTCGTTCAGTCACTATTTAAGAAATGTATCTTTGATATTGTTTCAAATCATTCAAACTCTTATTTTTTCCTCTGCGTTCTCTGCGTCTTCGCGGTTCATTATTTTTTGTTTTTCAAGAATCTCATCGGCCAGACGGCCGTAGTCCTCCGCGCCCCGGGAACCCGGAGCGTAGATATGTATCGGCTCATTGGCACTGGGAGCCTCCGCCAATTTTGAATTAACCCTTATGATCGTGCGGAGAATCCGGGAACTGAAATAATCCTTTAAACCTTTGAGAACGTCCCGGCTGATGGAAGTTCTCCCGTCATAAAATGTGGGCAATATCCCCAGGATCGCCAGTTGATAGTTAAGACGACTCTTAACAATATCAATCGTATGGAATAGTAACTTCATCCCTTCCAGAGCGTAGTAATGGGCTTGAATAGGGATCAGGACCTCATCCGCCGCCGCCAGGGCGTTTATGGTCAATAGACTTAAAGAAGGCGCGCAGTCAATAGTTATATAATCATATCCATGGATGATGGAAGAAGTTTTATTCTTTAAGACGCTCTCCCTCCCCATAATATTAGCCAGGTCAAGATCGGCCCCGGAGAGGAGGATAGTGGCGGGAATTATATCGAGATTATAAACCCCGGTTGGATAAATCGCCTCCGCGATTTCAAACCCATCATCTGTCAGGATCCGATGAATGCTTCTCCCCGGATCAACCTCAATACCCAGGCCCAGGGTGGCGTTGGATTGCGGATCAAGATCGATGAGCAGTACCCGAGCCTCCCGGGCCGCCAGACAGGCGCTCAGATTTACGGCGGTAGTGGTTTTTCCGCACCCACCTTTCTGATTGACGATCGCGATAATCAAGTGAAATCTTTCTCTAAAAAGGTTTCAGTGAAGGGACCATCTTGGCCCCATTTATTTCAGCTCCAATCTCTGATCATCCCTCCTTAAACTTCTCCGGTATATCACGGAAACTGTCCATATCCTTAACGTGCCCGATGGCTTCTTCATAGCTCACTTTTTCGTTAAGAACCAGTTCTTTCAGAGACTGATCCATGGTGTGCATTCCATATTGGGCGCCGGTCTGGATCTGGGTGGGGATCTGATGGGTCTTATGTTCCCTGATCACGTTTCTTACGCCGGGGGTTCCAATCATAACCTCGGTCGCCACCACGCGCCCCGCCCCGCTCTTCATCGGCAGCAGAATCTGGGCCATTACACCCTGGAGACAGCCGGCCAGTTGGATCATGATCTGTTTCTGCTGCGCGGGAGGAAAGACATCTATCAACCGGTCGATCGTCTGGGCGGCGTCCGGGGTATGGAGACTGGATATAACCAGATGCCCGGTCTCCGCCGCGGTGATGGTGGTGGAGATGGTCTCCAGATCACGCATCTCCCCGACCATGAGCACATCCGGATCCTGGCGCAGTACGTGCTTGAGAGCGTTTGCAAAAGAATGCGTATCAGACCCCACTTCCCGCTGCTTGATGACGCTCTTTTTATTGGTATGCAGATATTCAATCGGATCTTCGGTGCCTATGATCAGGCAACTCCTCTCCCGGTTGATCAGATCGATCATGGCCGCCATCGTCGTGCTCTTGCCGGTCCCGGTCGGCCCTGTGATCAAGACCAGGCCGGTGGGTTTTCGGGCCAGTGACTTGACCACTTCGGGAAGTCCCAGCGTATCGATATGGGGAATCTCCATCGGGATGGTACGGAAGGCCGCCTCCACGTATCCTTTCTGCATATGGACATTTACCCGGAACCGGCTGAGCCCGGGTAAGTAGAGGGAGAGGTCGAGCTCGAGGTCTTTTTCGAAGCTCACCTTCTGACTGTCGTTAAGGACCCCGTAGATAAGGGATTTAGTATCATCCGCGGAAAGGGGAGGAAAATCTGTCCGGATCAGCTCACCGTCAATCCGGATAATGGGAGGTTCCCCGGTGGTGATATGAAGATCGGATGCTTTCTTGCTGACGACCAGTTCCAGGATCTCTTTGAGATGCATAAATTAGCTCCCGTAGTCTATCCCGATTCATCGGGGGTCACTACTTTATCTGAATAAACTTTCGAACTTTAGTCACTTTAGTTCACTTCGAACTTCAGTCACTTTAGCTCACTTCAAACTTTAGTCACTTCGAACTTTAATCACTTTAGCTCACTTTAAAAGTATCCGTCCCGGTAAATATCCCCTTGATCGCCAATTCCAGGAGTTCGGGGTTGGCCGAGTTCTCCATCGCGTCCTCGTAGCTGATCTTACCATCTTGATAAAGCTTCAAGATGGACTGATTGAAGGTCTGCATGCCGGATATCTTTCCCGCTTCGATGGTCTTGTGCAGTTCTTCCGTCTTGCCCTCCATGATCTGTTTTCGCACGGTCGGGGTGGTGATCAACACTTCACATGCCGGCACTCTCCCCTCCCCGTCTTTCCGGACGATCAACCGCTGGGCGACTATCCCCCGGAGGACGAAGGAGAGCTGCGTCCTGATCTGAGGGTACTGGTAGGCGGGGAAGAAATTAATAATCCTCTCCAGGGTCTGGCTGACCTCAATCGTGTGCAGGGAGCTGATGACCAGGTGTCCTACTTCCGCCGCCATGATCGCGCTGGTCATCGTCTCCAGGTCCCGCATTTCTCCGATGACGATAATGTCAGGCGCCTGTCGGATGACATATTTCAAAGCGGATGGAAAGCTCCGGGTATCATATCCCACTTCCCTCTGATTGATTATGCATTTGTCTTCCCGGTAGGTGAACTCAACCGGGTCTTCAATCGTAATGATATGTTTCTTCTTCTGCCGATTAATATAATTGATCATGGCCGCTAGTGTCGTACTCTTGCCCGATCCGGCGGCGCCGACGATCAGAACCAATCCCCGGGGCTGCAACGCGAGTTTCTCCATAACTTCTACCGGTAGGTTGAGATCGGCAAATGTCTGCACCTCCCGCTTGATTCTCCGGCAGACGAACGCCATCGCTCCATGCTGGTAAAATAGATTGATCCTGAATCTGGGTCCTTTCCTTAGTGCATACGCGACATCCATCTCCCGGTCATTTTCCAGTAGACGGAGTTGTTTTTCATCCAACACATGCCGGGCGAACCTCTCCATGTCATTCTCGGTGAGGGGAGGATGTTCGGAGTATGGTATTATCTCCCCGTTGATTCTCAGGTTCGGCGGCTGGCCGGCCTTCAGGTAAAGGTCCGAGGCCTGCCGTTCTTCCATGGTCTGTAATAGCTGTTCAAATCTCATCGTAACTAACCACAAAATATTTTGAACCGCAGAGACGCAGAGAACGCAAAGAAAAAACTGTTATAGTTTATCAACCGAACTCTTAATCTTTTTTAGAACCGTGGTGTTATATTCCTTCTAATTATAAGTTAAACATCTTTAAAATATTTTGAACCGCAGAGACGCAGAGAACGCAAAGAAAAAACTACTAAAGTTTATAAACCAGTCTTTTTATGCCTTCTTTAAGCACCGGAACATTAAAATTTAGTATTAAGCCTAACTTCAAGTTAAGTAGTTTGAGATACGTTAAAACCTGTGCCTCATGGATCGGTAAAATTTTTTCTACTGCTTTTAATTCAACAACTACCAATCCGCCCACCAAAATATCCAGTCGAAAACCACAATCTAATTTGACCCCTTTATATATAAGTGGCAACGCTTTTTCTTTTTCAAATAAAATATTCCTCAATACTAACTCTCGCGCTAAAGCTGCTTGATAAGCGGATTCCAGAAGTCCCGGACCAAGTAGTTTATGAACCTCTATCGCGGCTCCTATTATCTCCGATGATAAATTATTTTCTTCCATCAACCTTTATTGTTTCCTTTGCGTCCTCTGCGTCTCTGCGGTTCAAAACGTCCTACCTGGAGACTGGAATATCTCCGCAAGCCCCATAGTACACCCGGGTAACTCCCTTCACCGCCCAGAGGCCGGAACTGCACCGGAAGATCCCGGGATAGTCGGTGCCGTCGCCCCAATAATCGGCCGGGACCGGGTAATCTCCTGAACCACCGAAGTAGAATCGACTGACGCCCCGGATCGCCCAGAGGCCGCTGGAAAAGCGGACGATCCCGATATCCGCCGATCCATCACCATCGTAATCCCGGGGAAGAGGAAGATCGCCGCTCACGCCGAAGTAAGCCCGCGTCACACCACTCACCGCCCAGAGGCCGGTGGCCGGACGGAAGACGGCAAAGTCGCAGAACCCATCCCCGTCGTAGTCCCCCGGCATGGGATAATCGGCAGTGGACCCGAAGTAGATCCGGGTCAAACCGCGGATCGCCCAGAGGCCCGAACTTCCCCGGAAGACCCCGATATCACAGATCCCATCACCGTCGTAATCTCCCGGGACGCTGATATCGTTCCCACTCCCGAAATAAGCCCGGGTCACATAGGAATCATAGGACACGGCCCAGAGACCGTCTGAACTCCGGAAAATTGCCAGATCAGTGGTCCCGTCCCCGTCATAATCCCCGCTAGCCGGCATATTCCCGGCCTGGCCGAAGAAGGATGTCCCCACGAAACGAACCGACCACAACCCGGAGGAAGGCCGGAAGATCCCGATATCAGAGGTCCCGTCACCATCATAATCACCAGCTTGAAGGATAGGCATCGGCGTGGGACCGGCAGGAGTTGGGGTTGAAACCTTGGCCGTCGGCGTGGGGGTCGGGATTATCACCGTCGGCGTGGGTGTTGGAGAGGGGATTTTGCATATCGTCAGTATCCACTCCTCCACCTCCCCGCTGTTACCGCCTGAATCGTTATAGACCAGGAGCGTCCAGGTTCCATGGATAGACTCTCCGTTAAGATCAGAGAAAAATCCTACCGGGCGGTACGATCCCAGGTAGGGAGCAACATTGCTGCTATCCGTAATGATCTTATCCGCATCGTCATCAAAGATAGTCTTGTAGAGAGCGTGCTCGCTGAGCTGGTGCTTTTCGAATAAACAAACGTCGGTATTAGACGGTGATCTCATATAAATGCCTATATTATCGAGGTCCCCGGAGCACTGGGCAGTAACCTGGGCCATTACTCTGGTAACCTCCCCGTAATCAGTAACATTAATCTCATCTGCATACGTGCCTATATCAGTCCAGGAGAAAGTGGCTCCCTGGTAATCTTTACATACAGGGGGAGGCGGTGTCGGTGTGTGGGGTGGCGGTGTTGGTGTTTTATAGTCCACGGGGGTGAGTGTCGGCGTGGGGATAACCGCGGTTTGGGTTGGGGAAGGTGAGGGTGTGTGGAGAGGGCAGATAACCAATTGCCAGTCTTTGCCCATCCGGGCCCAGTCCTCGCAGGGCGGCATATCGGGCAGTTGTTCGCAGACAAAGTCATTGAAGACGACCAGATTCCATTCCCCGGCGATCTCCTCCTCGTAAAAATCATAGAGATGCCCCGGGCCGGTGGGTTTCCATCTGCCGAGGTACGGGGCCAGACCCTCGGCAATTCCCTGTGGAGCGGAGTCATCAAACCAGGTGGCGGATAGAGAGTGCTCGCTCAGTGAATGCTTAGCAAAGAGAGTCACAACCGTCTCCTTGGGGGATACCAGAAACATCCCCACATCATCGAGGTCACCTTCCTTCGTGATATCAAAATTCTGGATCTTAACGGTGACTTTTTTAATTTTACCGGTGGTGGGACCGGGAATCGGCCACCAGGTTACCTGTTGCCCGGGAGCAGTGAAAGCATCTCCAAAAGAGGTTGGACACTCCCCTTCGGGTGTGGGAGGAGGGGTTAGCGTTGGTGACACCGATGGCGTAACCGTCGGCGTCGGCGTGACTGATGGCGTCGGGGTCGGCGTCGGGGTCGGCGTTGGCGTCGGAGTTACAGTCGGGATCGGCGTTGGCGTCGGGGTCGGCGTTGGGGTTGGCAGATAATCCCAACAGGCTATGATCAAACTCCAATCAGTCACGTCGCCCGGGTTGCCCGCATCACCGTTATAGACAATCAGAGACCAATCGCCGGTCATGGTCTGGTTATTGAAGAGAGCCAGACTCTCCACCGGACGATATAAGCCTATATAGGGGGCGACACTGGTTGTAACGGGCTGATCCGCGGCATCATCGAAGGTTGTTAAATAAAGCGTAGGTCCGGATAAATCGCCTATCTCAAATAACCCGACATTAGTCGGCTCGGGCGACCGGAGGTACATCCCAATCAAGGAAAAATCGGACGCACAGTCGGCGCTGATATTCAGATTTACATCGGTAATAATACCCGGGTTGCCGATATGTATCATACTCGTGGTCTCACCCACGCTCTGCCAGGAGAAGGCGGTGCCGGGATATTCGCGATACACTATCGGACCGGGTGTTGGAACGGGCGGTACAACCGGTGAGGGTGTGGGGACAGGCGTAACCTCATTGATGATCAGAGTCCAGTCGGTGATAGCGCCGTGGTTCTGTGTCGAGAACGCGTCGTTGTAGACGGCGAGTGTCCAGGTTCCGGTCATCCATTCCCCATGAAAATTGGAAAAACTCTCCCCCGGGCGAAATGACCCCGCGTAAGGGGGCATGCCTTCGGTAATAATGATCGGGGCAGTGTCAATAAACCGGGTCAGGTAAAGAGATTTACCTGTTATTGAATAAGTTGCCATATCAAAGAGATAGATAGTTTTTCCTTCTGGACCTGGAGATGTCAGCATCATGGTGTTATTATTAAAGCCCATATAGGTCTGCGCGCTATTGATGAAGAGGCTGACATTGGTTACTAAACCGGTATCGGGGACATTGAGATCATAAGTATATGTTCCCTGTTCAGGCCATTCCAAAAGCCCCCCGGGATATTCGGTCGCCAGTGCCGGGTGCGAAAGAGAGGTAAAAAGCAGGACCGCTATGGGAAATATTGCATACCGTGTATACCGGGGCGTCTTCATTTTCTCCCCCTCGTAAATTGGTTTTTAGTAATTTCTTTAGCTATTGAACTTTCGCTCCGGTGGGGTAAACCCGCCGGGGGCGTTTGTTGTTCGCTGGTTGATTAGCTGTTGAACTTTCTCCCCTGCCGGATAAACCAGCAGGGGCCGATTTGGTTCTGGATCATTCCTTTAGCTATTGAACTTTCGCTCCGGTGGGACAAGCCCACCGGGGGCGTAAACCCCTGCCGGTTCATCCGGCAGGTGAATCAGTTCATCGGCTAACTCCCTAAATCCACTCAAATCAAAAGGCCCCTGTGACTTCATATCACAGGTGAATAAGTTCACCGGCTATTCCTCTTGAACTTTCTCCCCTGCCGCGTAAAGTGGCAGGGGCCGATTTGGTTCTGGGTCATTCCTTTAGCTATTGAACTTTCGCTCCGGTGGGACAAGCCCACCGGGGGCATTTTTTTCTGTTAGTAGCTTTTGAACTTGCACTCCGGTGAGACAAGCTCACCGAGGATGTCTCCTTCATTTAATCTCAATGCGTTCTTCCCCGCCCCGTTTTCCTGGGGGCGACTTTGCGGTTATAAATTCTAATGGGTTACCGGAATATCATACAGGTTGCCGTAGTAGACTCGGGTCAAGTCCTTAAGCGCCCAGAGACCGGAACTTCTCCGGAAGATGCCGATCTCATCGACGCCGTCCCCGGTGTAATTTGCCGGGACCAGATTATCCTCCCCTCCTCCAAAATAATACCGGCCGAAGTTATAGACCGCCCAGAGGCCGTTGGACTCTCTGAATACGGCGATATCATCCCCCGGCAGGAGATCGTACTTCGCTGGTACCGGGGTGTCGTTGGAGCTGCCGAAATAGACCCGCTGGAGATCCCGGATCGCCCAGAGACCGGTTGAGGGGCGGAAGATCGCCGCCTCCGCCAACCCCGGCAGCAGGCTGTTGTAATCCCCGGGAACCGGGAGATCACCGGTGGTCCCGAAGTAGAACCGGGTAACGCCGCTCGCGGCCCAGAGACCGGAGGTATTCCGGAATATCGCGATATCATCGAGGCCGTCGCCATTATAATCGGCCGGAACCGGCGTATCGTCCTCGTCTCCGAAATAGATCCGGCTCAGGTTCCGGATCGCCCAGAGGGAGTTCGCGGGCCGGAAGACGGCCAGGTCGGTCGTCCCGTCGCCATTGTAGTCCCCGGGGGCGGGGATATCGCCTTCCGTTCCGTAATAGACCCGGCTCAGGTTCCGGATCGCCCAGAGTCCGTTGGTATAACGGAAGAGGGCGATATCCGAGGTCCCGTCCCCGTTATAATCACCCGACCCGATGACCGGATTCTCCGGGATTGTCGATTCCCGATCCGGGCGACTCACGACCAGCGCGTAAGGCTGTGGTCCATAGGGGACATTATAACCGCTCACGGTGATGGTGTAGTCGCCGGAATCCGGGTACTTGATATCCACCCCTACCACGTTATTGGTCCGGTCGTAGAGGGTCGGGCAGCTGACTACCGCCCGGAAGAGGTAGTCAAAGGTGATCCATTTAAACCAGCCTATCATATCCATATACTCCCAGCTTCGTTCCGCGATCGGCTCCAGATTATCCACCCCCCAGGAGAGATCGTCGTCGGGGAGTACGATGGCCAGGAAGAAATCGCCGCAGCTGATGGTCACACCAAGCTGGGAGAAGTCGATAATATGCCATCCCTCCTTTCTCAGAGTTGAGGTCCCTGATGCCAGGAGAGTACCGGGACCACCACCACTGCCGCTGTAAATCCGATATTCAAAGGTCTTGGAATATGATCCCGACTTCGATTTTAGATAGAACATCCCTCTCTCCAGCGTTGCCGGATAACAGGTTGGGGTAAAACGAACCGCTTCAATGCCATTCTCAAAAGCGGTGTTATAAGCCGTAGAAATACCGCTCTCATAGGCAATCGGGCCGGCCAGAATAGCGTTATTGGGATAATAAATAGTCCCGGTGGGCCCGGTCACGGTCAGGTCCAGGTCGTTGACCAGCGCCCCTTCCGCCGGGGTAGAACCCGGATAGTCGGTCCAGGCCAGTGTCACGCTGAGAGGATAGAACACCGGGGAGAGATTGACCTGGTATTGATCCGTCTCACCGGTCGAGAGGCCGCTGGCGACATCATAATAATAGAAATCAGGTGAAGAACTTGAGAATATGGTTGAACTGAGATCGACCCTCCCCCAGCCTTCCACGTTGTTGGGGCGGGGCGAGTCGGGAATCTCCTGATATTGCCCGGTCCCGTACTGGCCGGGAGAGATGTCCTTCGCCCCGTTGATCAGCGTCGCCTTGATGAGCGCGGCGCTGGGGTCGGTTGAACCGGCGAAGTCCGCGTAGTATTCCCGAACCAGGGCCGCCGCGCCGGTGACCAGCGGGGCGGACATGCTGGTGCCCCCGGAGAAGACGTAATAAGTGGCCTCACCACCGGTCAATCCGCCTTTCCCCCAGAGAATATCAGCCGAAGAAGAAACCGCCTGGGTCCGGCAGGAGATGACATTGGTCCCCGGGGCGACCAGCTCGGGTTTGTAACGGGCGGCCCGCTGCGCTCCCCGGGAACTTAAGGCCGCCATACCATCGGGATCGTCGGAGACATAGCTCCCGCTGATCGGCGCGGAGGGAAAGCAAGCAGGCCAATACCAACCGTAGGTTGAGTTGTAGGCGGGGACGGGACTGGATGTGGGAGGGCGATCGTTCTCAGTCGCGCCAACCGCGACGCAGTTCTTGGCGGTGGCGGGTGGGCCGACCGAGTAGAGATCGATCACACCATCGAAGTTCGCGTCTACGCCAAAATCCCCAGCGGCAAAGACGATCAGGAAGTCCTTGTTATCCCAGCTGAACTCATCGACATCTTCACTGTAAGAGGAGTACTCACCAACGTCGTACGAACCCCAACTGTTATTATGGACCCGGGCTCCTCCGCCGTAAGCCTGGGCGAATAGCTCATTAAGATCATCCGGCAGTTCGCTTAAATAACCCAGAGCCTGGAATACCAGGAACGCCTCGGGGGCAATCCCGGCATAGCAGGACGAAGGATAGGAATGAGACGCGGGAGAGGCTCCGGAACGGGCACCATTGCCGAGTACACTTCCGGCAACGTGAGTGCCGTGGCCGTCCAGATCAACTCCGGTAGTAAGATCCGAAAAAGTAGTAGAGATAGCTAAAACCCGACTTGCTCCGGCGCCGTTCTTAAAATCATTTAAGAGATGGGAGGGAGAGACAGAACCATTATCAAGACCGGTATCAGCTATACCCACGATCTGACCGGCGCCGAAGAAACTTCCGGTATTCCAGGCCGTCTCCACCTCCATTATATCCCGGGCTTCGTTATTGAAAAGCTTCCAGACAGGAGCCTCTTCCACCCACTTGACGCCGGGAATCCCGGCAATGGACTCAATTCGGGCCCGGGGGATACAGACCCGGAGCTTGGTCTTCCAGGATGTTGTCGTCCTGCGAAGCACCTTGCCTCCCTCCTTCTCTATCAAGGAGATAACACCCTCCTGATCAACCCCCCGGAAGAGCACTACGATGAACTCATCCGCGCCTTCGCTCTTGCCTATCCTGTGGTGGGAGATTAACGCCGGGGCAATGCGGTAGGCCGGCCGGTATTCGCCCAGCCAGCGGAGATGAGGTAGTCCGCTCACCTGCTTTCTCCGGCTCGCCTCCATCCTGACAATAAAGGCGAAGTCGGGGATGTAATCCAGAAACTCTATACCCATCCGCCGGCAGGATTCCTTCCACTCCTCCCGGATCGGTCCATCGAACTGGAGGATGTAATAGCCGGGGCCGGCGAGAGCGGCCGTGCTTTTCTCTTCCACCTCCGAAAGAGCGGGAACTGAGATCAGGGGGTCAAACCGGTAACCGGCCAGCTTGATCAACGGAGTCGGGTCCGTGCGAGCCGGGGGTGGAAGGAGTAAAAGATACCACAGGGATAAGAGAGAGGTGAGTTGATATATTCTCATGCTTTACAATAATATGTAATTACCAATATGTCAAGTTTTTGAGGTGATGAATCAAACCTTAAAATCTTAACATATCTCACCTTTCCGCCGTATCATATGCGAAGGAGGATCCGCATCCATCTCCCAATTACAGGCCCCGGTTAGCGAAAAGGCCTCCCTTGGTAAGAGAGGCCTTTTCACAAACTTGGTTATATTGCCGTTAAGGCTAAGAAGGGTTAATTGGTAATAATCATATGATTGGGCTCATCGTATGACCACGTATAGTCCCCAAATACCAGCGAAAAGGTTGTCCCGTCTTCGAAATCGGCGGAGGTGATCGTGACCGGCCACAGACTGCCGTCGGTCCCAGACGCGAGAGCACTCGCGTGGAAGATATAAACCGCGGACCTCGCGGCGCCGGCCATACCGTCTCTGGCGGCCTTATTGGCCTGATCAACCAGGTCAACATACTTCGGGATCGCGATCGCGGCCAAGATACCGATGATCACGATCACGATGATCAACTCGATTAACGTAAAACCTTTCATTACTTCACCTCCTGATTCCGGTTTCCAGTTATGATTGACAACATTAATTAAACGCAAGAACCATGCCAAAAGGATAGGAGATAAAAAAATACAACACTATTCTTTTGCTTTCAAGTAGTTGCGCAAATATATATTTTAAGTCAAACTGCTCGAATTAACACTTGTGTTAATATTTTAAACGCTTTATTGTTTAATTAGTATCCGATTGTATATATATTAGACACACCTATCATTATCCTCGGACCACCGCGATCATATCCCACATCGGTAGGAAGATGGCAAGAGCAAAGAGGAGAACACCCCCCGCAATAAAGATGGTCAGAAGTGGTTCGATCAGGTCGGTGAGAGTGGCAACGGTATATTTAATCTCCTCGTCATAATAGTAGGCGATCGACTCCGCCATCTCGTCCAATCTCCCGGTCTCCTCCCCCACACTGAGCATATTACTGACCATCGGCGGGAATATCGGCCGTTTCATTATCGAGTTGGAGAGGCCCTTGCCGTCTCTCACCTCGTCCCGCAGACTCAACAACTCCTCACCAATGACATCGTTGCCTACCGTTAAAGAGATAATCTCGATAATCTTCAGGATGGGAACCCCACTCCGTTCCAGGGTCGCCAACATCTTGGTAAACCGGAACATCGCCAACTTGGTGAAGAGCGGCCCGAAGATCGGGAGCTTCAGTTTGAGTTTATCCAGTTGATAATGGCCGAACTTGGTTTTATTAAAACGACTAAGTCCGACAATGAGAGCTACCACGACACCTATGATAACATAATAGTAATGGTTGATAATATGGCTGCTGGCCATCATTAGCTTGGTCGGCAACGGCAGTTCCAACCCAACTTGTCCGTAGATCGCGGCGAACTTGGGGACTACCATGATATTAAGGATAAAGAAAGCCGCGATCATAATCACTACCGCTATCATAGGATACCGGACAGCCGATTTGACGGCTTTTCTGGTCGCCTGCTCGGATTCCAGCAACGACGCCAGACGGTCCAGAACTTCCGGCAGAGCCCCCCCCGTTTCTCCCGCCAGCACCGTGTTGACGTAGAGATCGGAGAAGACTTTGGGGAACTGCCGCAACGCGTCGGAGAAACTGGCCCCTCCGGTTATCTTCTCCTGGATCTGAGAAAGGGTCTTCTGAAGCAGAGCGCTGGTGCATTGCTTCTCCAGGATGTTCAATGAGGTCAGGATCGGAATACCACTCTTGATCAGGGAATGGAGCTGCCGGGTCATCATGACCAGGTCTTTGGGCTTGACTTTCTCAAATCGGGCAAAGAGATCTCCCCCCCCCTTTGCTCTGGTCGTCTCCTCTCTGACCGAGATCGGGGTATATCCCATCTCTTCCAGGTGGCTGATGACCGCTTCCCGGGATTGAGCTTCAAGTGAACCTGATACGGATTTGCCGGTTTCGCTCCTGGCTTTATAACGAAAGGTGGACATATATATAACTCCTTATTATTAAAAAAGTGACTAAAGTTCGAAGTGAGCTAAAGTGAACTAAAGTGAACTAAAGTTTACCCGCCGTAGCTATGTAATAGCGAAGGAGGGTGACTAAAGTGAACTAAAGTGACTAAAGTGAACTAAAGTGAATTAAAGTGACTAAAGTGAACTAAAGTGACTAAAGTGACTAAAGTGAACTAAAGTGACTAAAGTGAACTAAAGTGACTAAAGTGAACTAAAGTGACTAAAGTGAACTAAAGTTCGAACTTAAGTCACTCCGAACTTTAGTCACTTCGAACTTTAGTCACTTTAGTCACTGCCGATTGATCTCTATCCCATACTCCCTTATTTTCTTGTAAAGAGTAGCCCGGGAGATTCCCAATCCCTTGGCCGCCTGACTTATGTTCATTTCGGTCTGGCGGAGCGTCTTTTCGATTGCTTCTTTCTCCACTTCAGCCAGCGAATGGATCGCCATTCCGTTGGTCGGTGTTCCTTCCTCCAACCCGGATCCTTTCGCCGGCAGACGCGTTCCGGGCCGACGCCGCTCCGGGATAATGTGGGAGGCATCGACCACTCCTCCACCTGTCAGGATAGCGGCCCGCTTGACGACATTCTCCAGATGTCGGATATTTCCCGGCCAGTAATAGCCGAGGAGCTTATTCGAAGCCGCCAGGGTTACCGCGGTAATCTTTCGGGAAGCAGTTCGATTAAACTCTCTCAATATGTGGGCCGTCAGCAAAGGTAGATCCTCCATCCTCTCGCGGAGCGGGGGGAGGACCAATGGAAAAGCGCTCAGGCGGTAGAAGAGGTCTTCCCGGAAGCGGCCCCTGGAGACATTCTCTTCCAGGTCCCGGTTGGTGGCGGCGATGATCCTCACATCCACCGTAATCTGCTGGCGTCCCCCTACACGCTCAAATGTGCGACCTTCGAAGACTCGCAGTACCTTAGCTTGTGTAGCGGGACTCATGTCGCCGATCTCATCAAGAAAAAGGCAGCCATGATCGGCTTGTTCAAAGCGCCCTATTACCCGGGTATCGGCGCCGGTGAACGATCCTTTCTCATGCCCAAAGAGTTCGCTCTCCAGGAGGGTCTCGGGAATGGCGGCACAGTTGACGGAGACAAAAGGCTTATCCATCCTGCTGCTCTGCTGGTGGATCGCCCGAGCCACCAGTTCCTTGCCGGTTCCGCTCTCTCCCTGAATCAAGACCGTTATATCCTGGTCTTTTACCTTATGGATCAGTGTAAATAACTCCAGCAAAACGGGAGAGAGCCCGATAATATCTTGGAATCCGGCCGGGCCGGCAAAGAACGGTGTCTTTCTTTCTTCCTGAAGTAGAGAACCGTCGGCCAGAAGAAGCATCCCCACAATCTTCTGCAGTTCCGGTCTGGAAAGCAGGACCGGACCAATATCCCAGCTCTTCTTCCGGGTGGTATCGTGAGGAGGAAGTTCCGAACCTTCCGGCGCCGCCAGGACTATAGGAAGGTCGGGATAATCATTTTTTAGCATTCCGCTTAGAGCAAAGCCCGAGATCAGGGGGAGGTCAAGACGGCAGATAACACCGGAGATATTCTTTAACTGGACGATCTGGAGCGCTGTAAACCCCTCTCGGATATGTTGGAATGGAACATCCCATTTTCGGAGTGAATCACACCAACGCCCCAACTGGGCTTTGTCATGGTTAACCAGGAGAATAGACATAGCTTAAGTGACTAAAGTGAACTAAAGTGAACTAAAGTGACTAAAGTGACTAAAGTGAACTAAAGTGAACTGAAACGGCAAAAGTTAAGGAGCATAGTAAACCCGAAGATCCTCGACTACAATTTTTCCCCGGTAAAAATTGTTTCTCCGAAGATTTTGCCGGATTCCCGGAAGATCTCCTTATCAATGATATCTTTCTTCCGGGCGAATCCGGTCATCAGGCAGGCGTCACAGATATGGTTGACGCGGCGGGGGATCCCACCGCTCGCTGAATGAATCAGTTTAAAGACATTGTCCTGGAAGAGTGGTTCCTCCCGGCCCGCTATTTTCAGCCGGTGGGTGATATATTCCCGGGTCTCCTTCTCTTTCAGCGCCTCCAGATGGCACTTCACCGCGATCCTCTGTTCCAACTGCCTGAGATTCTTCACCTTCCCGGCGAGTTCGGGCTGCCCGACCATGATAAGCGTCAGCAGGAATTTTTCCTTGGTCTGAAAGTTAAGGAGCAGCCTCATCTTCTCAAAGATCCGCTCATCAGTAATCGCGTGCGCTTCATCAACGATAACAACGGTATCCTTGCCTTCGCGATTGTTCTCGATAAGGAGCATCTGGAGCGACTCCAGGAGGGCGTCCTCCAAAAGTTCCGTTTTCCTGGTGGGCAGTTCACTGTATTTTAAGGTTCTGACTATCGCCCGAAAGAACTCCGCTCCGGAAGCGGGGGGAGAGGTCAGGTAAGCGAAAGAGTACCTGCCCCGGCTGAGAGAATCAAGCAAGGCGCGGGCGATAAAGGTCTTACCACAACCGTAGACACCCGTCAGCATTGCCGCCCCCATGTTCTCCCTCACCGCGTAGGTCAGCTTCATCAGAGCGTCGGAGTATTGAGTGAAAGGACAGAGAAATTTAGGGTCGGGGGTATTTTTAAACGGTTTCTCTTTGAGTTTCCAGTATGATTCGTACATGTTAAAATTTTTTTCCGCAAATTTTTATTTAGAGAGCCAGCTGGTTATCTTCCGCTGGTAATCCTCGACGTCCTTCTCCGCCAGGATGACGCCTTGATCACGTATCTTCTCTTTCAGATCAATCGGGATCAACTCCGCCTCCCCTTCTTCAACCGGGGGAACCTGTTCCGGGCGGCCAAGATCAACCATGATCCCGGTCGCACGGCTCATCTCTTCAACCGTGGTAATCCCGCTCAGCACCTTATCAAGAGCGTCATCTTTCATGAAGACCGCTCCATCCTTCTGAGCCTGTTTCTTGAGCTCCTCCACGGATGCCTTCTTGAGAATGAGGTGCCGGATCTCGCTGGTAACATCGATAAGTTCCAGGATGGCGATCCGCCCCTTGTAACCGGTCCCCCGGCAGTATTCACATCCTTTGCCCCGGTGAAACTTGATCCCCGGGTCAAGACCGAACTGCTTCAGGAGCAGCGGATCGGGGTCATAACTCTCCTTGCACTCCGGGCAGATCTTCCGGACCAGGCGTTGAGCCATAATCCCCTCCAGGGCCGCGGCGACCAGAAATGGTTCCACCCCCATGTGGATCATCCGGGGAGCAGCTCCGGTCGCGTCATTGGTGTGAAGGGTGCTGAAGACAAAGTGCCCGGTCAGGGCCGCCTGAATCGCGATCTCCGCCGTCTCAACGTCGCGGATCTCGCCGATCATTATAATATCCGGGTCCTGCCGAAGAATGGACCGGAGGCCGTTGGCAAAGGTTACGCCGATCTTCCGGTTAACCTGGACCTGACGGATCAATTTCAGCCGATACTCCACCGGATCTTCCACGGTAATGATATTTTTATCCAGGCTGTTGACCGTCTGGAGGGCGGCATAGAGCGTGGTGGTCTTGCCGGAGCCGGTTGGTCCGGTATTCAAGAGGAGGCCATGGGGACGAAAGATAATCTCCTTAAACTTTTTAAGCACGGCTTCGGAGAAACCCAACTGTTCGAGACCGATGGCGATACTCTGGGGATTGAGGATCCGCAAGACCACGTTCTCCCCGAAGACGGTAGGGAGGATGGAGACCCGAACATCAATATTGTTTCCTTCCACCCGCATCCGGATATGACCATCCTGAGGTTTCCGGGTCTCGGCGATATTCAGGTTACTCATCACCTTTATCCGGGAGGTGATGGCGGCTTTCAGATGCTTGGGAGGAGACGGAACTTCATAAAGAACTCCGTCAATCCGGAACCGGATTCGGAGAACATGCTCATCGGGTTCAATATGAATATCACTGGCTTCGTCCCGCACGGCCTGGGCGAAGATCAGGTTCACCAGTTTGGTAATCGGCGCCTCATCGGTCAGATCTTTCAGTTCCGGGATCTCTTCTTCTTCTTCTTTTAACCGGGTCACATCCAGGCCTTCGATCATCTCCTCTACCGATCCGAGTTTTCTGAAGTAACCGTCGATGATCTTCAATATGTCCTCTTCCGCGCTCAGATACGGATCGACGGAGAGATCGGTATACCCGCTTACCTGGTCGATAGCTTCAACATTTCGGGGATCGGCCATTGCCAATCCCAGGTTATTTTCCATGGAGAAGACGGGGATAACGCAGAATTTACGGGCCATCTCCTCCGGCAGCAACGCGAGTTGCTCTTCTTCAATCGTAAAATTCTTCAGATCGATATAGGCCACCCCCAGTTCATCCGCGATCGATTCATAGACCTGGTCTTTAGTTAGAAAACCCAGTTCAATGAAAGCCTGTTGGATCGGGCTGGTCCCGGACTTTTCCGCTTCGGCCAGTTGTTCCGGATTGATCAAGCCCTGTTTCATCAAACGGGCGACGATTTTTTCTTTATCCGTTTCAAACATAAAATCTTATCCATTAATCTTCGACTCGGTTAGCAATCTCTCGATCCGTGAAATCAGATCAGCCGATTTAAATGGCTTAACCAGGTAATCATCCGCGCCCGCGCTCTTCCCCATATCTTTATCCATATCCTGTCCCCGGGCGGAGAGAATAAGGATCGGGATGTGGGAATAACGGTTATCAAACTTCAGAAGGCGTGCTACTTTATAACCATCCATCTTCGGGAGCATCAGATCAAGAATAATCAGATCAGGGTCCAGCGAGCGCGCCTTCTTTAAAGCTTCCAGGCCGTCCTCCGCTATCAGAACCTCGTAGCCGCTTGCCCGAAGACGGATGGAAAGACTATCCAGTAGATCCGGTTCGTCATCAACCAGTAAAATTGTTTTTTTCGCTTCCGGCATCATTACTTCCTCCCGGTTAATCGGGCGGTTAAACAGACTCAGCCTTCGTCACCTCAGCTCCACGCCCGGGCACGGATGCCTTATCTTTTTCCAGCACTCCGGTCGCCGCCGCGACAAATTCATTCATGCTGACCGGCTTGCGAAGGGTGGGCAGCATGTCTTCTCCCAAATTATCCAGCCGATCCTGATCCAGGCCGTAGCCGGTTAAGATAATAACCGGGATATTGCAGGTCTGTTTATTCTGCCTGAGACGCCCCAGCACTTCATAGCCACTCATCTTGGGCATGACTATATCCAGAATTATAAGATCGGGGGCATCCTGGAAAGCCTTCATCACCGCTTCTTCGCCATTATAGGCGATTGAGAGGCGATAATGAAGGGGCTCTAAAAAATCCTTGTACATCTCGACCAGATCCGGGTCGTCATCGACTAGCAGTACCCGGGGGGCCAATGCTTTGGGGAGCGAGATGATGAACTTGCTTCCCGCGCCCAATTGACTCTCGACCCATATCTCACCGCGATGAAGGCCGACGATCTCACGGGAGATGGCCAGCCCCAAGCCGGTCCCCTGCCGGCCGAAGGTTTCGCTCTGGCGGATCTGCTGAAACCGGTCGAAGATCCTCTCCTGATCCTGGGGGCTGATTCCGATGCCGGTATCCTGGACCCAGAGCAACACATTCTTTTCCTGATCCTGGGCGCCGATTGAGATCTCACCTCCTTCCGGTGTGAATTTTATGGCATTCCCCACCAGATTGGTCAGGACCTGGATAATCTGGTCCGGGTCGGCATAGATACTGGGAAAGGTGTCAGCAAGCACCGTCTTGAGCCTGATCTTCTTCTTCTGGGCCGTAAACTTGAGATTATCCCGAACCTGGATAATCAAGTCCTGGAGATTAACCAGTTTCTTTTCCAGGGTGATCTTACCTTCATCAGCGCTGGATACTAACAGTAAATTCTCTATGATCCGGGTCAAACGATCGATATTAAAACGGACCCGGGTGCAGTACTCAGTCTGCTCTTCGTTTAACTTCCCCGGGATGCCGTCTATTAGCAGAGCAATGAACTCTCTCATCGCGGTCAGCGGAGTGCGCAGCTCGTGGGAGACATGAGAGACGAATTTATTCTGAAGCTCCTCAATCTTCTTGCTCTCTGAAATGTCCCGGGCGATCCCCATTATCCCGGTAATTTCTCCATCGGAGTTCCGGACCGGAGAATTAGCTAAAGCCAGATCGATGATTCTCCCATCGGCGCAGATCGCTTCAAGGTCGAAACGGGGAGAACCCCCTTTTAAGGTCTCCCAGCAGTATTTAATCGCTTCATCACGAACATTGGGGGTAATCAGATCGTACAGAGAACGGCCAATCCATTCGTTGCTCTTATACCCCAGTATCTCTTCAAACTTGTTGTTTGTCTCGACGAAAAGGCTCTGTGAATCCAGCAGGAAGATAACGTCATTGGCCTGATCGAGAAGATTCTTATACCGCTCTTCGGTGTTAACCAGCTTTTTCTCGCTATCACGGAGGGTGGCGGTCAATTTCTCGCCAATAGCTTGATACCTCATGCGATTTTGCCGGGCAAAACCGCTCAGCAGCCCGATGATCAGACCCATTAGCAGAAACATCACCCAGATCAGGTCTAAATTGGCAATATGCTGAAGATATCCCTTTAAGGCTACCCCGACAAACGCCCCCATCAGGGTTCCCACCAGCACATTTTCCAGGACCAAGCGACCTACCTGTATCTTCCTTGATAAAAAATCAAATAACTTGTTGGACATAACCAAACCTATGATCGAATATCCACGATGATGTTCTTTGACTTCAAAAAGTCGAATAACTTATTGATCTCTTCCTCCACCCCCTCCAGTTTGATGTAGGCCCAACCGGTATCGGTAGAGAAAGAGGCTTCGATAATTGTGGGGACAACCTCAAACCGTTTTATCATTTCATAGAAGACCGGTTCATCTTTATAAGTTTTCGGCATTGTGAGTTCTACCATTACACGCATTTTGTACACCTCTCTGCTGTTACCTAAAGTCAATTATTATAATAACATATTTTTCCCCCTTGTCACGACGTTTTAGTCATAACGAGGAAAAAAATCAATCTTCCAGGACGCGTTCCTTCATCGCCTTGAGGCGCTGCATCGCTTCAAAGGGGGTTAGATGGTCAAGGTTTATATTCCTCAGTTCGGAGAGAACCGGATGACTTTCCGTCTCAAAGAGATAGAGCTGCCGGGCGGCGCCGGTTTCTCTCGAGCCGGTATCACCGACTAATCTCGGTACCCCTTCCGCGGAGAGCGCTTCTTCTTCCAGGTTAGTCAGGATTATCCCGGCCCGTTCGATTACCGTCCGGGGCAGGCCCGCCAGTCTGGCCACCTGGATTCCGTAGCTCTTATCGGTCCCCCCCCTGATCACCTTCCTGAGGAATACCACTTCATTATTCCACTCCCGCACCGCGACATTATAATTTTTCGCTCCGGGAAGTGTTAATTCCAGTTCGGTCAGCTCGTGATAATGGGTGGCGAAGAGCGTTCGTGCTTTCGAGGGAGCGTGATTATGAAGATATTCGGCCACTGACCAGGCGATACTAATCCCGTCGAAAGTACTGGTCCCCCGCCCGATCTCATCCAGAACGACCAGGCTTCGGGGAGTGGCGTGATGGAGGATATTCGCCGTCTCGATCATCTCCACCATAAAGGTACTCTGTCCCCGGGCCAGTTCGTCGGCCGCGCCGACCCGGGTAAAGATCCTGTCCACGATCCCGATTCGGGCTGAGTCGGCGGGGACGAAGCTTCCAATCTGGGCCATGAGGACGATCAAAGCCACCTGGCGAATATAGGTCGATTTGCCGGCCATGTTCGGTCCGGTGATGATGAAGATCTGGTTCTCGTTACCATCCATGATTGTATCGTTTCCCACAAACCGCTCGTCCACCAGGATCCGTTCGACCACCGGATGCCGGCCGTTTATTATCTCCAGCCGATCGGAGGATTCAATCTCGGGCTTGACATACCGGTTACTAAGGGCCACTTCCGCCAGCGCCGCCAGCGCGTCGATCGCTCCCACGGCCACGGCGCACCTCTGAATCGAAGGAGATTCTTCCCGCACTGCTTCCCGGATATCTTCGAACAACTTATACTCCAGAGCCGCCGCCGTGTCCTGGGCACCCAGAACCTTATTCTCATAACTTTTCAGTTCTTCGGTAATAAACCGTTCCGCGTTGACCAGGGTCTGCTTGGGGATATAGTTGTCGGGAACCAGTGATAGATTGGGCCGGGTCACCTCGATGTAATAGCCGAAGACCTTGTTATACCGCACTTTCAAGGACTTGATCCCGGTCCGCCGAATCTCCGTTTCCTGGAATCGGCTGATCCAGTTCTTCCCGTCCCGGGTCAGGGTATGGAGTTCATCGAGTTCACTATTATATCCACTTCTAAACATTCCCCCTTCTTTGATGGTCAGGGGAGGGTTATCGACCAGCGCTTCTTGCAGGAGGGAGACCAGGGCCGGAGGAACTTCCAGATTCTCAGCCTTTTCTCTCGCCGTTTCCGTTCTCAACTTTTCCAGCACCTTTTTAAGCCGGGGGATGACCTTTAAAGAATCCCGGAGTATAACCAGTTCGCGGGCGTTGGTCCTCCCGCAGGAGACACGCCCGATGATCCTCCCGATGTCCCGGATCTCTTTTAAAAGTTCCCGGATGGAGACAAGAAGCGCGCGTTCGCGGGTCAACTCTTCCACTCCATCCAACCGGTTCTTTATTGATTCAGGAGCGAGGAGCGGCTGAAGCAGCCAGGCGCGGAGTGTCCGGCTCCCCATCGAGGTTACCGTCCGATCAAGGACACCGAGGAGGGTGGCCTTCCGATCTCCTCCCCGGAGCGGCTCAATGATCTCAAGATTACTCTGGGAGACAGCGTCCATGACCATAAATTCTTTGGAGGAGAATACCGAGAGAGAATGGACGTGAGCGAGGGAGGTCTTCAGGTTCTCACTGACGTATCCGATAATCGCGCCGGCAGCGCCGACACCCGATACCAGCTGCTGACACCCGAAGCCGTCCAGGGTGGCGGTCTTGAACTGCTTCTTCAATGCCTCGTAGGCCATGTCGAAATCAAAGAACCAATCCTCCAGGGGGGTGAGAATAATCCCGGAGATTCGAGACTCGAACTCTTCCAGATGGGCTGCCAGGGAAACCGGGAGCAGGCATTCGCTGGGCCGGATCCTTTCCAGTTCATTTTGTAGTTCGTCCCGGGAGGTGAGTTCGGTGACTTTGAACTCACCGGTCGAGAGTTCGAGGTAGGCAAATCCGTATATCTGCCCGAGGCGATGAACCGCCGCCAGGTAATTATTCTTGCCGCTTTTGAGCAGTTCTTCCTCGACCGCGGTTCCGGGAGTGATAATCCGGATAACATCCCGTTTAACAATCCCCTTGGCCTGCCGGGGGTCTTCTACCTGCTCACAGATAGCGACCTTCTTCCCGGCTTTAAGCAGTTTGGCGATGTAACCGTCGGCGGCATGGTGCGGGATCCCGCACATCGGGGTGGTATGCCGGGCGGTCAGGGCGATCTCCATGATGGGGGCCGCGATCTTCGCGTCCTCATTGAACATCTCGTAAAAATCGCCCAGCCGGAAGAGGAGGATCGCGTCTTTGACGGATGCTTTGAGCTCCCGATACTGCTTCATCATGGGGGTGGTTTTAGTCATGAGAAAGAATAGATTATATCATTTTTGATTTCTTCTCTTCAAGATCTCCCGCGCTTCGCGAAAAGCCGGAATCCGTTCGGCGGCTTCTCTCCAGACCTCCCGGCTCCGCTGGAAATTATTCAATCGTTGATAACACCGGATCAGCGCGCGGGCTGTTTTAAAGTCGCTGGGATTTAATCGATATGCCTCCTCCAGAAAAGTCAGCGCCCGAGCGGAGTCTCCGGACTTTAGATTGATCCAGCCTGAGATATAATATCCGATGTAATTATCCGGGAAAAACCTCTGTAACTCCAACGCTATCTCCCGAGACCGGGCCGTATTACCTAATGAATAATAAGATTGCGCCATTCTTATCAAAATAGTCTTCAGCATATACTTATCCATCGGGGGCAGTTCCGCCTCTGATCGGGCCTCGCTCAGATCCAGCAATTTCTTCCGGGCCTCGGTATCCGCGACTATGGCTTTATCCCACATGCCTTTATTAAAATAGGCGACGCCGAGCATACCGGTTGTTCTAAAGAGGCGCGGCTCATGCCGGGCCATCCTCCGGAAGAAGATCAGCTCGTCCGACCAGAAACTGTTCTGCCGAACGGTCAGAAAGGCAAAACTTATAACGAGCAGAAGAAGACAACCCCCGACCGCGGCGCGGAGAGTTCTCCGGTCCGGATAGGAGTTGAGCAGTTCGAAGAGGGCGCCGGCCAAGACCATCCATATTCCAATCAGGGGGAGATACATGAAGTGTTCCGCCCAGTAAAGGTATCTACCTTCCAGAATGATCGGGACACCCCCGAAAAATGGAGATAGACCGATGACAAACCAGCCGGCGCCGACGGAGATCAAAGGGGTGGAACGTTCGCCGCGGACGGTTAATCGGACCAGGAACAGAACGCAGGATCCCAGTATCAGCAAGGCGAGCGGATACCAGCCGGGATAGATCAGCTCGAGAGATCGATAAAAATGAAGGTGGAGCGGGAAGAAGGCCAGTCTCAGATAGACCCAGAGCCCTTTGCCGAAAGTCAGGAACCGGACCCCAAGGCCGCCGCCCAATCCGGAGAAGAAGTCGGCCGGCACCACGATGGATGAGCGGAGAAAGAGGTATCCCCCCAGGATGAGGAAAAAGACCGGGAGATACAGCAGCGCGGCTCTCCACCGGCCGCCGCCCGACAACTGTCCTCTCCCGGAGGCGATGGTAAGCCAGAAGAGGAGGAAGGGCGCTATCATGGCGCCCTCTTTATAGAAGAGCCCCAGGACAAATAAGAAGATCGACGAGAGATAATAAAGCCGGTTCTTTTCTTTAAGAAACCTCAGAAAAAAATACGCGGACGACAGGACGGCCGACCCCGCCGCCAACCCGCCCAATCCGGAAATATAGCTCACCTCCTCAGTCTGAAGCGGGTGAATCCCGAATAGGAGGGAGATAATAAAAGCCGGTCCGGCGTATCCTCCGATCAGACGGCAGAGGAGAAAGACGAGGATGGTGTTCAGGCAGTGGAAGGCGGTGTTGACAAGATGGAAACCGAAAGGGTTCTCCGCGAAGAGCAGATACTCTACTTTATAGGTAAGTATGGTCAGCGGCCGGTAGTACTGGGCCAGACCGGCTTCCGGGAACTCAAAGAACGGGGACTTAAATATCGCCGTCCAGTTCTCCCACTCCCGAAGTCCCGGATTGTCCCTGATATGGGTAGCGTCATCCAATATAAAAGGATTAAACCAGGAATTAAAATAGACCAGAACAACAATCACCACCACCACCCACGGCCGGCTCCAGATTGGGGTCGGACCTTGTTTATTCACCGGTAAATTATTCACTTCTCGCCCCTGATTAAGGCTTCGGGGCGGCGAGAAAAAATAATACTCCCGAATAGGCTCAAATCGGTTGCCCTTTCAATCCGAACATTGACAAGCCGCCCCTCCATCCCTTCCTTCCAGGGAAAGAAGACAGCCTGACCACTCCGGGTCCTCCCCTCCCCCCGGTCGGGGAATTTTCGGTTCCTTCCTTCAACCAGAACTTCCACTACCTGTCCCAATAGATTTTGGTTATTCTCGAGGGAGATACTCCTCTGAAGCGCCAGCAGTTCCTGGAGACGGGCGGATTTTACCGCGGGGGGGATATCATCGTCGAGGTCCGCCGCAGTCGTCTTCGGACGGGGCGAATAAGCAAATGCGAAGATCCGGTCGAACCGGACCTCCCGAATAAGATCAAGGGTGCGGGCAAAATCTTCCTCGGTCTCCCCTGGAAATCCGACGATAAAATCGGAGGCCAGGGCGATTCCGGGAATCGCGAGCTGAAGTTCTTGTACTCTTTTCAGATATTCGTCCCGGGTATATCCTCGCCGCATCTTCTTGAGAATGATATCGGAGCCGGACTGGGCGGGGAAATGAATGGACTCGCAGACCTTTTCCAGCTCCGCGATCGCGGCGATTAAAGCCGGTGAGATATCTTTCGGATGGGAGGTAACAAAGCGGATCCGCTCGATCCCCCCCACCGGGTTGAGCCGGCCCAGCAGTCCGGGAAAATCAACTAAATCTCCGCCGCGATCTTCCCCCCGGTAGGAGTTTACGTTCTGCCCCAGCAGTGTGATCTCTTTATAACCCCGCTCTCCCAGGGATCTGACTTCCTCGATAATCTCCCCCGGGGGACGGCTGACCTCCCTCCCGCGGGCGTATGGAACCACGCAGTAAGAACAGAAGTTATTGCATCCCCGGATCACGGTGACCCAGGCTTGAAGGTTGCTCCGCCGGGAAGAGGGGGAGCGGAAAAATTCATCGGTATCTTCAAACCGGTCAATCAGTACTCGATCACCGGAGAAAAAGAGTTTCTCCAGTTCTTCCGGCAGGCGGGCGAAACTCCCCGGCCCCAGTATCAGGTCCAGTTTCGGGAAACGCTCCCATAGTTTTTCCTTCCAGACTTGGGCCATACAGCCGATCACTCCCACTATCAATTGGGAGCGTTTCTTCTTCTCCCGGCGATAGCGGTCAAGCCTTCCCAGGACCCGTTCCTCGGCATGCCGGCGGACGCTGCAGGTATTGAGGAGAATCAGGTCCGCTTCCTTCTCATCCCCGGTTCGCTGCCACCCCCGAACGCCCAGCATCCCGGCAATACGCTCCGAGTCATGTTGATTCATCTGGCAGCCGAAAGTGCGAAGATAAAACCGGCCGATGGGTACCGACTTTGGCAAATTATCAGCATGAGGATCTTTCATAGCAAAGAAGTGACTTCAGTGGGCAGTGAATCAAAATGCCTAAAGTGAACTTCAGTCACTTTAGGCACTTAAGGCACTTAATTAACTCGGTCTCAATTCAGGCACTTCTTCTACTCGCTCTCATCTTCCTTCCGATGCTCTTCGTAGAGTTCCTGTCCCTTTTTAATAACTCGGCGTCCCGCCTCGTTCACCGCGCGACCCGCGTTTTTAAAGGTGCGGGCAACTCCTTCGCGGAGCTCCTGTTTTTCTTCCGGGGTCTTATCCTGATAGAGCAGCCAGAGCCCGTAGGCCAGTGCCGCCAGAATGAGCAGCAGAATCAACTTGAAGAGCCAACGCAGCATCTACTCTGATTTTATCAGATCGCCCCGTTGCATATCGGCGCCGGAGACGATCTTGGCGATAGAAAACTTCTCTTTAACGCTGGAGACTTTGATCCGTCCGATCTTCTCAGTCTCCGCGCCGAGTGTCATTCCGGTATCGGGATCGACCAATGACTCTCCCGGGCGGTAAACATCAAATTCCATCCCATCATCTATCCCCCCCTTGCTTCCGGCATTGATATATACCTTGGAAGGGGTCGCCTTGATGATCTTCCCCTGCCAGGGAACACTCTTCAGCCGGGAAGCGATCTTCTGCACCGATTCATCGATCGCTTCCTGGGTCGCTTTCCCCAGAGGGGTCTTCCGGAATCCGCCCAGATCGCCGCCGAAGTCGGCATTGCTGTAGCCGAGTTTGAGACCGCCGGCGTCGGCGGTGCCTTCCACCCGGATCGAGTCCAACACCTCGCCGCTGGAGGTATCATATATCCGGACATTGATCGCCACGTGGGCCTGTTCATGGCTCCCCCCGATCCGGAAGCCCTTGAATCCGATCCCCGCTCCCTCACCGCCTTTCTTCTCTTCAAACTCGGTGACCGCTCCCGAGATCAGGATCTGGGCTTTACCCAGTTTCCCGATCGCGGCGGCGGAGCCTTTACCGGTCCGGCCGCTGGCGCCGAGGTCCTGCTCGGCCATGATGGCGTCCAGGTCTTGCCGCTCCAAAACCGTAAATTTTCCGGTGTCAACCAGAGCGGTGCACATCATCTCCTGCATTCCCCACCCGATCCTCCATTGGCCGCGCCAGCTTGACTTGTTGTCAAACTCGGATACGGCGATCGTCTTCCGGGGGGCGGCGGTCGCGTCCGGAAGACCGACAAGACACCATGCTGCCAGCAGGACCGCGATTAAAGAACAAACATTCACTACTTCTTTCATTATCTCCCCTCCTTTTCCAGTTTAAGCTGGATTATTCATCCCGGATATGGGATGAATAATCCAGCTTGACGGGAAAAAAGTAAATATATAATTTTTATGAAAAGAAAAAAATTCAGACTAGGCATTATCTTGCTACTGATCGGGATCACAGCTCTGGTTCATTTTAATTGCTTGCTTCTGGGGTTCAATCTGTTCTAGGACAGAGTCTTCATACTCGATAACCCTTATATCGGCTTCATCTCATTAAAGCTGATCGGGCGTACCTTCACCTCCTTTCTTGAAGCCGACTATTGTCCGCTTGATCACTTGAGTTTCTCTTTAGATTACACATTCTGGAGTTTCAACGCGTTTGGCTGGCATTTCACATCCTATTTAGCATATATATTTAATGTAGTTCTTTTATTTCTAATTATTTGCCAACTCTCTCACAAAACCGGCGGCCGATTTCAGACCAGAATGCTTTTAGCCGGTTTGACAGCTCTTTTATACAGTATCCACCCCCTGCAAGTCGAATCAATCGCCTGGGTCCAATGTCGTTGCCATTTGATGTGCGCCAGCTTTTTTTTACTCAGCATTCTCCTGTATCTAAAATGGGACCAGTCCCAATCTCAAAAATACTATTGCCTCTCGATTCTCTGCGCTCTCTGCGCGGGACTTTTCAAAGCCAGCGCGGTTTCATTGCCGTTTGTTATAATTCTATTAGATTATTATCCGTTACGCAATATAAAAAAAAGAACCTGGAAAAAAAAGATAATTGAGAAAATTCCTTATATTATTGTGGCCGGGTTGATCGCCGAGCTAATTATCGTGATCCGTCATCAGGTTAATTATCTCCATCCCATGAACTTGCCATCATTGGTCCATAATCTGATCGAATTCCCCGCGGTTATCACATTTTATCTCTCTAAAACTATACTCCCCCTGCATCTGGCTCCAATCTATCCCCTTGATCTTACAAACAACCTTATGATGATAGTCTTTTCCTGGTTATTCACAGTCGGTTTTGCCGTGTTTGCCGTAATAAATATAAGCAGACGCCCCGCCATTTTAAGCGGAATTCTTCTGTTTATAATACTTCTTCTCCCGGGGGGTGGTTTGGTACGCTCGGGCTCCACCGTCTTAGGAGACCGATATGTGTTGCTGGCGGATATACTGCTTTTTTTCGGATTAGCCTGGATTATTATCAAGGCCCTTCATTCGGTTTCTTTCCGGTGGCCGGTTGCTGCTTTGACCATTATCTGGGCAGCTTTTCTGGTCTGGAAGACCGTTACCTATACCGCTCTCTGGGATAACGCAATAGCCTTAACCCATCAGGCTTATGATCTATATCCCCAATCAAAGATAATCGAGCATTTTATGGCAGGAGCATACAACAATACTGCTCTGGAGGCGGTCGCTCAAGGCGATTTAAATCAGGCCAAAAAATATCTCAAACAATCATTGGCGATCAAGCCCGAAGCAGCTACTTATAAAAATTTTGCCTACTTATCGATCAAACAAGACAAACTGGATAAAGCTATTAAATATTATCAGAAAGCGTTAGAATTAAAACCGGCTTTGAATGATTTAGTCACGATCCACTATAGTATGAGCAAAATTTATCTGCGAAAAGGAGAAACAGAAAAGGCTGATCTGGAATTGAGAAAAGCCTCAATGTTCCGGGAAATAATAATTCGGGCAAATCGATGATTCCCAATCTATATAAATTTTATTTCATCAGATAGATCGTTTCCCCGGCAATAATCGTCCTCTTTACATTGTAATGTTTATCCATGATGACCAGATCGGCGTCCATCCCCCGCCGGATATCTCCTTTCCGGTTCTCCACTCCCAGCAATCGGGCCGGATTAAGGGTCGCCAGAATCAGCGCTTTCGAGAGCGGGATACCGGTGAACCGGACAACGTTCCGCAAGGCGTAGTTCATCGGGACCATACTCCCGACCAGTGTCCCGTCCAGAAGACGGGCGCCGCCGGCATCGACAATAACCTCTCTACCCCCCATAATGAATTTCTTGATCCGCCTTCCCAGAACCGCAATGCCATCGGTAACCAGCAGCAGGCGATCGATGGGCTTGAGGTGGAAAAGCAGCCTGATAATAACCGGTGAGAGATGGATCCCGTCACAGAGAATCTCGACATTAACCTTCTCCGACTCCAGGATAGCGCCAACGGCGCCCGGGCACCGGTGGAGGAGCGGGGGGTAGCTGTTAAAGAGATGGGTGGCATATGAGATCCCGGTCTTGATGGCCAGCCGGGCAGTCTCGTAATCGGCGGTGGTGTGACCAATCGCGGGGATGACGCCGTTTCGTCTCAACAGACGGATCAACTTCCGCGCCCCCTTTACTTCCGGGGCCAGAGTCATTATCTTGATCGATCCGGGGGCCGCCTCCAACAGTTCCTTGACCTCGCTCTCGTCGGGCCTCCTTATAAAGCGAAGGGGTTGAGCCCCTCTCTTACCGATATTGAGGTAGGGGCCTTCCAGGTTGATTCCCAGTATCTCGCCCCGGCCTTTCTTCTCCGCGCAATGAGAGCCGATATAACTAACAATCTTCAGAAGGCTCTTCCGGGAGGAAGTCGCGATCGTGGGCAGGGCCGCGGTGATCCCGAAACGGGCCAGATATTTCATTATACCGAGGACCATCCGTCCCTCGTTATCGGAAAAATCATTCCCCCCTCCCCCATGGACGTGGAGGTCGATAAAACCCGGGACGAGATACCTTCCCCGGGCATCGATCACCGTACGGACAAATTCCGGTGGGGGGACACTCTCCGGCAACAACCTTTTAATTTTGCCGTTGCTAACCACGAGCCCTCCTCGTGATGGCGTATACCCCGGCCTTAAAATAAGGGCATTGATTATCGCGGTTGCTTGTCGGGAAGTCATTAACCTGATTTAATAAATTGTTTTAATATTCTTCGGGCTTGCCCGATCAACCGCAGGGAACCGGTGACGCAGATCAGTGAAGTTCGGGGTTCCATGCCCGGCGGGGCGGAAGGACAAACACGGTAGCAGTATTTAAAGGCCGACTCAAGTGATTTACGGGCCAGGACCGGTATTTTTTTCGGGCCGGTCAGAGATCGACAGGTCCGGGCCAGGGCTGAGGAGGCGAGACCACGCTCTCCCTCCGGCTGAACGGCAATCACCTTCCGGGCCAGAGGGACCAGGGGACGGCAGATCGCTTTGACGTCTTTATCGGCCAGTACTCCCAGGATGAGGATGACCGGACGGTCCCCGGCCACCATCCGCAGTGTCTTCGCGCAGACAAGGGCGCCGGCTTGGTTATGCGCGCCATCAAGAATGAAATCCGGTGCCCCCGGGATAAATTCAAAACGTCCGGGCCAGGATATCCGGCTCAGGGCAACCCGAATCCGGGAAATCGCTACCCGGAGATTACGAGACTCCCCCTGTTCCCAGGCGGCGAGCGCGGTCTCGCAGTTCCGGACCTGGTGTTCTCCCAGCAGGGGGAGATAGAGGTCCCGGTAGACTCGCCGGGGGCCGTGGACGGTGAGGAGCTGCCCTTTCATGGTCCACTCCTTCACATCGCTCCGGTAGTTTCGGCTCACTTCGACAAAGGGGGCGGCCCGCTCCCGACAAAGTTTCTTCAAACATGAGAGCGCCTCCGGCCTGGTTACGGCAGTCACCAGAGGAACCTTTTCCTTGACGATGCCACCTTTTTCCCGTGCTATCCGACCGAGGCTTTTGCCCAGGTACTGCTGATGTTCCAGGGCGATGTTAGTAATAATCGAGACCCGAGGTTCAACCACATTGGTAGCGTCCAGCCTCCCCCCCAGTCCGACCTCCCAGACCACCGCGTCCGCTTTCATCTTTTGAAAATACCGGCAGGCCAGAGCGGTAACCACTTCAAAATAGGTGGGGTGGGAACATCCCGAGCTTTCGGCCACCCGGCTGAGTAACGGCCGGATCTCTCTCAATCCGGCCAGAACCTCCCGACGGGAGATCAGCCGGTTATTGATCCGGATCCGCTCCCGAAAATCTTCCAGGTGTGGGGAAGTGAAGAGGCCCACCCGCTGATGGGTGGTCCGAAGCAACGCCTGAAGAATCGCCGCGACCGACCCCTTTCCGTTCGTCCCCGCGATGTGATAGAAGACCAGCCCATGGTGGGGATTTCCCAGGAGCTCCAGAAGCCGGCGGATATTGTGGAGACCCAGCTTGGTCCCGAAGAGACGGAGGCGGTAGAGAAACTCCAGCCCCTCGTTATAATTAGTGATCTTATCTACCAAGTTCTTTTTAGTCATTATTGTATTATTCACTGAGTTGCCGGGAAATTCGCCGGGCCAGATCACTCAGGGTCGGGTCGCGGGCGCCCATAATCAAGATGACTTCTCCGCTTCGCGGATGACGAACGAGATCAGAAAGAAGTTCCTCCCGCCCCGGCAAGGCCAACACCTCTGCCGGCCCGGCGATCTCCGCGGCAAGCTCCCGAGACCCGAAGCCGGATTGGATAGTCCCCCCGGCGTAATAGACGGGGAGGATGAAGAGCCGGTCGCATTTCCGGAGACCCCGGGAAAAGGCCGCGGCCAGTTCACGGTGAAGACGGCGGAGAGGAGCAAAGCCGTGCGGCTGATAGACGGCGGTCACCCGGGGTCCGAAGAGACGGGCGCACGTAAGCGCGGCAGTGATCTTGGCCGGATTATGGGAGTAATCATCGATCACCACGAGCTCCCCTGATGAATAGACGACCTCCATCCTTCTCTTCAAACCGGGGAAATTTTGCAGCGCGGCCGTCATTCGGTCGAGGGTAATACCGGCCCGGGACGCGGCCGCTATCGCCGCCAGGGCGTTATAGATATTATGGAGTCCGGGGAGAGGAAGCGCGAATTCCTCCCCCGAGAGTTCGAAAGTGGATCTATCTCCACTGAAGCTGACTTTCCGGGCCTGAAGATCGGAAGGAGAGCGAATGGAGTAGATAAGAGGATGGGCGTTGCCGCTCAACAGATCACGACTCTCCGGGCAGTCCGCGTTGAGTACCAGTCCATCCCGGCAGTTCCGCGCGAACCGGGAGAAGATCTCCCTCAACCGCTCAATCGGGAAGTGATCGGGGGATATATTGGTTATGACACCAAGAGAAGGCTGATACTGATCCAGCATCCCGTCGCTCTCATCAGCCTCAAAGCAGAACCATTCCGACCTACCCAGTCGGGCGTTTCCCCATCCTTTCCTCTCCCCTTTCAGAGGTGCCCCGATAACGAAGGTGGGGTCACAACCGTTCTGCTCCAGTATCCAGCCCAGGAGCGCGGTGGTGGTGGACTTTCCATTGGTCCCCGCCACCGCCAGTGTTCTTTTTCCCCGGGCCAGATGCCATAGGTACTCCCCGCGGCTCATGACCGGGACCCCACGCCGTTTTGCCTCAATAAGATCCGGGATATCAGCCTCCACCGCTACCGAGGTCACCGCCTCCTCCACCGACACCAGGCCGGAGCCATCCTGGGGGAAGATGGCGATCCCCTCCCCTTCCAGGCAGGTCCGAAGATCCGAAGCCTCTCCCCGATCGAAGAAGCGATCGGAACCGCTCACCGCTTCTCCCTGCCAGCGGGCAACCTGGGCCAGACCGCTCATTCCCACTCCGCCAATTCCAATAAAATGAATCTTTTTCTTATCAGATAATTTTTTTTGAACTTTTTGCACTAAGTAGTGTCTATCTTTATGGAAAAATTTGTAATATTTTTTCTAAAAAAATATTGACTTGTTTTTATAATATGGTATGTTTAGTTACAAATGACTAAAGCCATCGTTCTCGATGGTGAATAAGCCCCGCCACGGCGGGGCTTTTTTTATCTGCTGACCAAATGCTCGTGCTTGCATCCCAATTTATCGGTGGCCAGACACCAGATGATTACCTCGCAATCTTATTAATAATTTTGCGCAGATCCTCCATCCTTTCACTAACTTGCTTCTCAGTTCTTCTCTCCCATTTTGGGTACGGGGCAAATAAGACAAAAAGGAAACGTTCCATAGAGGCATTGGATAGCTTCAAATCATTACTAAATGATCCCCCCATTCTCATCCTCCAATAATACTCCCCCGGTCTCACCACTTTCCCAAACAAATCTACATGTAGCTTTCTTGCCCTACGATTTACCCATTCAAAAGCTTCATCATAGGTCATATTAAGTTTCCGGACTAAAGACGGAATCTCTTCTTCTGAATATCTATCTTTTAATTCATATTCAGGCATCGCTCTTCATTATCGATTAACAGCATGATTTATTATTCATTGTTAATGAATAATCTTTGTATTAAAGGGCTTCCAATATCTTAAGAAGTAACTCCTTCAGGTCCTTCCGACTGTTAAAATCCACCATCAATTGTTCTGTTTTTTCGCCCTGCCGGATAGAGATGCCTTTCCACCACTTCGGCCCTACCACTCTTTTGATATCCCGCTCCATGGCGTTGAATTCCTTCTCCTCCGGGCTAAGCTCACTCGGCGGCCGCGCCTGGTCGACCAGCAGCGCTGTCTGCGTGATGGTGAGACCGTCGTTGATAACGCGATCCGCTATCTTGAGCTGCGCTTCCTGATCTCTCAATTTCATCAGGACCTTGGCGTGACCGAAGGTGATGCTGCTTTCGTGAACGTACTTCAATACCCGGGGATGGAGGATATGGATCATCCGCAGAAAATGAGAAGCTGTTGTCCGGTCTATCCCCAGCTTTTCGGCCAACTCTTCCTGGGTATATTTATAGGTCTCTATAATCTCCTGCATCGCCATCGCCCGCTCCAAAGGAGAGAGATTGAGCCGGACGATATTCTCCACCAAGCCCTTGATTAAAATATCCGCTCCTCCCTCGCTGTCCTTATCGACCGCGGGGATCTTCTCCCACCCGAGTTGATCCATCGCGTAGAGTCTTCTCTCCCCGGCAATCAGTTGAAAATAATCCTTCTTCTTCGAGACGACAATCGGGCAGAGCAGGCCGTGGGTTTTAATCGAATTGACCATATCTTCGATATCCACCCTCCCGCTTTTGAAACGAAGTCGATATCCCTCAATCTTTATTTTATCCCGATCGATCATCAAGAGTTTCATGGCTTAATCTCCTTATACATAAAAATGTGCCACGTGGCACATTTGAGCGTAGAATTTAACTTTTTAAGCGGTTTTCCCAACATTTTTGTCAGTCTATTTCCCATAAAGTTAATACCCTTATTAATACCCTTATAATAAGATACTACCTCTATTCGCCCAAGAAGGTCCAACGTGCACCCCGGCCTTTCCCTACACAGACAACCCGATTATTCTTTTTCAGGCTGCCCAATATGGTTTGAATCCATTCCCTGCCAACGCCGGGACAGTCCGCCTCTAGTTCTGAGAGTGAAAATGGATTTTGTATCTTCTTCAATGCATCGAGAACCAGCTCCATTTTCGCGCCCCGGGGTGCTTCCATCTCGCCGACTCGGGCTTCAAACTCCCTGTAGGCTTCTTTGAGGATGAAGAGCAGGTAGTTTATGTAGGGCCAAGGATCATGTTTCCTCTGATGCCAACCCTCGGAACTGATCCGTAGGGTTTCATAATAGCGTTCTTTATTCTGTTCAATGATTCGTTCCAGACTGATGTATCGTCCAACTTCAAATCCAAGTCGATAACAGGACAAAAGCAGGAGAAGCCGAGACACCCGTCCATTGCCATCACGAAACGGATGAATGCATAAAAAATCCAGATTAAGGGCGGCTAACAGGATCAAGGGATGGATTCGAACATTCCTCAGTCCTTCGTCGAATTCCATCATCAATTCGCGTACGGCGCCCGGCGTTTCTTTAGGAGAAACAGTTTTAAAACGTATGGTCCGTTCTCCCTTCGGTGAGAGTTCGATAATATCAACGGGCTTCTCTTTGTACCGGCCCGCATCCCATATTTCTCCCCGGCATAGTGTGTGTAACCGTAAAACCGTTTGTTCGGAAAGTGAGATATTTTTACATTCCGAATGAATCCAGTTCAATGCTGAGCGATATCCCGCGACTTCTTCTTCGTTGCGGTCTTTATAAATCGGGGTGCCGAACATCACGATTTTGATCCGGGTTGGGTCCACTTCTACGCCTTCAATACGGTTGGATGAAACGGCGCTTTCAATGAGAGCGTGTTCACGAAGCGCCTTTAATTTTTGCGGAGACTGGCGCGTAAAAAGCTCCTGCTTCCCTCGATACTCGGTCAAATTCGCAATCAACCACCCGGTCGCCATGGGGATGGACGGATGCTTATCTAACATTTTTAATGTCTTCATAATTCTCTATCAGTGATTAGCGACAATTATACTTCTGCTCCCCGGGGATAAACCCCGGGGGGGCGCAAAGACCCCCGTGGCTTTACGCCATGGGTGAACAAGTTCATCAGCTACCAAGCACCTTCCCCGCCAGTCCCCTGCCGGTTTGGTCCCCCCCGATGACGCGAAGCGTCTTTTCGGGGTCCGGCAGGTGAATCAGTTCGTTAATAACTAATATCTTCCGCATTAAAGGGCTTCCAATATCTTCAATAGTACTTCCTTCAGGTCCTTCCGACTGTTAAAATCCACCATCAACTGTTCTGTTTTTTCGCCCTGCCGGATAGAGATACCTTTCCACCACCTCAGCCCTACCGTTCTCTTGATATCCCGCTCCATGGCGTTGAATTCCTTCTCCTCCGGGCTAAGCTCGCTCGGCGGCCGCGCCTGGTCGACCAGCAGCGCGGTCTGCGTGATGGTGAGGCCGTCGTTGATAATGCGATTCGCTATCTTGATCTGCGCTTCCTGATCTCTCAATTTCATCAGGACCTTGGCGTGACCGAAGGTGATGCTGCTTTCGTGGACGTATTTCAATACCTGGGGATGGAGGATATGGATCATCCGCAGAAAATGAGAAGCGGTTGTCCGGTCTATCCCCAACTTTTCGGCCAACTCTTCCTGCGTATATTTATACGTTTCTATAATCTCCTGCATCGCCATCGCCCGCTCTAAAGGAGATAGATTGAGCCGGACGATATTCTCCACCAAGCCCTTGATTAAAATATCCGCTCCTCCCTCGCTGTCCTTATCGATAGCGGGGATCTTCTCCCAGCCGAGTTGATCCATCGCGTACAGTCTTCTTTCCCCGGCGATCAGTTGAAAGTAACCGTTCTTCTTCGAGACGACAATCGGGCAGAGGAGACCGTGGGTTTTAATCGAGTTGACCATATCTTCGATATCCACCCTCCCGCTTTTAAACCGCAGGCGATAGCCCTCGATCTTTATCTTTTTCCGATCGATCATCAAGAGTTTCATGGCTTAATCTCCTTATACATAAAAATGTGCCACGTGGCACATTTAAGCGTAAAATTTAACTTTTCAAGAGATTTATCTCGTCTTTTTGTCAAGTATTTTCCCTGTATTGCAGGAAGATCACAGCTTTGCCGTTTTACAATCCCGAGTAACGAAACCGTCGATGGATTACGGAAAGCCAGGAAACGGTTATGGCCCTATTTTCTTGCAATTAATCCGGTCTTCCAGTTCTCGCAGGTTCCGGATGATTTGCTCCCAAGCCAGAGCCTCGCCAAAGATCATTTCCCGCATACGGGCATAATCGGCCCGAAGTATAGGCATGCGTTCTTCTGGAGGTACGAGGTGGAAATTACCTGATGTGGCCGTCTCGTAGTGCGCCCAGGCTGATGCAAAGAACAACTGCTTGTGCGCGACAACACGATCGAGCAAGGAGCAGCGATTAAGTGCCTGTTGGCCGATATCATGCTGCGAGAGCTGGCAGAGATCGTAATAATGGCGCGATATACCTTCTGCCGCGGGCTTGTCTGTCGGCCGATGGAATTCAGCATGGAGGATCGTAGCCTTCTCCCAAAAGGACCTCCGTGCGTCCAGAACGTATACCCGGCACGAAGTGGCCACCTTGAACGCCTGAGGAAATACTTCGGCCGCGTATGGTCGAACTTCGTGATATTCGGCAGGCCAATCGTCAGAACGCGCCCCCATTTCGAGTCGTATGGCTGGACGGATATAGCCCGGCAACTTAATTTCCATGTCGCTTCGCGGATACGTGAAGATGACAGTTTGAGGATCGGTCGTATCTATTTCAAGGCTCCAATCCAAATCGCCGATCACCGACACAAAGTCCGTACGAAGTGCCGGCAGCAGTCGATCACGGATTACCTGCCGGCACGCGGCGACCAGAGCTTTAATGCGGCGCCGGGATTCTTTACTGCTAATTCCGATTTGCTCCGGATCGCGGTCATCCGCGAAACCAAGGCCTCGTCGGCTGAGCGAAAGATCCACGTCTTCAGAGAACCGTTCTATCGCATCATAAGCTTTCGATAACGATGTCCCCCCCTTGAAGATCATCTGCGGTCGAAACTGCATCACCTCATAAATGCGATGCAATACCCAGCAAACCCAAAAATCCTTTTCAATGATTGCGGGTGACCGAACCGGGTGCAGAACTGGTGCCGAACGTCGGAAAAGTTCCGCGCGTTCCTGTTGATGGGCCCGGGCGATTCGATCCATCAGTTCTTTTCCTCACGAGCGATTAGCTCGATAATTGGCTTCAGCCAGGCAGGGGCATAACGGAGGTTGCGTTTCAACTCCTTTTTGTCTTTTGGGGAGAGTTTCGAGTGGAGATGGCCGATTATATCCGGGGTTACTCCATTCTTTCCGAGGTGGCGGAGTGCCTGGAAGAAGAACGGAGCGGTCTGTCCCTTCACGTCCATCGTCTTGGGCCCACGGTTAAGCAGTTTGATAGAGTAAGGACCGATCGTCACTGTTCTGGTTCGCCCGTTTGTATAGTAAGTAATCTTTGCCGGAACCTGTGTTGTGAGCCCGAGCATGTTAGCTGCGTAGGCGCCGGATGGGATAACACGCAGTCCGTTCTTCCGAGCCCACACCTTGACCAGCTCGTCCGGTGACTGAATCATCGGCTCATTCAGTAGCCTGCCCATCAGAGGGATCTCATACAACCCACGTCCTACCCGGTGGATCTCTCCCTGCCGGACCAACCGGGACAGTGCCTGAGCCACGGCGCCCCGTGTTCCAAGATCCAATAAATCTCTGACCGGGACAGCTTCGCCCTTCCTTGCAGATAGTCTCGCAACTATCTTTTCAGCAATAGGATGCACAACTTTCATAGTTTATTTATGTCACAAAAATAGATCGATTTTTGTGACATTATATCTTATCTTGTCCAGCGCGCAAGTCTAATTGCAAGCCACCTACAGAGAATTTGAAGAACGAGCGGTATCAATACCGGTTTATCACCTTGTTTCATGGCCTAATCTCCTTATACACAAAAATGTGCCACGTGGCACATTTGAGCGTAAAATTTAACTTTTCAAGAGGTTTGTCTCGTCTTTTTGTCAAGTATTTCTAATTCATCCCAGGAAGCTACTCTTTTTGGTGTGATACCTCTTAGCCAACTTATAAAAAACTTGCAACTCTGAATATGTCCGGAAAGAGTACCTATCTTGAAATTGATAAAATGGGGTTTTGGAAATTTCCACATCAAATTTCCTCTGCATCTCCTTTGAGCTTATGATAAAGAGTCTGGTCTGGAATTGGGTTAGCTGGTGGAGTCTTAACAACCCCTTAGTAATATCTGTCGTATGTTCCACTTCAAAGGCATAAACCGGGAAATCATCTTTAAGCCAGATAACATCAATACGTTGGACTGTGTGAATAATCCTGCTCATAGAAAAATGCGGAATATTTTTTAACGATGTGATCTCCGATAAAGGAGTACCATTATAAATCTTTGATTTATCCGCGCAGTAGGTATCAAATCCCAATAAATTACCTAATTCAATCAGCATCCCTTCAATTTCTTCATGCTTGAATTGAGCTTTTTTCTCTACCTTTTGAGGTAACTCCTTTGGTGGATGATATTCAATAATCTTCTTATAATCTAACGCTTCTATTTTTCTTACGCCTCCCTGGAGATATACACCATATATTTTCTCTTTCTTAATAAAATCCAGTCGCCCTACTAAATCTTGGATAGGTTTTGGTTGTTTCCAGGATATTATATTCTTCAAGAGGATGGCATATTCTCCATCGAATAAAACACTCTGCAATTTTCGTTTAGCGATTTCCTCTTCTGAAAGTCGATAAATATTTTTGGAAATTTCGGCAGTCCCTATAAACGTTTGCCCCTTTTTACCGGCTTGATAAAAAACTATCTTTGTTCCGGTTAATAATTCCCTCCTATTAGGAGTTCTTTCATTAATCCCCCAAACTCCTGTTTGCATAAGTTTGTCGTAAACCTCTCTGGCGGGAAGAAATTGCCCCTCTTTTCTGATATCGTTTACCACAAAGATAAAATGCTTCCCTCCCTTCTTGGCTGAAATCTCTTTTTCATAGTTGTCGGCAGGCTCAACCCATTTTCTTAAGGCGAAAATCCCTTTACCCAGACTCTGAAAAATACTTCTATCTCTTTTTTGCTTAATATCCTGATTAAGCTGAGCGTTCATCGTCGCCCAGGGCGTCTTCCCGGAAGTTTCAAGCATCCCTTTTTCCTGAGCAAGATCTGTTATTTGCCGGTAATTTAGAGGTTTGCCCACACTCTCTAAAATTTTTTCCGCAGCCTTCTTAAAATTCATTTTTTCGCCCTTTTAATACTCTTATGAATTCGTCGCTTTCATAAAGAATGTGATCTACACCTTTTGGATCCACAATGAATATTGCATGGAAATGATTTAGATTTGTTATATATGAAATACAGTTGATATAAATATTCTTCTCCGAAAATTGATATTGGTTTAATAAGAGAAGAATTTTCCCAAATTGGATTTTTTGTAGCTTCTTTGCTTTTAATGATACTAAACGATTGAATAACCGACAAGCCTCTGCCTGAATTTCTTCCTCATATTTGACTCTTGTTGGCCCAATAAATCCAATAACTGACAGAGAACGATTTATTTTCTTAACTATACATTTGAACGAGTTTTGTTCAAAAACATTAATCTCAGATGACTTTGAAAAGTTTGTAGTTTTTGACAAGAAATCAAGAATTCTTTTCTCAAGAACTTTTTTAATCCTCCCGAAATTAGGAAATGGGCGGTTAAACTTAATAAAATAATGTCCCTGTAATATATTTTGATCTAAGGCCTTTTGTTCTATTGATTTTGTCAATTGCCTCATTGAATTCAGAATAGATAATATGGGAAATTCTTTTTCTGCGACTTTTAATATATCCATGATTGTAGTAACTTCAACAGCATATTTGTTACTCCCGATTGAAAGGTAATAATCAGGTGGCTCATCTCCTTTTTCCCATTGAACATTCTCACATCTTTTAATATCTACTAAAAAAGAATTAAATCTCTCCTTGCAAAATTCTTCTCTCTTGGAACCCATACTAATAAATTCTCTATATAATGAAATAACCTTTCCTTAAAAATGTTATGATGAAATATGGTTTATCTTATTTTTAAGTTTAAAATTCTTACACGTATTTTCTTCTAAAAAAGCCCTGAAGTAGCGGTAAAATCATTTTAAAGATTCCTCTACAATCCTAATTTCTTTTCCACTCAATCCATATAATTCATAAACAAGCTGATCGATTTGGTTGTCGGTGGCTTTGATCTGGCGCTCAAGTTGTGTTTTTTCTAGCGGTGATCTAGCTTTTTTAGCCTTTTTCTTCAACTCTAAAATCTTCTCTACTTGTTTAACTACTCGATCATGGCTTTCTTTATCCATGGGATCTAGAAAGTTCATTTGTGGAATCGGCAGTCTATCTAAATGCACTTTCTTTAATTGAGCAATGCTCTTCCTGTTCGTGATCAATTCATTTGTGTAATAAAAGTTGCAAAATTTAGAATTAATCAACCCAAGAATAAATTCGTACTTAGCCCGAGATTTTTTATTAAATAGAAAATACAGAGACTGCTCCGGGAAAAGATTAGAATTGTCCAATGTAGCAATTAGACGATCACCAGTTTTTCTAATCAAAATTTTAGGCCTTGCGCCTAATTTTTTTTCGTCAGTTGTTCTTCCTGTAATATTTTCTCTTTTGAATTCAAACCAATAACTTTTTTTCATCATGTATCGATCTATGCTGTCTCCTTTTAAAACTTCAATCTGGGATGTCTTTTCTTTATTTTCGGTTATAAGTGAAGACTTCCCACCAAAACCAGACGTTGATTCACAAACTTGCTCCAACAGAAAAAAATTTTGGTTTTTAATTTTCTCAATAACATCCATAACTTCTTTTGATTCATAATACTGGAAAATATAATAAGGATTATCCGAGAATTTCTTTTGTAAGATTTCAACACAAGGCTTCCCAAATTCACCTATACAGACTTTCTTCATGGCTGGGGATTTCGCTATTTTGCTCAACACAAAAATCAAAGTATCTGCTGTTACCACTGGGAATGGGGCATTGTATTGCAAATAATGAATATAAAAACCCTTGAGAATTCTTTTTCTTAAACTAATAAACTGTTCATTGAAGCCTAATCTGTCTGGAACAATGAAGCTAAAAAACCCTCCTTTAGTAACCAGATTAAGACCTTGGGCGATAAAATATTCATACATATTTGGAGCATAAGTATTTCCTTCGAATTTGCAGACTAAATAATCAATTTGTCTTTTTGACAACATCAGGGAACCAAAGCGTCCTGAAAGAGATATCCATGGTGGATTACCGATAACGGCATCGAAGCCGCCTTTTTGCATAATCTCCGGGAATTCGGCGTTCCAATCGAAGGCGTTGATTTTTTCGCGGTCTTCGGGGGTAAAGGAAATGAGATTGCTTCGGTGCTCCGCACCTCGCAATGACGGGATGGAGGATTGGTCCATCTCATAAAAATCGGGTCCGATCAGGGAGTTTCCGCATTTGATGTTGTTACCCAGATCCGGCAGCGCCCTCTCCCGCCAGAGTTTCATCTGCCGCTCCAGCGTATCCTGATTCTCGTTCTCCAGGACCTTGAGGAGGAGACTGAGCTTGGTTACTTCCACCGCCTGGCTGTCGATATCCACACCATAAATGTTGTTGAGCAGAATCCGCTTCTTCTCCCGGGTGGTGAGATACCACTGGCCGCCCTTCCCCTGATAGATCGGCATCTCGGGTTTCTTGCCGGGCACGTATTTTCGGAGAGCAGTCTTTGAGATATATCCTTTATGGCCCAGCTGGGGGATAAGGTTGTTGAGATACCAATCCCGGTGATAGTCGTTCAGATAGGTATAAGCGCCGATCAGAAAAGAACCGGAACCGCAGGCGGGATCGAGTATCCGTAGTTTCTCTATCTTTTTCGGTGTCTTGCCCTCGCAGAGTTTTCCGATGGTATTCTTGACGATATAATCGACGATATAGGTCGGCGTATAATATACCCCGCCGGCTTTACGGACTTCCGGTTTCTCCTCAATCTTAGCGTGATGTCCCTCGGTCAGCGTAATGACTTTTCCCAGAAACTGCTCATAGATGTTGCCGAGAATATCCGCCCCCAAGACCGAGAATTCATACGGGCTTTCCGGGTAATAAAGCTGTTTGAAGATCTCCTTCAAGACTTTGTCATCAATCTTGAGGCCGAGCGTCAATTCGTCGGGAGGCGTTATTAAATCTTTCTCCTGTCGAAAGTGAAAGAGCCCGGAGTTGTATTTATCATCGGCCAGGCGATATACCTTCTTCAGACGTTCATATATATCGGTTCCATTTATTAAGGCCTGCAGTTGGCCATAGGATTCAATTCCCCGATCTTCGCAGATGCGGAGGAAGATAATCCGGTCGATCGTTCTCTGGACGGCAAAGTTGACTTCCTGTATTCCCAGGGAAGGATTTCTCAGAGCAATATTCCGCGCCAGGAGCGTTCGCCAGTTCTCAATCTCCTTGAGAAATTCCACGTCGACTTCCTGGGTGGTTCTCTTCCGTTTGGATTCGACGTATTTATCAAAGAGCCCTTCGAGAACCGCCTGCTTGGAGAAGATGGAGGTGATCTCTTCCCACCTGTCCAGGTATTCTTTATAAGCAAGATAGATAACCCGAGCATTGCCAGGTTTATCCCCGAGGTGAGGGCGGACGCGGCAGTCATAGACGGCAAACTCTTCAAAGTCGGTGAGGATCGAGAGGGGGAGCCCGGCGGACCAGGCATAGCGGCGGAGTTGGTAGGCGGGGCTGACCTCCCCTTTTATATCAACGGAGGGTTTCTTGGCTTCGACAAAGAACTTGCGTCCTCCCCCGATCCGAAAACAATAATCGGGGGCCTTGGTGACGCCACCGATTTTGATGGCGTCTTCGGTGATGACGTCCTTGTAAGCCTCGGCGTAGCCCTTCTTATTGTAGATGTCCCAGCCCAGGGACTCGAAGAAAGGATCGATGAACTCGGAGCGAACGTTGGCTTCCTTGTAACCGGAACTTTTATAAGCTTCCAGGTTTCGGTCGAATACTTCCACCAATCGCTTAATTTTTTCGGGGGGTCTCATATTTCATTTCCGGTTCTACTCAATTTTATCAACATCCCATTCATCTAATAAAAATATATTCTTTCCTTTTTTAAGGGATCTTTCAAAAATACAGAGTGCTTTCCCTTTCCCGGTAATGGATGGATATATAATTGCATCATAATTTTTAGAATGCGCCCATCTTCCCAATGCTTGCGACATGGCATAATTGTCTCCCATTATTTCGCCAAGATTGATGTCCAAGGATTTGACGATACCTTGGTCAGTGAGATCTAAAACCTTCCCGATTATCGCTTTGATCTTCCCAATATGATATTTCCTGGGAACTATACTCTTTCTGGAAAGCTCTGCTTCACAGACAGATTGTGACTCTGCTAAATAAAGGGCACCAAATTCTCCTTGGGGATTGAACCGTCCCCCATTGCGTAATGAGCCGTTTGTCGAAAGTAACCTATCTCTATAAATAGGAAGAATAGCTCTGAAGAAAGTGAAGATAGAAGACATACGGGGATATTATTCGGGTTTTGACTTTAAAATGCGGCTTTTAACCAAGAATCCCATGCGCGGCCCTTTCCAGAAGAACCAATATCTTGCGGCGTCCTTCATAAGTATACGCTATATCAATCGGCCTCTTATTCCTTAATTCCGGATTCTTTCTACGCATCCACTCTGAGGGATTATCACCAAACCCGGATATGATCCGTACTACTTCATCCCAGAGAGAGAGCATCTCTTCCGCCATGGGAGTAGGTTTGGTTTTATTATTTTCCCAACGGGAGATGCTTTTAGTAGAAGCATTCAGCAACTGAGCGAACTTCTCTTGGGACAGACCAAGCTCATTCCTGATTGACTTAACTTCTGTAGCTACTGAGGTAGTCATATTAAATCTCCTTACTCATGATTTGATTATACAGGATTTCCATATCTCTCTATCTAAATATCCCATATGTCTGGACACATGTCAAGGCTCTATTACAAATAAAAAATAGGGGAAGTTGAACTTTCTCCCCTACCGCACGAGGCGGCAGGGGCCGTTTATTGTTATGAAGTGCCGGATTAGCTCATGAACTTTCATTCCGGCCGCATGAAGCGGCCGGGGATGTTTCTTGTTTTGCTGTCCTGGATTAGCTATTGAACTTTCTCCCCTACCGCACGAGGCGGCAGGGGCCGGTGTTTTTATGAAGTGTCGGATTAGCTGGTGAACTTTCATTCCGGCCGCATAAAGCGGCCGGGGATGTTTCTTGTTTTGCTGTCCGGTATTAGCTATTGAACTTCCGCTCCGGTGGGACCCCGAAAAGCTGCTATGCAGTCTCGGGGGAGACCAAGCCCACCGGGGGCAAAGATTTTTATGGGATATCCAGCAAAATCCGGCGGGAATCGGGGATATCGCCTTTCTTGAGTACCCTCCCCTGCTCATCGGCAACCATATATCGCTCTATCGTGGGAACGCTTTTTTTGAAGATAATCCCAATCTCTTTCAGGGGATAGGAGCTCGGGTTGTCGCAGGTAATAATCAGGGCATCATCATCCCGTTCCGTCCGGACCATTACCCCCTCACGGGCCAGCCACCACTCGCTCAGCTCCGCCATGGTGCAAAGCCAGGTCTTCTCCCCTTTCAGGTAGTTCAGGAACTCCTCCAACCGGGCCAGGTTCTCCTCCTCCGCGATCTGGGGGAGATGGGTGAGAAAGGCAAATACTCCTCCGCGGCGATGGTATCTCTTAAAGACCTTGATCGCTTTATCCTTATGCACGGTGGGATCGGTCTGGGAGGTTATCTCCAGAAGTTTCAGCCCGAAGGGATGATAAGGGTACATGAGGCGGCGGCGTTGCGCGGGCAGAAGAAATGTCTTCAGCGTGGTAGGAGGAAGGTGGAGGTCCGAACCATATAGATAGTTCAAACGGTCCAGGGCCCTAAAAGTCCGGGCATTGCCGGAGAAACAGGGACAACGGTGCCCCCGGGGAGGGAACCCGAGGTCGGTTAAGATCTCACGGCCTTTTTCCAGCCTCTCGATCTGTTCCTCGACATTGAGGAAGAGCATCTCGGCCCCCATATTGACGCCGCGACCCCGGTTCTTCTCGCAGTAATGGGCATAGCCGTGCTGGGCGATCTCGTGACCGTCCCAGCGGAGCTTCTCCAGCAGCTCGACGCGGGGATCGCGCGGCCGGAGGGGGTTCTCGCCCAGATGATTGGGGATAACGAAGAAGGTCCCCCGCACCCCCGACCGCTTCAAGACTGCCCGGAGCCGCTCGATCGAATCAACCGGGGTGACCGCGCAGAGATCGTCGTTGGTAAAGACGCCGGCCGACCGATAATCTCCCGGATAGAGACCAAGCGCGACATCATCGTTCTCCAGAAAGGCTACCGGTGGGCCGCTCAGATAATCCCGCCAGACGGAGTAGGTGTTGAATCCGATCCACCCGGCGAGCAAGACGGCAATAAGGCCCAGAAGTAATAATATTTTTCGGAGACGCTTTCTCATAATCATAATCCGGCATGAGTTAGATATCGTACAACTCCCATTCCTCATAGCAGTCTTCGGGGAGTTCATCCAAGAAACGGGAGGGGCGCTGGATAACCTCCGTCCCGGTACGCTGCCGGGCGGTCAGGGGCTGGAGGAGATAGAGTTCTTCCCGGCATCGGGTACCGGCCACGTAAAAGAGCCGCCGTTCCTCCTCCATGTTCTCGTCACTGCCGTAGCTGGAGGCCGGAGGAAACTTCCCTTCCGCCAGCCAGATAACAAAGACCACATCCCATTCCAGCCCTTTGGACTGGTGGATGGTGCTGAGGACGACCATCTCATCCTGCTTGCGGCGGTAGACATCGTGAGCGGATAAACCCCCGATCATGGCCAATTCGTCCAAAAACTTCTCCAGGTCTCCATAGCGCGCGGCGTAGTTGGCCATCTGCTGCAGGTCTTCCAGCCTCCGTTCGTAGTTAGTAAACTTGCTCTGAAGGTAGGCGTCATAGTCACTCTTCAGGACCAGGGCGATCAACTCCGACGGTCCGCGGGCCGCGTTCTCCCGCAGCTCCCGGATAGTTTCGACAAAACCGTCCCACCCGGGACGAGCGCCGGAGGGCACCACTGCCGCGATCTCCCCGGTTGGAAGCGTCCTTAACGGATCGGATGACGCGCGGAGAAGATCCCAGATCTTCTCCGAGGTCCTGGTGCCGATCCTGGGAAGCTTCACCATGATTCGTTTCCAGGCGATCTCATCCCGCGGATTGTCGATTATCTTCAGGTAAGCCAGAACATCCTTGATATGAGCCTGTTCAAAGAAACGAAGGCCCGAGCGGACCGTGAAGGGGATATCCCGGCGGGTCAGTTCCATCTGCACCTCCATGGAATGATAATGCGAACGATAGAGGATGGCGATCTCCCGGGGATTCACACCCTCATCAAGCAGTTCCAGGATCCTTTGAGCCACGAAGTCGGCCTGTTCGTAGACATTCTCCGGACGGATGACCGCGGGTCGGGGCCCCGGCTTCTTGACTGGATGGAGAGTCTTCTGGAAACCTTCCCCCGCGGAGGCCAGGACCCGGTTGGCCAGGTGAAGGATCTGGGGGGTGGAGCGGTAGTTCGTCTCCACGGTATAGACCCGGCAGCCCCGGTAGCGTTTGGGGAAGTCCCGGATATTGCTGAAGAGCGCGCCCCGGAAAGAGTAGATGGACTGTGAATCGTCGCCCACCACCATGATATTTTTATGCTCGGCGCCGAGCTGATCGACGATCTTGGCCTGGATAATGTTGGTATCCTGGTATTCATCGACCAGGATCTGCCGGAAGCGGCGGCGGTATTCTTCGGCCACCTCCGGATGTTGAGAGAGAAGCCGGTCGAAGTAGATCAGGAGATCGTCAAAATCGAGATAATTCAGTTCCTGCTTCCGCCGGATATACCGTTTGGCCACATTCTCTATCTGGGGAAGGAGTCTGATAAAATGGCCGGCCTTTATCTCAACCGCCCCCCCAATATCCATACCCGTGTTCCGGGAATATCCGATAATCTCCAGAAGTGCTCTCCCCCCCGGGAATCGCTTCGCCCGGGTATCTATCCCCGCCTCCCTTACCACCCCCTCGAGCAGAACCCGGGAGTCTTCGCGGTCCAGGATTGTGTAATCCGTCTGCAAACCAAGCAAGGCGGCGTGCTCCCGGAGAACCCGGTTCCCGACATGATGGAAGGTCCCCCCCCAGAGCCGGGATATATTTACCGGGACCAGCTCCTCCACCCTCCGGAGCATCTCCTCGGCCGCCTTCTTGGTGAAGGTCAGGAGCAGTATCTCTTCCGGCCGCACCCCCCGTTCCAGCAGGTGGGCGACCCGGTAAGTGACGATCCGGGTCTTGCCGGACCCGGCCCCGGCAATAACCAGGGCCGGACCGTCCGGCGCCAGGACCGCCTTCAGCTGCTGGGGATTAAGCTCGGCCTCGTAGTCGATCGTCGCCGCCGGAGCAACTCTTTTTATTCCATATCTCTTCTTCACAGATAACTCTCTTCTTTAATTCATACCTTCAACTTCGGGTCCAGGTAATCCCGGGCCGCGTCACCCAGGAGATTGAAGGATACTACGGCCAGAGCCAGAGTAAGTCCCGGGAAGATGGCGATCCAGGGCGCGGTCTTCAAATACTCCCGGCCCGCGCTGATCATAAACCCCCAGGTGGCCGTGGGGGGGCGTACTCCCAGATCGAGAAAACTCAGGGCCGCTTCCGCCAGAATAAAGGCCCCGATCTTCAGGCTGGCGGCGATCAGGATAATCGGAACACAATTGGGCAGGATGTGGCGGAAAAGGATTTTAATATGTGAGGAGCCGCCGACGCGGCCGGCTTCCACATACTCTCTCTCTTTGAGAGTGAGGACCTCCCCCCGCACCAGCCGGGCCAAGGATGCCCAGCCCACCAGCGAAAGAGTGATCAAGACGGTAAAAAACCCGGGGGAGAGAACCACCATTATCCCGATCGCCAGTAAGAGACTGGGGAAGGCCAGGGTGATATCAGTGACCATCTGGAGGACAGCGTCAATCTTGCCCCCAAAATATCCCCCCGCCAGACCCACAACAATGCCGATAGAGAGCGCCAGGGCGGTGGCCAGAAGGCCGATCGAGAGAGATATCCGGGCGCCATAGATCACCCGGCTCAGGATATCCCTCCCCTTCTCGTCAGTCCCGAAGAGATGCTTCCGTCCGGGAGATTGTTTGACCTGGTCCAGATCAACCGCGTTCGGATCGTAGGGGGAGATAACCGGAGCCAGCAGCGCCGCGAGGATGTAGATGATAATCGCTACTGCCGCGGCCAGCGCCATCTTATTGTGTTTCAGCAAGTAAGTTATATTTCTCTTCATCATCTTGAACTATACCTGATCCGAGGATCGATGAAAGCATAGGAGATATCCACCACAATATTAGCCGCGATAAAGATAATCGCTCCCAGCATCACGCATCCGATGATAACCGGATAATCCCGCTGAAGGATGGCGTTCATGGCCATCCTCCCCACCCCGTCCCAGGAGAAGATCGTCTCCGTCAGGACCGCGCCGCTCAGATAAGATCCAAAATCAAGGCCAGCCAGGGTAATGATCGGTATCAGCGCGTTTCGGAAGACATGCCGGCCCATTACCCGGCTCCGGGAAAGCCCTTTTGCCCGGGCGGTTGTTATGTAGTTCTCAGAAGAGACCTCCAGCATGCCGGCCCGGGTAATCCGGGCCAGGTAAGCGGCGGAACGGGATCCCAGAGTTATAGCCGGCAGCACCAGGAAGATCAGCGCCCCTCCTCCCATTCCGGAGGGCGGGAACCATTGCAGATAGTAGGAGAAGATGAGGATCAGGATCAGGCCGGTCCAGAAGACCGGGATCGATATGCCGCTGATGGCCAGAAATGAAGAGAGGCGGTCCCAGATACTTCCGGGATAGGCGGCGGAGAGTATCCCGAGAGCCAGGCCAGAGAGCAATGCTATCATCATCGCTCCCAGCGCCAGGCGGACGGTATTCGGCAGCTTCTCCAGAATCATCCGGATGATCGGCTGGCCGGTAAAATATGAACGGCCCAGGTAAGGCCGCTTGAACAAGGAGATATAGGGAATAGTATATCCTCCCAAACGGCATCTCTTGATCGTGGGGACCCTCAGGAAAGATATATTCTTTAAAAATATCCAGTACTGGAGTGCCGGCGGTTGATCAAGACCCAGCTTCCGCCGATTACGCTCGATAACCTCAGGCGAGGTTCTCTCCCCTACCATCGCGTAAGTCGGATCACCCGGGATGCTCTTGATCAGAATGAAAGTGATCAGGGTTATTCCCAGCAGGGTAGGGATGGCAACCAGTAACCTTCTTACAACGTACTGAATCATTACAACGGTGGGTAGCTCATAATAGACGAGACAACTGGAGAGCGCTCAGACACTACTTCACCCCGGCCAGCTCCATCTCCAGTTTCGGGCGCAGCATCTTCTTCCGGTATTCTTCCAGAAACGACTGGTCAAACGCCGAGAGCATCAGTCCTTTGATCTCGTCCAGGGTAAAATCAAACACCTCCATCGCCAGAAGCAGCTCTTTAGAGAAGGTGGTGTCGCAGATCGCGGGATCATCAGTATTGAGCGATATCTTGATCCCATAATCGTATAACCTCCTAACCGGATGGCTCGCCAGGTCGGGAACCGTCTGGGTCTGCACGTTGCTGGTCAAGGCTATCTCCAGGGGAATACCCCGATCTCTTATCCAGGCCATCAGCTTCTCATCATTGATAATCCGGATCCCATGACCAATCCGTCGAGCGCCCAGTTCTTCGATCGCGGTCCGGACATTGGTCTCACCCCCACCCTCCCCGGCATGGATTGTTACATTGAGCCCTTGCGCCTGGGCTACCTTAAAGGCGGGGATAAAGAGCTCCGGTGGGAAAGCGGCCTCATCCCCGAAGAGATCGACTCCTACCACCCCCAGGCCGACATAACTGCCGGCAATATTCACCGCCTTCATCGCGAGTTTTAAGCCATTCGAGCGGGAGATCCCGACAATAAAACCAACGTTGATATCGAACTCATTCTCAGCCCGGCGAGCGCCTTTCAGGACCGCGTGGAGGAGTTCTTCCCAGCCATGAGGTGTCTCCAGGCTCATAAAGACCGGGCTGAACCTGAGTTCCAGCACCCGGATGTTGTCCCGGGCGCAGTCCCGGCAGACACAGTACGAGACCCGCTCTACCGCCTCCAATGTGGGAAAAGCCATCCCCACCCAGTAAAATTTATCGAGAAACTCCTGCAGGCTGCCGACTCTTCCTTTAATCTGAATCAGTGAGCGAAGCTCTTCAAGATTATCAGTAGGAAGTTTTACGTTGTAATCCCGGGCAATCTCCAGCAACAGCTCGGCGGATATGCATCCTTCCATATGCCGGTGGAGTTCCACCTTGGGCAATCGATGAATTTTATCAATAATCTCTTGATTCAGGACCATCTGTTAACCTCAAAACTTAATCCGGATTTTAATGTGGGCTAATTTAGAAAACTGTTAAGCAGTATAAACAGGAAAGCGCCGCCCGTCAATGAGTAAAAAAACTATCGTAAAAAAACTATCGGACTCCCAGAAGTTCGATCTCTTCGAACTTATCCCCGTTATAGATCAGGGGAATCCGGAAACGCTTCACCCGCGGGCGGCAGATCACAACATCTTTCTTATGCCAGAGAAAGACCCAGGGCGCCAGTTCCACCACCCGCTCCTCCGCCTCGGCCAGCAGCTTTCTCCGCTTTTCCCGGTCGGTCTCCCCGGAGGCGGCCTCCAGTTTCTTATCAACTTCCCGATCACTGAAGCGGGACCGATTTCCCCCCGCGCCGAAGTTGGCCGAATGGAAAGTCGGATAGAGAAAGTTCTCCGGGTCCGGGTAGTCGCCCCACCAGGAGAGATAGAAGAGATCGAACTCCCCATCGTTGACCGCTTGCTTGAACGAGCTCCACTCCCGCTGGATCAGTGTCAGCTCGATCCCGACCCGTTTCAGGTAATCCTGGATCACCTCGGCAATGCTTAAAACCTCCCGGTCGGCCTTGATGAGGAATGTGGCCTGCAGGGGGAGCTTAAGCCCGGTTTGCGCGATCAACTCCCGGGCCTTCTCCGGATCATAAGGATATCCCCCGGTCTGATTGGAAGAGTGGAGCGCGGGGGGAACCGGCCCTGACGCCGGGACGGCCCTACCCTCCAGAAGAACATCAATTATCTTCTTCCGGTCGATCGCGTAGTTGAACGCCCGCCGGAGGCGAGGATCATTGAAGGGAGGTTTTTGGCAGTTGAAACCCACATAATAACAGTTGAGCCCTACCCGGCTCCGGACTTGATCCTTCCAGGGGAGATCGGTGGTATACCTCTCAAACTCGGCCCGGGGTACCTCCATGATGTCGATGTTTCCCTGTTCAAACTCCACCACCGCCGTCAAAGTCTCCGGGATAATCCGGTACTTTATCCCGGCCAGGCACGGTGAGCCTTCGAAATAATCGGGGTTGCGCTTCAGGACAATCCGGTTGTTATGGCGCCATTCAACCAGTTGAAATGGTCCGGTACCACAGGGATGGTCCGAGAAGGCGATCCCGGGACGCTCCACTTCTTCCCGGGGGATGACCAAGTTGTTGGGCATCGCCAGATAATTCAGGAAGATGCCGACCGGTGTGGTCAACTCGATCTCAACCACCCCCTTCCCGGCAGCTCTGATCCCCTCCGGGAACTTCGATTCGCCGTTCATAAACGCGGCGGCCCCTTTCACCGCCTCCAGGAGCCAGGAACGGGGCGAGTTCACCGCGGGATCGAGGAGACGGCGGAGGGAATAGACAATATCCTCCGCCGCCAACTCCCGGCCGTTGGTGAACCTGACCCCGTCTCTCAGGAAGAAGCGATAGAGACGACCGTCCCCGGAGACTTCCCACCGGGACGCGAGATCAGGGACCACCTTCCCCTCCCGGTCAAAGCGGACCAGCCCGTTATATATCTTGGCCGCCAACGCGCCACCCGGAACATCCACTATATAAGCCGGGTCCAGTGTGGAGGGATCGTCTTTCAAGCGGAGGTGGAGAAAATCGTTCTGCTCTTCCATCCGTGATCCACAGCCCTGAAGACAGAGAGCAAGCAAGAATATGATCTTATATATCTTCATCCGGCAATCATTATAACCAGCCGCCGTAAAAGTACAATATCTACCGGGAGGTAGAAGTTACAAGATATTGCCATTAACCGGCCCTGATGGTAGTATTACCGGCATTATTATCAATGGAGGTTTACAATGCTTACCGACAACATCCTCGATCTGATCGGGAACACGCCCCTGATCCAGCTTAAGAACGAGAACATCTACGCTAAGGCGGAGTTCCTCAACCCCGGCGGGAGCGTGAAAGACCGGGTAGCCCTGGCCATGATGGAGGGAGCGGAACGAGACGGCAAACTCCGGGCCGACTCCATCATCGTCGAGCCGAGCAGCGGCAATACCGGCATCGGCGTCGCTCTGGTCGGCCGGCTGAAAGGCTATACCGTCAAGATCGTCATGCCGGCCGGGATGAGCGAGGAGCGGAAAAAACTGATCCGGGCGCTGGGCGGTGAACTGGTCTTGACACCGGATGAGGAAGGCATCGCCGGGGCCGTCCGGGTGGCGGAAGAGATGGCGAGAGAAGATCCCCGGGTCTTCATTCCTCAGCAGTTCAAAAATCCGGAGAACCCCCTTTGTCATTACAACGAGACCGCCCACGAGCTCTGGCGCCAGATGGGCGGGGATATTGACTGCTTCGTGGCCGGGGTCGGGAGCGGTGGTACGCTTCAGGGGGTGGGGTCCTTTCTCAAGGAGCACAAGCCGGGGGTACGAATCGTCGCGGTAGAACCGAAGAATGTCGCGGCACTGCTCGGACATGAGCCGGGGCTGCACCGGATCCAGGGGATCGGAGATGGCTTTGTCCCCGACATCCTGGATGTCTCCCTGGTGGATGAGGTGGTCGAAGTAACCGACGAAGACGCGATCGAGACCACCCGCCAACTCGGCCGGGACTATGGCCTCCTGGTCGGCATCTCCTCCGGGGCAAATATCTGGGGGGCGCGGAAGATGGCGGAGAAGCTATCGGGAAATATCGCCTCAGTGCTTCCAGACCGCGCCGAACGATATTTCAGCACGTCGTTGTTGTGACATAAGTAATGAAAAAGCTCAAACCGGATCATAAGGGAAAAGCCGTCTATCTCTCCGCCCCCGTCAACGCCCTGGTTCAGGGTTATTATGAACAGAATACCACGATTGCCGAAATCAAAGAACACGGCGATTTCGGTCTGGGGACGTTCAACGACCTTGACGGGGAGATGGTCATCCTGGACAATATCGTTTATCAGGTGAAGGACGATGGGATGGCCTACCCGGTGGGGGATGATAAGGAGACGCCCTTTGCTTGCCTGACCTTCTTTACCCCTGATACGGTAGAGGAGATCAACGGCGAACGACTGGACGTTCCGCTGGAGGAACTGCTGAATCTGCTCATCCCTTCCGCCAACATGCTCTACGCCATCCGCATCGACGGAGAGTTCAAGTACATCAAGACCCGTTCCGTCCCCCGGCAGGAAAACTATCGGCCGCTGGTGGAAGTGGCCCGGGAACAGCCCACATTCGAGTATCATGAAATTAAAGGAACCCTGGGGGGCTTTTACACTCCTCAGTTCATGGCATCCCTTAATGTGCCGGGGTATCATCTCCATTTTATGAATGAGGACCGTACCCGGGGGGGGCATATGCTTGAATGCGAATTCAAAGAGATTACCGTCGGTCTTCAGCACGTCCCCAGGCTGGAGGTGGGGCTACCCCTTACCATCGATTACCTGACCGCCGATCTGACTGAGGATACCCGCCGGGACCTGGAGGAAGCGGAACATTGATTGGATCTTAAGGAGGAAAAAGATGATTGATAAGACATTGGACAATATTAAAGAAACGGTGGCGGCGGCGCCGACTCTTTCCGCCGAGAAAAGAGTGGAACTGCTCGCGCTGATAGCGCAGCTGAGAGCCGAGATAACGAAGCTTTCGGAGACCCACCGGGAGAGCGCGTTAAAGATCGTCGACATCACTCACGCCTCAACCCGCCACGCGATCCGGGAGGATAAAGATCGGCAGCAGCTCGACTCCTCGCTGGAAGATCTCTTCGGATTGGTTAAAGGTTTCGAGACTTCCCATCCCGGTCTGGTCTCGACCATAAATTCCTTCTGCAACGCGCTGGCGGATATCGGGATCTAAAGCTTCGCAAACAGTTTTTAATTAACTATGACGTATACTAAAAACGGGTTTATAATTACCGTCTTACTTGCAGTGTTACCATCAATCTCGGCCTGTGGGGTAGAGCCGGTGACGTCTCCCGAACCGACAATGAATAAAAAAACCTATCTCGACCCACCGGACCCGATCAAGGCCGCAATCGGGGATGAGTTTACCATCATCCTGAAGTCCAACCCGACCACCGGGTATAGCTGGAGATTTGCCGCGCCTCCGGATGAGAAGATCATCACACTAGTCAACTCGACATTTCAGCCGCCTCAGACCCAACTCAAAGGCGCGGGGGGAGAACAACTCTGGACCTTTCGGGCCGTGGGGGAAGGAAAGACAACAATCTCGCTGGAATACGTTCGCCCCTGGGAGAAAGGGAAACCCCCAATAAAGACCAGAAACTTCTCGGTATCAGTAGATCTCCTCGACGGGGTAACGGCCATCCAGGACCACGGTCTCGATCATGTTGGCCCGGCTGACGACAACGGGCTCCAATAAGATAGCCGGAACTTCCTTATAACCATTGTCAACCGAGCGTTCTTGATAATCCAGCGATCTTACAACCTCCTCCGGCTTCATCCCGCGGGCTAACCGGACCGTGGCCTGGATCGCGGCCGTGGCCAGCCGGGGCGATGGAGTATAAACGGTAAACGTCTGGGTTCCCTCGATAATTCGCCGGCAGGCGGGGAGGGTCGCCCCCCGGCCGGCCACGGCGACCGGGGCGCCTGGTTTCTTCTCTTCCAGAGCCGCGATCGCGCCGGCGGCGATCTCATCGCTGAAGGCCATAATCGCCCCTACGGGTTCGCCGGTCGTTTTAAAGTCATCGAGCAGGGCGGCCATCCGCCGTCGGCCTTCTTCGCGAGTCGGGGGATCAAGATAGAGATCGGCCAGCATGGGTATCTCCCCCCCGGTCTTCTCCGCGCGCTCCTTGAAAGCCCGCAACTGCCCCGCCCGAACCAGATGAGCATCAGGATCGTTTTCACCGCCCCCCAGGAGAACACTCTCTCCTCCGGAACTCTTCTCCAGAAGAGCTTGAGCCTGGAGATAGCCGGCCGCTTCCCGGTCGGCAGTCACGTAGAGATCGAGATCGGCATTCATGATCAAGTCGCCCCAGGCCAATACCGGGATAGCCGCCCGGTGCGCCTGAACCACTATCGAAGCGGCGGTCTCCGGGTTCGTCGGCGTAACGACCAGAATATCAGCCCCTTCCCCGATCAGTTCGCTTGCCTGACGATTCTGTTCTTCCTGTCTCCCCTCCGCGTACCGAATTAGAACATCGACCCCCGGGATATTCGCTTTCTTGATCAGCCACTCTCCGTCCAGGCACCGACTCGGCCCCTCGGCACTCTCCAGGAGGAGGCCAATGGTGATTCTTTTCCGGCCGCCCCGGTCCGTCGTCCCCTCCCGGGTCGCGCAGGAAACCGGAAGCGCGCAGCTCAGGATCAAAGATACGACAAACGCTTTTCTCACTAATTTCATGCCTGTCTCTTTCTTTTTTATTATAAGCAGCGAGTTGGAAATTCTGAATTACAGGTCGGTGATAGAGAACTTTTCTCCCCCACCCCGATTGGCGGCTTCCAGCTTCTCCCGGCTGGAGATTACACAGACCGATGAAATCGCGAAGGCCGGACGAAGTAACTCAGTTGAGGCGCGCCGGATATCATCCCCGCTCAGATGAAACAACCGCTCCCGAAAAGCCCTGATCTTTTCCGGGGTCTTTCTTCCGAGGTAACGTCCCAGAGCAAGCGCAACCGCCTGTTCCGGGCGGATCGGATGATCCAGGTACTTTATGGTTCCGATAATCGCCTGCTCGACGGCGCGGGGAGAGAGGTCCATCTCCCTTTCGATGTAATCGAAGACCCCGCCATAGACCTGGAGGGTATGGGATATATTCGGATCACGGTAACTGGAAAATGAGAACGTGCCCCGTCCGACGTCATAGGCCGCGCTACAGCCATAGGCGCCGCCCTTGACCCGCACCTCCTCCCAGAGATACCCGTAACTGGTATTCTGGGCCAGCAACAGGAGCGCCGGAGCGGCGGGATGAGAAAATGAGACCGCCGGCTGGCTCTGGGCCACGAAAGCGATATCCGCCGGAGTGGCGATCCCTTCCCGTCTTCCATCACCGGGAGATGACCGGTCTCCGGATCGGGGTATTTCTTCATCCCTCATCCCCCCCAGCAGCCCCTGGTACCACCCCCGGACCGACTCAACCGATTCCGGGGAACCGAGAACACTGATAGTCAGCCGACGGCGGGACTGGAGCAGATCGCGGATCGCCGTCAGCCGTTTCTCGATCAACCGGTGATCCCGGTCGAACCGGGCTACCAGCCGGTCGAAGAAGCGGACCCCGCTGATTCCTTTCAGAGTCTCGTTGAGCGCGCAGTTCTCACTCAGCCTCCGGGAAGCAAAAGAGACGGCATAGCCGCTTCCCGCCGGAACTACCCGGCTCTTCCGGGCCATCCGCCCCTGGAGAACCACATCCTTCAACCGCTCCCGATCGGTCAGATCGCAGAGGGTCAACCGCTGTTTGAGGACTTCCAGCATCTCCGGCAGTTTGCGGTCAAGGGCCTTACAGAAGACGGTGAGGTGCGGCTGCACGTGATGAGGATCATCGGCGGTCCCCGAGACCCGGAAATCCGGCTCAATCCCCCCGCTGCAGGCCGCTTCCCGTTCGGCCATGGTCGCGTAATCGAAGCCGGCGGCGCCCATCCCGTGTAAGGCGTCGATGAAGAGCGGCAGGTAGGAGACGGTCTCTTCTCCGAGTCCGCGGAGATCAAAGGAGAGTGCGATATAGGTCAGACCATTGCTGAACATATCCGTGACCAGGAAAGGGCGTCCACCTACCTCCTCGATCACCGTGTTCAGTTTCACCGGCTCGATCGGGACATCCGCGAGGGCGAGACGGGGGAGTGTCGCCAGCGCCTCGGGGGTGTTGGGTGTTGACTGGAGGCGCTCAAGTTCGGCCGCGTCACGGGCGATCCGCTTCAGTTCCGATCCGCTGAAAAGCTCTTTCACCTTCTCCATCTGCCGGCTTTCGATCTTCTCCTTCTTAGCCATATAGGCCGGATCGGGGAGAAGACTCAACAGCAGTTGATGGGGGTTGTCTACAATCATCTTCCGGAGCCGATCTTCCAGAAACCCGGGTTCGGTCGAATAGCGCCGGCGCGCTTCAACGATATAATGGTTGATCCGCATCCAGAGAAGCGGATCATCCGACGACGACCAGGACTCGAAGGCGCGATCCATCAGGCGGAGGGGATACATGCTCTTGATCTCCCGGGAAGCCATCTCCAGACAATGAAACGCGGCCTCCACCTTCCCCGGGTCCAGCCCTTCTTCAGCGATCCGCGCGCAGGTTCCCCGGATCAGGTCCAGAATCCTCCCGGCGCGATGGCCCTCGGTACCTTTCAACCCGACCGCAAAATAAGTGTCACGCTGGTAGGAGTAGTAACCCGAATCGGTTAACTCTTCCCCCAGTTTAGAGTCGATCAGGGCTTTCCGGAGAGGTGACGCGGCGTTGCCAATGAGATAATGGGAGATAATATGGAGGGCGAGCGTCTCGATCGGCCGGTCATTTCTCCCCGCCCGATAGGCCGCTACTACCGCCGCCCGGCCTTCCGGTTTCTCATGGGCTCCGATCGGATAGATAACGGTAAACTGTCGGGGAGCCGTCCAGACCGATTGATCGGAGATCGTGGCATCGATCTTGGCCTTCTCAAATTGAGAGAGATACTGCACGTCAAGAAATGCCAGATGCCGGGGTGGAGGAATATTCCCGAAGATAAAGATCAACGAATTGGAGGGATGATACCAGGTCCGGTGATAATCTTTAAACCGTTCATAGGTCAGGGTGGTAATCGATTCGGGATTGCCGCCGTAATCCCGGCCGTAGGCATTGTCACAGAAGAGATTTTTTACTATCTCCCGTCCGATTATTCCGTCCAGGTCCGAGTATATCCCTTTCATCTCGTTATAGACGATTCCCTTGACGATGAGGGGAGACCCGGTATTGCCGGGCTCGGCAAACTCGAGATGATGGCCTTCCTGCTGGAAATGCCGCAAGCTGATCAGGGGATAGAGGACCGCGTCGCAATAAACACCGGCCAGGTTGAAGAAGTCTTTCTCGTTCATGCTGGCACAGGGGTAGATCGTGCGGTCGGGGTAAGTCATGGCGTTCAGGAAGGTGGCCAGGCTGGTCTTCAACAACTCCACAAACGGGTCCTTGACCGGATATCTTTTCGAGCCGCAGAGGACGGTATGTTCCAGGATATGGGGCAATCCGGAGTCATCGGGAGGGGGGGTACGAAATCCGATCGCGAAGAGGTTCTCGGGATCGGAGGAGTGAAGATGAAGAAGTCGGGCTCCGCTCTTGATGTGCTCCGCCAGGTAGGCCACAGAGCCAATCTCGGGTAATGGTGTTACGCGGACGATATTGAAACCATATAGCTGCGCGCCGGCTTTGAGTAACTGCTGCGGTAATTTCGTGCTCATTATAAAAGTGCCTAGGCAAAAAAGGCTCCCCGAAGGGAGCCTTTTTCACACCGTAGAGTTGTCTTACTGAGAGGATGTCTCCTGCCAACTCTCTTCATCCAACTTCCACACTCCATTCTCCTTTACAAAACGAGCGGTGCCTTCCTGTTCGCGGGATCCTCCGGCGAAATCAGTCGCTTTTCCCTTAAGAGTCAGGATCGCGGTATCCCCCCGGATATCTTCCTTGATCACGATGTACTCGAGCGGAGCCATCGACTTCATCATCTCGCCGATCTGCTTCTTCTGGGCCTCGGGCATCGCCTTGAGCTGATCCACCTTCGCCTTGGTCACGTATCCGGCCATGCCGTCCACGTCTCCAGCCCGCTGGGTCGTTATATAGAGATCATAAACCGCCCGGGGTGAGTCACCGTTCGCCATCAGCGGCACGGAGATCCATAGCAAAAGCATGACCAATCCAAGAACCAAAATAACATCACGGTTCTTCATGGGTTCACCTCCCTCTGTCAGATTGTAGGTTGCATTCTTATTGTAAGAATAATAATCACATTCTCTGCCTTTAGTGATAAAATTACAATAAAAATTGGATCTTCCCAATCATAAGGAGGGATAATATGCTTTTTGATCGGAAAGAGAAAGAAATGGTAGTGCTGATGGAGTCGCACTTTGAGAAGGTCGGAGACGCGCTGGAACACCTCAAGCGAACAATCGACCTCTATCTGGAAAAGGACAGAGGGTTCAAAGGGGAGGCCGGTCTGGTTCATCAGCTTGAAAATGAAGCGGATGAGGTTAAAGAGAAGATTTTAACCCAGCTCCATGCCGGCGCCTTTATGCCGCCCAACCGGGAAGATTATGTTATACTCGCCGATACCGTCGACGAGATCGCCAACCGGGCCCAGCATATCAGCAATCTGTTCGTCCTGACCCGGCCCGAGATCCCCGGATTTCTGCGCGATCATTTAAAAGGCCTGACCTCAGAGTCGATCAAGACCTTCGAGGTTCTGAAAGATGTTCTGAATATCTTCAATCAAGATATAAACCAGGTCAGGGCCACGGCTGAGAAAGTAAGGGAGCAGGAGAGCGAGGTCGACCATCTGGAATGGGGGGCCATCAAATCGGTCTCAAAATCATTAAAGGACCTGGCCCATAAGCTCCAGCTCCGGGAGATAATCCAGATGATAGCCTCGATCGCCGACCTAGCCGAAGACGCCGGCGACCGCTTTAAGCTGATGCTGATCAAGCAAACTTTTTAATGGGGTCAAACCTACACTAGTCACTAAACAACCGAAATGAAAGATACTAAAGGAAGTTATCTTTCTATAATAGTTAATGGATTGGCTTAGTGACTAGTGTAGGTTTGACCCCAATCACATGTCCCCCACCGTCTCCGGCGTGCCGATCTCCGGGATCATGATCTTGGCCATGATGATCGATCCGGGAGCGGCCATAATGCTGGCGGCCAGGACGTATTTCATCTGCGCCCCCATGGCGTTGTACGCGATGAAGAGGCTTCCCGCCACGGTGGCCATCCCGCTCACCATCAGGAGGAAGAACTCGGATTGCGTCATCTTCTTCACGTAAGGCGCGACCACCAGGGGCGCCTGGGTCTGGCCCAGAAAGACATTACTGACCGTGGCCAGTGATTCGGCGCTGCTTATTCCGAGGGCCTTGGTGAAGAGGACCGAGATCCATTTTACGATCTTCTGCATGATGCCGTAATGATAAAGAACCCCGATAATGGAACCGCAGAAGACGATCGGGACCAGGGCTTCCAGGATGAACGCATGCTGCGTGTGGAAGTCCTTGATCCCTTGTCCCGAGTAGAGCCAGCCGAAGACAAAATCAATGCCCGTGTAGGCAAAGTCCAGAACTTTGATGATGGCGCGGCTGATGAAGTCGAAGAACGCCTCTCCCGGCACGGTATGGAGAATTAAAAACGCGAAGACCACCTCGGCGATAAGACCGATCCCGACGATCCTCCATCTTATCTTCTTCTTGTTGTTGGAACATACAAACGCGATCAAGATAAGGACCGCGATCCCCGCCAGGCTGATCAAATTAAGTCTGCCCATCCGCTTTCTCCTATTCTTCGTCTCTCCGCTTCCTGTCTTTCATCAACTTCCCGGGGGCCTCCCTCAACTTCTCCGATTTCTCCATCGCCACGAGCGCCTGGGAGAGAGCTTTCTCTACCGCCGCACTCATGGCAACGGCAAACTCTCCTTCCCCCTCCTGCTTTACCCGGGCACTCACCCGGTGGTTCCAGACCGATGCCCCGGTGTCGGATCGGCGGAATTCAAGAATCAACTTGAACTCGGCATAATTATCCTTCCCCTCGATGACCTGATCGAAGCTCTCAATCAAGCTTTCTAGGTCCAGATCGGTCGCGGGATCGCTTCCGATAAGATCGATCTCAGAGAAGAGTTCCGACTCGTTCAAGGCGTTGATCAGAATCATACGCACCATCTCACCCGGTGTCTCGGCCCATTGGCTGTACTCATAGAAGCCGACCTCGTACCCTCCCCGGCGATAGACCATCCGGTTCTGATAGCGGCCGGGAGCTCGGACCGGGTTAACGTCGATCCGGAGCGGGATAGCCTTCTCCGCTTTAGCTACCTCCGGCTCGGTTTTGATCAGGTAATAGTAGGTCGGCATATGCGAACCGCAAGAGACAATCACCAGAGCTAGAGTTGTCAAAAGTAACAACTTAAATATACATTTCATTATCAGCCTCCTGTTAACTATTCCCTATTCCCCAATCCCCATTCTCTATCTAACATACGGATGCTCGGGCTCTGATCTTCCCCACATCACAGACGAGGGATCGTTCCTCAGAAAATTGGACGTTGCGGACATCTCCAGCATGGCTTTCTGAAAAGCCAGCATGGCCTTTCTCAGTTCATACCCATGATCGGAGAGATCGTTCCTGATCGTCTGGAGCAGTTGGGTTAAATTGTCCAGGGTCTTTTTGGATGAAGTAAAGGTCTGATTGGCATTTTCCAGAAGTGTACTGACCCGGTCCGAGTCCTTCGACCCCAGGGCCCGGTTCAGATTATTCAAAATCCCCTTGATGTCATCCAGGATCTTGGGGAGGTCCTGGGCTAAGTTTTCCAGAACTGATGCCTCTGAGGGAATATACGAACCCGGTTTTAGTCGAGGTGAGGTAATATCTCCCCCGGAGAGTTCAACTACCATCCCCCCCATCAAGTTGCCAAGGTCGAGCTTGGCCAGGGTGCCTTCTCGCAGGGTTACCAGCTCTCGCTCAATCCCCACCTGGACAATTATCGTGTTATCGCCCTTAACGTAGATATTCCGGACCTTCCCGACCTGCACTCCTTTATAAAGGACGACAGAGTCATTCTTCAGGCCACCCACGCTCTCCTCGAACTTGATAAAATAATTGTCGGTCGGCTTCCTGCCCTTCCGGGCGATAATCACAAAGACAACGATTATCAGAGTCAGGCCGACCAGGAGAAAGATACCCACCTGGGTTTTCTGTGCTTTAGTAGCCATGCTTAATCTCCTTCCCTGTTCAAAGTATGGTCTTATCCGGGATCCGTTCAAAGAACTGCCGCACCCGGGGGTGATCCGCCGTCTCGATCTGGGCCAGGGTACCGTCAAAGATGATCTCTCCCCAATCCAACATTATAACCCGATCGGCGACACTCCGAATAGAATCCAGTTCATGGGTAACGACAACCATCGTCAACTCCATCAACCGCCGGATATCCAAGATAATCTTGTCAAGCCCCGCGGCCGTGATCGGGTCAAGGCCGGCGGACGGTTCGTCGAAGAAGACTATCGTGGGATCGATGGCGATCGCCCGGGCAAAACCGACCCGTTTCTTCATCCCCCCCGAGAGTGCCTCCGGCATAAGGTAACCGCTGTTAGTCAGGCCGACCAGGCTCAGTTTCATCCGGGCGAGGATCGGGATCAACTCCCGGTCCATATTTCCATACTCCACCATCGGGAGGGCCACATTCTCGCCGACGGTCATCGAATTGAAGAGCGCCCCATCTTGGAACGAGAGTCCGATCTTGTGAAGGAGGTGATCGAGTTCATCTTCATCCATCTTCTTGATATCTTTCCCCCAGTAACGTATCGAGCCCGACATGGGTTTCAGCAGACCGACCAGAAGTTTGAGGAGGGTTGACTTTCCGCATCCGGAGGCGCCGAGCACGACCAGGATCTCACCCGGATAAACATCGAAGGAAATCCCTCTCAGGACGACCTCTCGGCCGTAACCGGCGACCAGATCACGAACCTCAATTATAGGACGCTTCTCCATTCACTTTATTTGGGGTTTATTTGGGGTCAAACCTACACTAGTCACTAAACAAAACTATAATGAAAAAAAGTAAAAAAACCTGTGTGGCTACATTAATTTTATTTATTTGCTTAGTGACTAGTGTAGGTTTGACCCCAATTTTTCTTAAGTTGTAAAATAGAACAGCGTGGCGAAGAGCATGTCGGCGACAATAATCAGGAATATATCCATCACCACCGCTCGGGTCGTCGCCCGACCGACCTCATTGGCGCCACCGGAGACCCGGAGGCCGTTATGACACCCGACAATGACAATAATCATCGCGAAGAAGAAGGACTTGACAAAACCCTGAGTAATATCACCGAGTTTTACGGCCTGAAGGGTCTGCGCCCACCAGCTGTCAAAGGTAAAACCTAAAGAGAGCATACCCAGTAAAAACCCCCCGGCCACACCCGAGATAAATCCCATGATCGTCAAGATCGGCAGAGAGACCAGGATAGACAGGAACTTGGGGGCGATCAGGAACTTGGCTACGTTCAACCCCATCCCTTTTAACGCGTCAATCTCCTCGGAGACCTTCATGGTCGCGAGCTGCGCGGTGATGGCGGCTCCGGTCCGGGCCGAGACCACGATCCCGGTCATGATCGGCGCCAGTTCCCGGGCAAAGCCGATCACCACCCCGCTGGCCACCAGGATCTGCATGTTGAACATCCGGAGCTGGACCGCTGAGAGCATGGCGATCACCAGGCCAAGCAGGAAGTTGATCAGGCAGACGATCCCGATCGCCCCCACCCCCATCTCCTGGATCTCGGCAAGAAGCGCCTTCCACCGGAGCCCGCGCCCTCCCACCGGCCCAAGGAATGACCAGTATAGAGCGTCGATGATCAGGTTGCCGACCACCCGGGCCTCGTCCCAGGCCTCGATCGCCTTCCCCCCGAGACGTCCCAGGAAACCATCGCGATAAAAAGTGGGAACCGGCGGGGGCTCGAAGTTAGCGCGCATCAACTCGATAAAATCAGCCACCTGCCCGTGCGCCCCGATGAGGGAGACCCGGGCGCCGAGCCTACGACCGGCCCGCACCGCCTCGATCAGCCAGGCGCAGCTCCGGCTGTCGAGTTGGGGCAGTTCTTTCAGGTCGATCGATACCTCCCGGTTGCCCCGGGAAGCAATCCGCGTGACATCATTTACGAGCTGTTGTCCGACGGTATTGGAGATATCGCCCGAGAGATGAAGTGTGGCGGCGTGATCTGATTCTTTCGACGATAAGTCTCTATTCATCCCTGATAAATTCGGCATGAATTAATTAAGGAGCTCTTAACCGTCCGTCTCGTCGGCTTCCTGCATCTTGAGGCGGCAGGCATCGGAGCGGGTCAGCTCGAACCGGTCGAGGAACTTCTCCTGAAAAGACTGCATATAGAGAAAGATTCCCGGAGTGATGAAGAGGGTGACAACCTGAGCAAAGGCCAAACCTCCAACGATTAAGAGTCCCAAGGGACGGCGCGCGGAGGCGTCGGCCCCGAGACCGATCGCGATCGGGAGCGTCCCCATGATAGTGGAGGCACCGGTCATCAGGATCGGGCGGAAACGGGTCAGACAGGCATTATAGATGGAGTCGAAAGCGTTCTGCCCCTCCTCCAGGTTCTGCTTGGCAAAGTCAACCATCATGATCCCGTTCTTGGAGACGATCCCCAGGAGCATGAAGACACCGATATAGGAATACATCGAGAGCTCCGAGCCGAAGATATAGAGGGTGAGGAGACCGCCGAAGGCGGCAGGGGGCAATGTAGTCAGAACAGTAAATGGATGAATATAGCTCTCGTACAGGATACCCAGGATAACGTACATGATGAAGACGGCCACGATCATCAGGATGATCAGGCTCTGAACGGCTTCCTCGAACTCCTGGGCTTGACCCTGCATCACCCCGCTGACCTCGGGGGGAAGAATATCCCGAACCATCTTATTCAGGGCTTGGGTTGCGTCTCCCAGCGGAACCCCGGGAGCAAGGTTGTAGGAGATGGTGGCGGCGTTGAGCTGGTTGTGATGGGGAACGTTCTGGGGGGCCACGGTCGGCACCCAGTCGGCGATTGATCCGAGGGGGACAAATTTGCCGGTGCCGGAAGAGCGCACATAGATCTTGGAGAGGTCCCGGGGGAGCAACCGGTCCTTGTCCTCGGCTTCCAGGATAACCCAGTACTGATCGACATCGGTCAGGTACATGGCGGTCTTCCCCTTGGCGTAACAGTAAGCCATCGCGGTCTCTATATCCGCCGCCGTTATCCCCAGAGCCGAGGCCCGGTCGCGGCGCAGTATAATATTCAACTGGGGAAGATCCAGCTTGACGCTGTTCTGAATCCCCGAGAAGTACGGCAGCTTACGCATCCGGTCCTCCATCTCGAACGCAGCCTGATAGACCGCTTCACGGTCCTGTCCACTGACAACATAGGAGTATTTGCTTCCCGTGGCGGTGCTCTCAGCCCCGGAGCTCAACACAAGGGAGGGGAGCGGCATGATATATACCTGCCCCAGATCGGAGAGCGAGGAATAGAGGGTCATGTTCACCTCCTTCAACACCGTCTCGATCGGCTCTCTCTCATTGGTCGGAACCAGGGTGGCGATGACAACACCGGTGCTCTGGTCGGCCCCGGTCTGATTCCCGGTAACCGAAAGCAGGTTGCGAACGGCGGGATTGTCGGTGATGATCTCGTTTATCCGGTCCTGGAAGCGCCGGATCTGATCCGTTGAGGTCCCCTGGAGAGCCTCGAACTGCCCGTAAAAGAGGCCGCTGTCGCCGACCGGCATGAAAGTCTTGGGAAGAGCGATAAAGAAATAAACGATCCCAACCATGCAGGCCAGCCCCCCGAGAATGGCCAGGAACCTGCGCTTCAGGAACCACCTGAGGGATACCGCGTACTTGTTGACTATAAACTTGATAAACCTGTCGGAGAACTTCTCTATCCTGGTCTTGGCCTTCTTCCCCCCTTTCAGCACCCGGGCACACATCATCGGCGAGAGGGTCAGGGCCATGACGGTGGAGACGGAGATGGCAAAGATCACGGTCAGGGCAAACTCCTTGAAGTTCCGGCCCACCACTCCGGCCATGAAGACCAGGGGGATAAAGACCACGACTAAAGCAATACTGGTTGAGATGACCGTGCCGGTGATCTCTTCCATGCTCTTGATCGCCGCGGCCTGGGGCTTCTCTCCGGCCTGGATATGCCGAACGGTGTTCTCAAGGACCACGATCGCGTCATCGACCAGAAAACCGATCGAGAGGGTGAGGCTCATCAGGGAGAGGTTGTCGAGGCTGAAGCCGGCAAACATCATGATCAGGAAGGTGCCGAAGAGGGTCACGGGAAGGACCGCGGCCGGGATCATGGTATCGGAGAGCCGGCCCAGGAAGAGAAAGATGATCAAAACCACCAGGATAAAAGCTATAACAATGGTGGTCTCGACGTCTTTGATCGACTCCTCGATCTGAAGGGCCTTGTCATAGAAGATACCTACCTTGAGAGCGCCGGGGAGTGTCGGCGCGATCTCATCCAGGAGGGCCCTGACCTTTCCTGATAGAGCCACGGTATTGGCCCCGGAAGCCCGGGTCGCGGCGACACAGACCGATCCGGGTATCATGCCATGTTCCTTATTCCCATAAGTTACATTAACTACATCGCTCTGCAGGCTGTCGATCGCATGGCCTACATCCCTGATTCTGATGGGCGCGTCATTTCGGTAGGCGATTATCAGTTCCTCATATTCTTCCGGTTCCGTCAACTGCCCTTCGGGGTAGATCGAGAAGGTGCGATAAACCCCGTTCAGGTCCCCGCCCGGTACGATGGGAGTACCGGTGCTCAAAGCCTGGGCCACTTCATCCAGACCGATTCCCAGGGAGGCCAGCTTCTCGGGATCAACCAGAACCCGGATCGCCCGCTTGGCCCCGTAGATGGCTACCTTGGTGATCCCCTCGATCATGTTGATCCTCTGGCCGATCGATTTATGGGCGTAATCGTAGAGCTCACCCCCGGTCATGGTTTCGCAGGAGAGCATGATATAGATGATCGGCTGATCGGCGGGGTTGCTCTTGTCATAGGTGGGGGGCTGGGGCAATGAAGGGAGGTTGGCCTGGGCCCGGGTGATCGCCGCCTGCACGTCCGGGGCGGCCAGGTCCACGTTCTTATCCAGCTCGAAGCTGAGAGTGATCGTGGTGATCCCGGATTTATTGTCGGAGATGATTGTCTGAAGCCCCGGGATCTGCATGCACTCATCCTCGATGGGGGACGCGCAGGAGGAGGCCATCAACTCAGGACTGGCGCCGGGATAACTGACCGTGATGGTCATCACCGGATAATCAACCGAGGGGAGGTCGCTGACCGGCAGCTGGGTATAAGCCACCAGACCCCCCAGCAGGAGCGTTACCATGATCAGGATGGTCATGATCGGGCGGCGGATAAATTTTTCTGAGAAAGCCATTACTCTTTCCTTTTAGCGACTTATTTTACCGCACGGAAATATCAATGGGTTATTTGGAACCGCTCTCTTTTTTCGAATCGCCGGAGCTCTCTGTCTTTTTTGATGTGTCACTCTCTTGCTTGGGGGCACCTTTTTGCTCGGCGGCATTTTCTTTGTTCCCCCCGCTCCACTCCGTCCCGTCACTGCCGCTGATAATTGTTACCGGGGCGCCGTCGACCAGTCCCATCTGGCCGTAAGTGACCACTTTCTCCCCGGCTTTAACCCCTTTCCGGATGATCAGGTCCTCAGCAATATCGTCGCCCACCGTGATATCTTCACGCAACTGGGCCTTATTATCATCAGTAACCACGAAAATATACGGTCCGGTTCGGCCGAGCTGGACCGCCGAACCCGGGACCAGAACGGCGTTCTGGGCGGTCTCTACTTCCAGTTTGACGGTCAGATACTGCCCGGGCCAGAGCGCGCGCTCCTTGTTGTCAACCGTCGCTCTCAGGATTATGGCCCCGGTAGTGGGGTCAACGGTATTCTCAATCATCTGGAGCTTCCCCTGATAAGGACCTCTATCATCTCCGGCGGGTTTCAGCCCGACCTTCAACGCGGACCTGGCCATATACTCTCTTACCCAGGAGAGTTTTCTTTCCGGAGTGGGAAAATCAACGTAGAGGGGATCGACGGTTCTGATATTTACCAGCGTCGGACCGCTGTTGGCGGTGACGATATTGCCCGGATCAACCTGACGGCGGCCGGCCACTCCGTCGATCGGGGACTTGATAGAACAATAGTCAAGATTGATCTCGGCCAGCTTAACATTGGCCTGGTCAAGACTGACCTGGGCTTCGGCCGCGGCTGCCTCAGTCTCGTAGGTATCGTAATCCTGCTGGGAGATGAGTTTCTGGCCGATCAGCTTCTTGTTCCGCTCGAAGGTTTCTTTTTTGAGTTTTGAGTCAACCTGATCAGCCATTAGCGCCGCCCGGCTTTTATCCAGATTGGCCCGGTATTCCCGGGGATCGATGAGAAAGAGAAGCTGTCCTTTCTTGACATTATCACCTTCTTCGAAGTGGACCTCCTTGATCTTCCCGGTAACCTGGGAGATGATATTGACGTCGCCGGGAGATACCAGATTGCCGAAGGACTGGATAGAGAGCGGAACGTCTTTCTCAATCGCGGTGGCAATCTTAACCGGGCGAGGTGGAATTACCTGTTGCGGCTTCTTCTTGGAACACCCGATTAGAAGCAGAATCGCTCCGGCCAGAATAATCAAGGCCCGGGGAATAAGGGGAGAATATCGGCACCAACCCTGTTCTTTACTTTTTTCAATCATATACTGCTCCTTGTTAATCAGCGCCTTTGACGCTAATCAGCTATCACGGAATTTTTAAAAATGAAATAAATTATGAACCAATATTATAAATCAAGACGCAAAAGTATTTACTGTTCCGCCCCTTCCGCCTCTCTCACCCCCAGCGAGCCGGTCGCGTGGGCCAGGGCGGCCAGGGCGGTAAAGAGGTCTTTCTCCGCTCCAATCAACTGGCTCCGGGCGGACGAGAGCGAGCTCTGGGATTGCAGAAGGTCCAGAATGCTCTTCAGCCCGGTATTATAGCTCTCCAGGGCCAGATTATACGACTCCTGAGAAGTGCTCAAGAAGGCCAGACTGAACTTATACTTCCCTACCGCGGTGTTGAAGGCGTAATATTTGGTCCAGACATCGGCGGACGCCCCAAGTTCGGCCTCGACCAGAGATTCCCTCGCTTTCTCGACCTCTTCCCGAGCCTCTCGTTTTCGGTTTAGATCATAGAAACCGGTGAAGATATCCCACTGCAGGCTGAGATAGCCGGTATACATATAACTGTCGTTATACAGCTCGGGATCAGTCCGATAACTGTACCAATTCTTATCAGCGGACCCACCGAGATTCAGCTCCGGCCAGAGAGCCGACTCAACCACACCGACGGCCGCTTCTTTCGCCCGGAGGGTAGACCGCTGCGCGGATATATCAGGCCGATTCTTCAGGCCTTTCTCGATCAGCTTGCTCACGTCCTCATCGGAGATCTCAGTCGGAAGCTTCCGCGTAGGTTTCGTAATCTCGATCTTCGCGTCGGCGGGAAGACCGAGCGTCTCCGCGAGAACGGCCTTGGCTGACTTGACGTCCCCCTTGGCCGCTTCCAGCTTGTAAAGCGAATCCTCATAAGATGACCGTGCCTGGAGGTCGTCCAGTTTTGAAACCAGACCCACCTGGAACTTCTGGTGGGCGGCCTCCATGGCCCGGCTGGTATCTTTAACATCCGCCCGGGCCGCGTCCAGGGCGGCCTGAGAACTGTAAAAACCGTAGTAAGCCTTCTCAACATTCAGCATTAGGTCCTGGATCGCCTGGTTGAAAGAGAAGTTGGCGGCCAGGAGTGTCTGGCGAGCCTCTTCCACGCCGGCCCGCACACCACCGAAATCAAAGAGCAGATAAGTAAGATCCAGTCCGGGGCCATAGTTGAATTGATCCGTGTCGGGGCTGTTCCCGATGGGCGGAGACGCTCCTTTAAAGGAATACTTCTGCTTCAGGTAAGCTCCTTTCCCGGAGACCGTAAGCTGGGGATAAAGCTGGCTCTCAGCCTGGCCGATCAGTGCCGCGGCCGCTCGCGCCGATGCCCAGGCCTGACGGGTGGATGGATTATTAGCTAAGGATATCTCCACACAGCGGGCCAGAGAGAGCGGCTGGTCGGGCTCAACCACCCGCTTCCGGAGGGAGTCCTGGACCGGATCGGTCTCCTGCTCCTCCCGGGCCCAGTCCGGTGGTGTCCATTCCGCGGCCGGATCTTCCGGGGGTTTGACCATCCGGCAACCCGGCCCGACCAGTATTAGTCCTACAACCAATACGCCCGTGATAATTCCAGTGAATTTCTTCATCGTATTTTCCCAACCTAAGTCAAGCGATTGATTACGAAGTAAAATATAGCCACCTATTTGAAGACGACCATCTTATCAGAAGACCGGCTCGGACCATAATTTTTTTTAAAAAATAATTGCGGCCAGTATAGGGTTGATATATAATTGAACGTAACTACTCAGGTTCAGGGGTTCACCGTTCAGGGGTTCACCGTTCAGGGGTTCACCGTTCAGGGGTTCACCGTTCAGGGGTTCACCGTTCAGGGGTTCACCGTTCAGGAGTTCACGGTTAGAGAGTGATGAAGTGCGCAAGGCAATAAACCGTGAACCGTGAACCGTGAACCTGATAACCTGAGTAGTTACAATTGAACAATAATATTACTTTACAAACTAAAATTTTTCAAAGAAAAATTTTATGTTCTGGATATTTTTTCTAATCCTGTTCCCCCTGATCCCGGCCCTGCTCTTGCTGGTCTTCAAAAACCCCGGGGCGATAAAGTGGATTGTTCTGGTCTCCTGCGCCGTCATCTGCTCGGCCGCGATCATTATGACGGTGAACTATCTCCAGACCGGGCCCGGCAAGCAGCAGGTCCTGTACTTCCCCATCTCCTCCCCAATGGTCGACTACCTGGTCGGCATCGGCGACATCATCCTCGCCCTGGTCTTCCTCTTTGTCTGCCGGCGCCTCCCCTTTAAAAAGCTCTGGATCCCCCTCCTGGTTATACTCCAGTACGCGCCCGTGATCTACTACGATCTGAGCGGCCGGGTGCCGGAGACAACGCAATATATATTTCTCGACAACCTTTCGATCATAATGGCCTTGATTATAGGTATTGTGGGCTCGCTGATCACGGTCTACACGATCGGGTACATGCGCCACTACCACGAGGAGCACCCGGAGATACCCGACCGGTCAAACAAGTTCATCGCCACCATCTTCCTCTTCTTCTTCGCGATGTACGGGATCATCTTCTCCAACTCCATTACCTGGATCTACTTCTTCTGGGAGATCACGACCCTCTGCTCATTTATCATGATCGGTTACTCGCGGACCGAGGAGGCGGTACACAACGCCTATCGGGCTCTCTGGATGCTGCTGCTGGGAGGACTCGCTTATGCCTGCGCGATCATCTATCTCTCCAGCTCCTGCGGGACGATCGAGCTCAACACCATGCTGGGCATGAATCAAGCCCTGGTCATGGCACCGATCCTGCTGATCTGCTTCGCCGGGATGAACAAGGCGGCCCAGTTTCCCTTCTCCAAATGGCTCCTGGGCGCCATGGTCGCCCCCACGCCCTCGTCGGCCCTCCTCCATTCCAGCACCATGGTCAAAGCCGGGGTCTACATCTGCATCCGCTGCGCCCCGGCCGTCCGGAATACGCTGGGGGGGGATATCGTGGCCTTGATCGGGGGAATCACTTTTCTGGCCGCTTCCGCGATCGGCATCTCCCGGCGGGACGGCAAACAGGTGCTGGCCTACTCCACCATCGGAAATCTGGGCCTGATCATCCTCTGCGCGGGGATCGGCACCCCCCTGACTCTCTGGGCGGCGGTGATGCTGATCATCTTCCACGCCGTCGCCAAGGCCCTCCTCTTCCTCGGCGTCGGAACGATCGAGCAGCAGACGGGAAGCCGCGATATCGAGGAGATGCACGGCCTGATCACCAAGATGCCCCGGATGACCCTGATCATGCTGATCGGAATCGCCGGGATGTTCCTGGCGCCTTTCGGGATGCTGATCGCCAAGTGGGCGGTCCTGGAAGCCCTGGCCAAGGAGGGTTCAATCTTCCCGGTCATCGTCATCTTCGGAGGCTCCATGATGCTCTTTTTCTGGGCGAAATGGATGGGACAACTGGTCGCCGTCATCCGGCCGGAGCCCAGAAAAGAAGAGGGTATCGGGATCGAGTGGCTCGGCCTCTGGCCGCTGGCCATTCTCACGGTGCTGATATGCGCTTTCTACTGGGTAGTGGGGATTTACGCCGTCGAGCCGCTCTTCGGAACCGACCCGCTGCTGAGCCTGATAAATATCTGGATGGTACTGGTAATGATAGTAATGATGCTGATGCTGCCCCTCGGATTTTTAATCCATTGGAAACACCTGGTCCACGTGGAGCCGTATCTCTGCGGAGCAAACGTTAAGGATCCTCATATGTTCATGGGAGCACTCGGCAAGGGGCGCTACTGGTGGTTCAACAATTATTATCTGAACAAGTACTTTAATGAGAAGAAAGTAACCTTCCTGACCAATACAATCACTACTGTGCTGCTGGTTATAATGCTCTTCAGATGGTGTTTAGGTTAAAACGGGAACAGGTATGACAAGTCTCTGGCTGATAATCGGGTACGTGGTGCTGGCGCCTTTAATAGGCGGGATTATCTCCGGTCTGGATCGGATAATCACCGCGCGGATGCAGGGGCGTTATGGTCCGCCGGTCCGCCAGGCGTTCTTCGACGTATTCAAGCTCTTCGAAAAACAGAACCTGACGGTCAACCGGTTTCACGGTTACTACCTGGTCTGCTTTCTGATATTCATCATCTTCAGTGGAATTCTCTTCTTCGGAGGCAGCGACCTTCTTATGGTCGTCTTCGCCTTCACGGTAGCTGATATCTTCCTGGTCCTGGCGGCCTATTCCACCAACTCCCCCTACTGTTCAATCGGGGCGGAGAGGGAACTGCTCCAGATGCTGGCGGCCGAACCGATGCTCCTCCTCACCGCGGTAGGTTTCTATATGGTCTTCGGAAGTTTCCACGTCTCGGTTATCTACCGGGCGGCCCTGGGAGGGAAGTTACCGATCCTCTACCTGCCGGGGGTCTTTCTCGGCCTGACTTACGTCCTGACCATTAAATTCCGAAAGTCTCCCTTTGACCTCTCCACCTCCCATCACGCCCATCAGGAGCTTATAAAAGGGCTGACCACGGAATTTGCCGGGCCGTCCCTGGCGCTGATCGAGATCGCGCACTGGTACGAGACTGTGCTACTGCTGGGGATGGTCTATCTGTTTTTTGCTTTCGTGCCGATTATCGGCGTTATAATCACTCTCTTTATATACTTTGTTGAAATTCTGATCGACAACACCAATGCCCGGATCAAGTGGCAGCTGATGCTGGAATCGGCCTGGCTCGCCACGCTGGTGCTGGGCGGGTTGAATTTATTGGCTCTTTACCTGTTTGCAATGATTTCAAAGGGAGGGTGACATGGCGTATATAAAAAAATCTCCCTGGATCATTCATTACGATGGATCAAGCTGCAACGGCTGCGACATCGAGGTCCTGGCCTGTTTGATGCCGAAGTATGACATTGAGCGATTCGGGGCGGTTAATATGGGCAATCCCAAGCACGCGGATATATTCCTGATTACCGGCCAGATCAACAGCCAGAATCGGGAGGTGGTTAAAACCATCTATGACCAGATCGGTGATCCCAAGGTGGTGGTGGCGATCGGGGCCTGCGCGATAGGAGGCGGGGTCTTCCGGGATTGCTACAACACGCTGGGCGGGGTCGATAAGGTGATACCGGTTGATCTATATGTCCCCGGTTGCGCCGCGAAACCGGAGGCGATCATCGACGGGGTCGTTCAGGCGGTCGGGCTTCTCGAAGAAAAAAAGAAACGGGGTGTGGTCACTCACAAAGAAGGAACCGGAGACGAGACCAGGAAACTGCCGCCGGTGCCGGATCTTAACCTGGAACAAGAATAAATTTTTCTATGTCTGGAAAACAGGAAATTATAACCATCGAGAAAGATTCCCTGCTGGAGCAGGTTCGCAAGATGGATGAAGACGGCCGGCGCTTGGCCCTGATAACCTGTACGCCGGGGGACGATTTTCAGATCGATTATAGTTTCGACCTGAAAGGAGAGTTGAAGACCCTCCGGATAACGGTTCCCTTCGAAGAGGCGGAAATTCCCAGTATCTCAAGTATCTACTGGGCGGCTTTCATATATGAAAATGAGATTCATGATCTCTTCGAGATAGATTTTCCCGGTCTGGCACTTGACTACGGCGGAAATTTTTACCGGATCATCTCCAAACCACCCTGGAGAAAGACCGGCCAGGAATCATCTTTGAAACCCCCTCCGGGGGAAGAGGCCAAAGAAGAAGAAAAAAAGTCCCCCCCGACTCCAGAGGAGCATGGGGATACCGGTGATAAAGGATAACCTATGGGAACAAAAACCATAATCCCGTTCGGGCCCCAGCACCCGGTTCTTCCGGAACCGATCCACCTCGATCTGGTCCTGGAAGATGAGAAAGTGCTGGAAGCGATCCCTTCAATCGGATTCATTCACCGGGGGCTGGAGTTTCTCTGCCTGAAGAAGCCGTTCCAGGATATGGTTTATATCGCGGAGAGGATCTGCGGCATCTGCAGCTTCATGCACGGGATGTCGGCCAGCGAGGTGATCGAAAGTATAATGAAGATCGAGATTCCCCCCCGGGCTTCCTACTTGCGGGTATTCTGGAGTGAACTCTCCCGGATTCACAGTCACCTGCTCTGGCTCGGACTGGCGGCCGATGCCTTCGGCTACGAGGCCCTCTTCGCCCATTGCTGGCGGGTTCGGGAAAGCATCCTGGACATCATCGAGGAGACGACCGGAGCCAGAGTCATCTTCGGGACCGCCATGATCGGTGGTGTCCGCCGTGATATTGACAGAGACACCCTGGGACGAATAAAGAACCGGATTACAGAGATTGAAGAGAGTTATCGGAAGATAGCCTCTGTCTTCATCAAAGATTATACCACCCGTTATCGTCTGGTTGGAGTGGGGGTGATAACGAAGGAAGAAGCCTATCAACTGGGAGCGGTCGGCCCCACCGCCCGGGCCAGCGGGATCGGACAGGACATGAGGCAACTGGGTTATGAAATTTATGACGAACTTGACTTTGAGCCGGTCACGGAGAGCGACGGGGACTGCTTCGCGCGGTGTATGGTTCGGATCCGGGAGATTTACGGATCATTCGATCTAATCCGGCAGGTAATAGACAAAATCCCTCCGGGAGAGATATCGGTCAAGTTCAAGGGATTCCCGGAAGGTGAGCATTTCATTCGGGTGGAACAGCCCCGGGGAGAAGTCGTTTATTATGCCCGGGGCGATGGGACCAAGTTCCTGGATCGGTTCCGGATCAGGACCCCGACCTTTGCCAACATTCCTCCCCTGGTAAAGATGCTGGCCGGATGCGAACTGGGAGATGTTCCGGTTATCGTGCTGTCAATCGACCCCTGTATAAGCTGCATGGAGAGATAAATATGCGGAATTTCCCGGCCATAAGCATGATCAGAACCGTTTTCCGGTATCTTTTCGGAAAGACGGCCTGTCAAATGTACCCGAAGAAGCCGGCGGTATTTTTCGACACTACCCGGGGACACATTGAAATTGATGCTTCCCGGTGCATTCTCTGCGGGCTCTGCGCGATGAACTGTCCGGTCGGAGCGATCACGGTAAATCGGGAGAAACATTACTGGCAGATAGACCACCTGGGATGCATAGTCTGTGGCGCCTGTGTTGAAAAATGCCCCAAGAAATGCCTGACCATGGAGAATACCTACACCGCGCCCGCGAACTCCAAGAAGGTAAAAAAAGTCAACGTCACTCCCCCTCCGAAACCAAAGAAGCCCGCTCCCCCCCCGCCGGTCTCCGATCAGGGGTAATCAGTCCCCCGCATAGAATCGCTCAATTCATACCCATTACAAAGCCTTCACGGGAGGTATTTGGCTTAGCTTAATTGTGAACCCCTGCCACTTTATGCAGCGATTTTATAGCGTCTATTTATTTCCCTTTTTTCAAAAACAAACTCCACTTACCCGCTTATTATAGCCGCTATATTCTCCTATGAGTCTATTAAAATATAGCGGTGTTGCACATCCCCTCTTTTTTGCGCAATTCATCCAGCCGCTTTATACTACTGCATCATAGCCTATCTGCAACTACCCCATTTTTTATGCTCTTATATCAACCGCCATATTTTTATGGACTTT
>JAVCDH010000091.1 GCA_030765805.1 Candidatus Euphemobacter frigidus
GTAGGGCAATCTTCGAAGATAATCGAAGGCGCAGTGAAAAATCGCCCCTGAACTGGTCAAAACTGTTCGAAAAAGTGTAACCATCGACTGGACCGTCCGGGAGAATGTCCGCGCCAAAATCCGGATTATGGTAAAAAGAATTCTCCGGAAATACGAATACCCCCCCGGATAAACAGGAGAAAGCAACCAAAACCGTCTTAGAACAAGCTGAGGTTCTTTGCAAGGATTGGGTGATTGAAAAAATCTATGCTGAAAGAATTCGAACAGATCGTCGGGCAACAGATGTCTTTATCCTTCATCAGGTTTCTGGAGGAAATTGGCCCGGATGCCAGGACGCAGCGGATCAGTATCGTAATCGCAGCCGTGTTGAAATATGCTCTCGATCTACTCCCGGCTCATTGCGAGGAGGGGTCACTCGGAGAAGCCCTTCTTGTAATATCGGAGGAGCCTTACCTGGTTAACGAACAATCGGAGGAAGTCGCGAGACTGGAGGAATTAATCGACACCTTATGTGAAAAAGCAGGCATGCAGAACTCCCGTGCGACCTCCAAAGGAATGCCATACACAATTGCTGAGGGAGCAATCGCAGAATTTACGAACTGGTATGCCATGCCGTGGGAAGATTATGTCTGAAATATATTTAGTGCCTGACCGGTGAAAGTAGCCGGGTATTCCGGACCAAGAGTAGTCACCCCTCTGAGCGGAGCCTGGCAAGTCCTATTCTTCCTCCATGTCGGGGTACTGGGGAGGTGAATCCCCCCGGGCAGCGATGACCTGCGGATACGTCTGGCCCGTCTCCATCGGCCGCGTTTCTTCGAGCGTGATCTCGTGCCAACAGTCGTCTCCGTAATCAAACAAGTACTCGAATCTGTCCTTAAGGTTCAGGCGTAAGCTGCTAATTCGGGTAGCTGCCGCATTGTTCCCGGTTTGAGAATGGGGATGCGTGTATTCCGGAACACCGCGAAGGCGGCTCCTGCTCTTGGAGCTTGGGTTCGCCGTGAAGTAAAAGGAGTAGAGATGCTCGTCGAACCGATCAAAGGCGTCGAAGATGGCATCGTGCAGGTCTGCCAGTGTATGGTCGCCGGGGATGGCGATCCGCCTCCAGATCCGTTTGGCGTACTTCAGCGCCACCTTGAAAACGAAGACTTGATTGTCCACAGATGTCTCTCCTCTCTTGTCGAATGAAAAGCTGATCTGCCCCAACACCGGCGGAACCGCGTGTCGGGGTCAGCTTGAGCGGGTTAGAGGCCGGGGTTTAATGGTGTGCTACATAGAAATCGAGGAGACGTCGGATCATCTTCTGATATTGCGTTTGGTGTTTTCTTGCCTCTCTTTTGAAAAAATCCACACTGGACTTGCTTAAAGCAATGGTGATTTTTACGTTGTCTTCCTTGAAGGTCAATTCCTCCGGAGAAGGTAGAAAATCATCAATTATCTGAAGATTATCCAGGGGTTCATTACTGTATTTTATTTTCTTTCTCATATATTTTCCTCCCTTTACTCCAGTAGCCTGCGCCATAAATACGGATCACGTTGCTGCGATATGTGAAGCGGACTGTCACGATTCCATCTTCGAGTCTGCCAAAACAGTAATATCGTTTCTCCTTTTGACTGTGGCTTATATCTTCAGCAATAATACGGTTTGGATCGGCGAAAGCATACTGAGCGATTTCAAAAGATATACTATGATTAGCTTGGTTCTGATTATTCTTTGTTTCATCCCATTCAAATAGTGTTTTTCTCACGGTCATAATATACCATAAAGCCATGAAGTGTGGCAATATATAAATACATATAATTGTATGGCAAAAACAAGGCCTCTAACGGTGAGCTTGCTGCTCAGCTCACCGATAAGCGGGACCGCAAGCGGTCCCGCTTATCGCCAAGTTCAGCCGCCCCGATGACTACTGAAAGATGTTGAGGGCGGTTGTTTATTTTGACCAACCCAGCCGACTCCGCAGCCGCAAAGCGGTAAGGGGTCGGCTTGAGCGGGTGGTTCGGCTCAGTAATCTTCCCAGGGCATGTTATACCAAGCGACGTACTCCGCAATAGCGCTTTCCGCTGTACTGTATCGTTCCCCCCTTGAAGATACGCGCAAATTGCTCATCCCTGCTTCATGACAGAGCTCCTCTATCAAATCAAAGACCATCTTACTCTCTTCGGACCCTTCTTCGACTAAATAGGGCTCTTCTTCAAGACTCAACAAAGCTTGGGCAAGTGTCCCTTCTTCACAGTGAGCTGGAAGTTTGCTGAGCGCAAATCGCAATATGGCCGCAATTACTACGCTGATCCGGTGAGTACGCGCATCGGGGCCAATCTCCTTCAGCATATTAAGAAATGTTGAGTAGGCTTGAGTCCCGATAATCTTTTTAAATTCTTTAATCATCTTATTTTTTTAAGCTTATCGAAAAACTAAACTACCGGAAGGGGCCGATGGAAAAAGCATACTACCCGGAAAAAACGCAGGCTAAAAATAAAACGTCCGATAGCTGCATCAGCCTTTCCGGTCAGCTTGAGCGCCTGGTTCGCCCAATACCTGCTCCAATCGTTCTTGCCAACGTTTTGGATTACGTTTCATGTGCATAATGCCGCCTACCAGTATACAGTCTTGGCGGACTTGATAGACAACACCGTATGGGAAACGGTTAATTATGCAACGTCTCGTACGGTTGGAGAATGGGGGCCATGCCTCAGGGAAGGAGAGGATGCGGTCGAACGTATTCTGGACTTCTACTGCAAACTCATATCCAAGGCCAGGAAACTGATCGTTATAGTAGTCTACCGCTTCGGAAAACTCCTGTTCTGCACAGGAGAGAACCTTGATCCTCATCTTTGATTGACCCTTTCTAATACAGCTTCCGCTGAATCGGCGGATATATTTCCATTCTCGTAGGCATCGATGCGCGACTCTATTTCGCCTGACCAGGCTTCATCGATACGGCGATCAGTTGAGCGATCAAAGCTGTGGAAAAGTTTGTCTATCAGCTCCGCTTTCTGAATAGGCGTTAGACGTAACGCCTCTTCCAATATTTGCATTGTTGCTGGCGTCATATTGAATCTCCTAATAATAATCTGATAATTGGTTAACCAATAACAGCATAATAACATTACTCTGAACTGTCAATGCTAACATCTTGGGCGAACGGCGAGCCCAGCCGCCCCGATGGCCACCAAAGAAATGTTGAGGGTGGAATAAACTATGGCCAACCCAGCCGACCCCCAGCCGCAAAGCGGTAAGGGGTCGGTTTGAGCGTGTGGTCACGCTTTTTTTGACATAAAAATGTGCCACGTGGCACATTTGAGCTTAATTTTTAGAAACTGAGATGATAAATTCACCATATTTGTCAAGTTATTATATTCTTTAACAGAGGATTTTTGTCCGTCACTCCTCATCTTCTTCCCAAGGCATTTCCGGGAGCTTGTGGAGGGCCCGGACAAATCTTTCACGATTGAACGGTTCTTGTTTCTTGAGTATGTCGAATATTTCTGCTGAGACGACGCATCCGATGAGTCGTTTGGCTTCTTCCTTTAAACAACCATCCTTGAGCAGGCGTTCGTATGTTTGGCGTGTTTCGGGAGGGTCATTGCCCCGAATCTGATTATCGATCACTTCGTATATGGCAGCTTTTAAATAAGGACTTCCTCCCTGTGTTTTCATTTCATTTCCTCAAGCATAAAGTAGAGCTAAGCTGTCGGAAGGGGCCGACGGAAAAAGCTTACTACCCGGAAAAACCCCGGCAAAAACAAGGTGTCCGATATCAGCACCAGCCCTTCCGATCAGCTTGAGCGGTTATCATTTCTGTTCTCTTAATATCTTCTATGGGTTTTGTATATTCAAGCGTATCCGGTGGATTACTCGTTGACCACATATCACACATTTGAAGAGAATTTGGATTATGTTTATATTGTTTTCGATAACGCATAAAAATTTCATATAATTTTTTGTATATTTCTGAATTTTTCATGGTATCCCCAAGTTAAATGATAACAGTTTAATAGCCTATCACTATTCAAGAAGCACTTCGGGTTGATCAAGGAGTTCCTGGAATAGGATGAAGTATCTCCCGGCGTGAAGGCCGTCCATCAGGCCGTGGTGGGCTTGAACCGAATGGGGCAACAGAAGGCGCCCACCCGCGGAGTAGTACTTTCCCCAGGCGATCCGGGGGATCGAATCGACCGGATGAAGGTTGATCGGGTGGGTGAGGCTGGTGAACGATATCCAGGGGATGCAGGTGTAGTACAGCACATCATCCCGGGATGAGTCCTCGGCTATAGTGGGATTGGCCTTGGCTTCCGCGATGGCCGCCGCCGCCGCGGCCAGAAACTCCCGCGGCTCCGGCCGGTACTCGATCGTGCAGTAACCGAATATGTCGTCTTTGCCCAGTACCGTGATCGCCGGATCGATCCTTTCGTGTATAACTACCCGGTCACCCCGGATCCGGTAATGGAATTCTTCGATGGCGTTGGCGGCTCGGGCGGAGAGGTAGAGAACGGCAGAGAAGAAAGGCAGGTCGTGTTTCTTCAGAAAGGAATGGAGCCGGGTTATATCTACGTCGGCGCAGAGATTGAAGTGGGGATAATCCATCGAGCTGAAGAAATGGAAGTGCTCCCTTCTCGGCCATTTATCAATATCAAGGTATTTTATCTCTCTCTCCCCCGCGCCGGCGACCGTCTGCTTTTTGGGTATCTCATGATCACAGATTACGGATTGGTTGGGGTTACAACCGTTATCAACAATTGAATTATGGCTGACATTAAAAACTAAAATTTTCCGGAGGAAAATTTTAAGAGCCACTTCCAAACGGGCAAGACATTGATACGTTCGTGTGGAGATTTTTCGTCCAGCCAGGTAACTATCAAACCTTGTTTTTCATTTAACTCGTCCATCGCGGCTAACAGTGATCGAGTTTCCCTCTCTCGGGTTGACCGATGGCCCAGATCCCAGCATACCTGTATCAGTCGACCTTCCTCGATGGCCCCGGGCGGTAGGATAAAGTCAATCTCGCCACCTTCTCCGGTAATGTAGTATTCCGGTTTCAGCCCTTTCCGGCGCAGATGCATGTAAACAATGTTCTCCAGCAACGCCCCCCGATCCTCGGTTATGTGGAAGGACATCGCTTCCAATAGCCCCGGGTCGATAACGTATACCTTCCTCGGATGCACGCGCCGAACTTTTTCTGAACGAGAATGTATCGGAGCCTGGTATACCAGAAACGCGTCTGTCAGGTAATCCAGGTAGTCATACAGGTTGTTCTTAGTGCAGGCGATGCCTTCACTCTTCAGGGAATTGTAGAACTTGTTTACGCTGAAGCAAGTTGCCGGAGCGCTCATGATGTGCCGGATAATGGCTCTTAGCGATGTGGTAGTACGTATTGAGTATCGTTCGATGATGTCACGCAGGATGACAACATCCACGTAATTTTGAAGAACTTGCCTCCTCAAATCAGTGTCAATCCCCTGGATTTCCGGAAAACCGCCGATGTCAAGATATCGAGCGATCAGGTTTTGCAGAACGGCCCTGGTCTGGGAACCGAACCTCTTCGCCGATGGATTTGCCCCGTTAAGACGGACGAACTCTCTGAAACTGAAAGGGAATATCTCGGTGGCAATTGACCGTCCTCTCAGTCGAGTGGCAATTTCCGAGCTCAGTAATTTTGAAGACGAACCGGTAACAAAAACAGCCAGGTTTTCGGAATCCAGTACCCGGCGAACGAATGCGTCCCAGCCCGCGATACGCTGAACCTCATCGAGAAATAGGTAACATTGCCTATCTTTAAAAGCGGGGAACTTGCGATAGTATGTCTCTAAAATTGTCTGAAAATCAGCCGTGGAGAAAGGGAGGAGACGCTCGTCCTCGAAGTTCAGATAGAGAAGCTGCTCCTTTTTGACCCCTTGAGCCATCATCTCCTGCATCTGTTGATAACAGAACCAGGTTTTACCCGACCGGCGCATTCCAGTGATCACATTGGCTTTACCCTTTAGCCTGGGCAGAGAGATATCACGGGGAACGAGCTGGGGTAACTCTCGTTCATGGAAATCATCGATTAAGAGATCAATTACGTTCTTCATGCTCACTAATTTATCTCTTTTAAAGAGATAATGCAAGCCATATTTATCTTTTTTTTAGAGATAAACTGAAAGCAGAATAAAAAGTAGGGGTGCGATGCATCGTGTTCCTACTTTTAGACTGTCAGACTCTATGATACTCCCCGAAACCGGGTTCGGTCCACCGGACCAGTGTGGGGACGATCTCAATGTGGACAAAGTTGGGGTCATACTCATCCGAGAAGTGTCGGCCGACTTTTGGATTGAGATCGAGGAGGAGCTTCTTCTTCTCCGGCCCTCCCGAGATATCCGCCATTCCCTCGATCCTTACCTGGACTTTCTTTCTGCCCACGAAACAGACCTCAACCCGGTTGTTCTCCATGAGCTCTTTGATCTTCCCGCTCCGGCGGTAAGTGGAGCTCCAGAGGCGGAGGTCGTCCATCACCACAAAAGCCATGGGCCGGACCCGGGGTTGGCCGTCAACACAGGTGGCCAGATCCCCATATCCAGCTTCGCGGATGATTTTCCGCACTTTATCTATGGTCATTAACTTGTTTTTCTCCAGCATACTCAATATAATAATTATGCCAAGACTGACATAAACCGCAAAGACGCCTGTCTGCTTTTGAAACGCACCGGCCGGCCGAGACCTTAAAAAAGGATTATTTATGTTTCTCCTCAACCAGAGCTTGATCCACGCCCCCAGCGCCGGCAAGGTCGAGAACTATCCATTCCTCGATAACCTGAAAATAGCTGATGTTCACCTGGTTCTGATTCCCTGGAACATCTTCCTGGCCCTGGTGCCCGCGATACTGGGGGCCTATATCCTGAAAAGATGGAGCTCCCGGCCGCTTCGCGATCTTTCCCGGGGGAATTCAATTCGCCTGGGAGCTTTGCTTCTCCTCTGGCTCCTCTTCTTCCCCAACTCGATCTACCTGATTACCGAAGCCCGGAAGATCCTGGTCTACGCGCCGCAGGGTCTTCCTTACAACGCCAGTGTGGAATATATCTGGAAGGTCTTTATGATCTTTACCTACTCCCTCTTCGGCTGGATTGGCTTCGCTATCTCCCTGGGCCAGATCCGGCGTTTCATCGCCCGGGTTGCCGGAAAGACGTGGTCCGTGGCGATTACCGTCGGTCTGGTCCCCCTCGGAACACTGGGGACATTCCTGGGGCTTTTCAACCGCTGGAATATCTGGGAGGCCGCCACTCACCCGGCCTTTATCGTCCGGGACGCGATCGACCACCTGACCGATCCGCCCCGGTTGAAGAACATAGTGGTGATCTGCGCCTTCCTCTATCTCCTCTATCTCATCGGCGAGTTATGGTTTCGCCTTCTTCCGGTGCTGCTCTCGGAGAAAGGAAAGAGAAGGGAAAGGGCGGACGCGGCCTGATCCCCGTTCTTACCCGTCCCCTTCGTCATCTTCAAACGGGAACCGGTATTGAGAGAGGCCCAGTTCATCCCTCATAATTATCATTTCGTTCTGGAGGGGTTCCGGGGTGGGAATCCCTTTCTCCTCTCTCTCCAGGCTTGTCAGGTATTCTTTCTCTCCGGCGGTGAAGATCCGCTCGGCGCCGGGGGCTTTCTCCGAACTTCTCAGGCGCCGGAGAATATCGCCGGCGGTCTTCTTGAAGGACTCCACCCCGACAAAGAACGCCGGGTTGATTACGATAAAGAAGTGGCCCAGTTTATAAGGAACCTTTTCTCCATCCTTGTACCCCGAGAGGTCTTTCATGAACGCTCCCTGCTGAAAGGCGGCCGAGAAGATCTCGACGGCGGTGGCATAGCCGTAGCCCTTGTGGCCCCCCCCTTCCTCGCCCACGCCCCCCAGGGGAAGGAGGGCGTCGGTCCCCGCCACCAGAGCCTGCAGTATCTGATGCGTATCGGTCCGGGCAACGCCGTCATGATCGATGACCCAGCCGGACGGGATCTCGGTGTCCATCCGGTCATAGACCTCGATCTTTCCCCGCTGGGTCACCGAGGTCGCGCAGTCGATCAGGAACGGGAACGGCTCGTCGGTCGGAGCCCCGATGGTCAGAGGGTTGGTCCCCAGCATATTCTCTACCCCGAAGGTGGGAGCGATGGAGGGCCGGGCGTTGGTCCCGGTGATCCCGACCATATCATGATCCGTCGCCATCAGCGCGTAGTAACCGGCGATCCCGTAATGACTTGAATTCCGGACGGCCGCCATCCCCAGCCCCAGCTGCCCGGCTTTGGCGATCGCCATCTCCATCGCCTTCTTCCCGATCACGTGGCCCATTCCGTTGTTGCCGTCGATGACCACTGTAGTCGGGGTTTCTTTAACGATCTCAATATTAGTGACGGGGGAGACGATGCCTTCCTTGATCCGGTCGTAGTAGATTAGTTTCAGTCGTCCGATCCCGTGAGAGTCGATCCCCCTCCTGTCGGCGGTGATCAGGACATCGGCGCAGGTCGCGGCGTCTTCCTCGGGAACCCCCAGACCGATAAAAACATCGGTCATAAATTTTTCCAGAAGATCAGGTTGAATACGGTAGTTCATAGCCGGCCCTTTTTTGGGGCAGAATTGACGGGCTTTTATTTTCGCATCACTTTCCGAGCAAGTTTGACAACTGCCTCAGGAGTGATTCCAAACTTTTCATAGAGAACCGGGGCCGGGGCGCTGGCGCCGAACCGGTCCAGTCCGACTGTCCGGCCGGAGAGTCCCACATAATGCTCCCAGCCGGTGGTTACTCCGGCTTCCACGGCCACCCGGGCCTTCACTTCCGGGGGGAGGACGCTCTCCCGGTACTCCCGGGGCTGCCGGTCGAACAGTTCCCAGGAAGGCAGCGAGACCACTCTTACCCGGATGCCTTCCGCGGCCAGCTCTTTCCCCGCCGCCCGGGCGATCTCGAGCTCGGAACCGGTCCCGATCAGAATGACGTCGGGGGGCTCGTCAGATGATTTCCAGAGGATATATCCGCCCCGTCGGAGCCCGGCGGCCGGCGCGCCGCGATCCCGGTCAATGACCGGGACGCTCTGCCGGGTGAAGATCAGGGCGACCGGTTCCTCCCGGGCTTCCACGGCTACCCGCCATGCCTCCACCGTCTCGGCGGCGTCGGCCGGACGGATGACGGTCAGGTTCGGGATCGTCCGCAGCGCCATCAGCTGTTCCACCGGCTGGTGGGTGGGGCCGTCTTCTCCCAGCCCGATACTGTCGTGGGTGAAGACAAAGATGACGTGCTGCTCGGAGAGGGCGGCCATCCGGATCGCCGGCCGCATGTAGTCGGAAAAGACTAAAAAAGTTGCGGTGTAAGGCAGGACGCCGCCATGGAGCGCCATCCCCACGGCGATCGATCCCATCGCGTGCTCCCGGACTCCGAAATGAATGTTGTTTCCTTCGTAGCTCCATCTCTCCCCGATCGCGCCCTGGGAATCCCGTTCCGCGGTGAGCGGCGACTGGAAGTCGCCAAATCCCTTGAGCGTGGTCTTGCAGGAAGGATTAAGATCGGCCGATCCCCCCATCAACTCCGGGAGATGCCGGGCGAGCGCCTGCATCACCTCTTCCGAGGCGGAACGGGTGGCGATCAGGGACGATCCGCGAGGAAAGACGGGGAGGTCCGAATCCCAACCCCGGGGGAGTTTGCCCGAGAAGACCCGGTTGAACTCATCGGCCGGCTCCGGATAATCGGCGGCGTACCGGTCAAAAGATGCTCTCCATTCCGCTTCCCAATCTTCTCCGCGTTTGAGGGCCCGGCGAAAATATGTGAGAACGTCACCCGGAACCAGGAATTTCGGCTCCGCCGGCCAGTCAAGAAGTTTTTTGGCTTCGGCAATCTCCTCTTCTCCCAGCGGCGAGCCGTGTGCCCCGAATGTTCCTTTCTTGTGAGGCGCTCCGTAACCGATGATGGTGCGCACCATGATAAGAGACGGGCGGTTCGACTCTTCCCGGGCGTCCTGGATGGCCCCGTTGATCGCAGTCAGATCGTTGCCGTCATCGACCCGCAGCACCTGCCAGCCGTAGGCCTGGTAGCGTTTCGCGACATCCTCGGTGAAGGTGAGCGACGTGGAACCAGCCAGGGAGATGAGGTTGCTGTCATAGAGGATGATCAGCTTTCCGAGACCCAGATGCCCGGCCAGGGAGCAGGCCTCGGCGGAGACCCCCTCCATCAAGCACCCGTCTCCGGCGATGACATAGGTATGGTGATCGACAATGTCATGGCCGGGCCGGTTGTATCGGGCGGCTAGATGAGCTTCGGCCAGAGCCATCCCCACCCCGTTGCTTAAACCCTGGCCCAGCGGCCCGGTCGTCGCTTCCACTCCGGCGGTGAGATTGCATTCCGGGTGACCGGGGGTCTTGCTCCCCCACTGCCGGAACGCTTTCAGTTCATCCAGGGAGAGATCATAGCCGGTGAGGTGGAGCAGGCTGTAAAGGAGCATCGATCCATGGCCGGCTGAGAGCACGAAGCGGTCTCGGTCAACCCAGCCCGGATCGGCGGGATTGTGACGCAGGTAACGGCTCCAGAGGAGATAAGCCATCGGGGCCGCTCCCAGGCATATCCCCGGATGGCCGGATTTGGCCTTCTGGATGGCGTCGGCGGAGAGAAAACGGATGGTATTGATGCACTTCTGATCTATGCGGTCCTGATCGTTCGTCTTCGTCATTGTGGACTTGCTCCTTGTCGACTTTGCGCGGGATAGGTACTCCTGTGTTATAGTAGATAGAGCTTACTTGAAACCATTTTCGAGTAGGGTATAGTTATGGTTATCGACCGGTTGATTCTGTTATCTTGCCATAAAGCCACCGGTTCTTTAAACCTAAATTTCTAAAATAATTGGTTATGATCTATCTGGTTCTCGCTCACATTGTGGTCTTTCTTCACCTAATCTTTGTTCTCTCTGTCCCGCTGGGCGGTCTCCTGGTGCTCTGGAGGAGATGGTGGGCGTGGATTCATCTTCCGATCTTTATCTGGGGGGTGCTGATCTCTTTCGGCGGCTGGATCTGCCCGCTCACCCCCCTCGAGAACTGGCTGAGGGCGAGAGGTGGAATGGAGGGTTATCAGGGGGGCTTTATCGAGAACTATCTTCTCCCGGTTATCTATCCAGTTAACCTGACCAGGAAACATCAGATCGCCCTGGGGATTGTGGTGCTTCTCATCAACCTGGTCGTTTACAGCATAATAATATACCGGATAATGAAAAGACGGTGAGTGGGGAATGGGGAATAGGGAATGGGAAATGGGGCCTCTAATCCCTATTCCCTAATCCCCAAATCAATAACGTTTACGAAGGTGGGAGGCGGGAATTTTAAGAGCGTTCCGATATTTGGCGACAGTTCTCCGGGCCAGCTTGATTCCCCGTTGGCCCAGCTTGTCCATGATCTCTTGATCGCTCAAGGGATGATGGGGGTCCTCTTCCTGGAACAACTGTTCGATGATGCTCTTTAAATGACGTGACGAGATGTTGTCGCCGGACCGGGTGAACAATGCGCTGGTAAAGAAGTACCGGAGCGCGAAGTTGCCCCCGGGGGTCTGGATATATTTATTCGCCACCGCGCGGCTGACCGTCGACTCATGAATACCAACGCTCCGGGCCACCTCGGTCATCTTCAGAGGGCGGAGATAAGCGATGCCTTTGTCCAGGAACTCCTTCTGCCACTTCACGATCTCTTCCGTTATCTTGTAGAGTGTCTCCTGGCGGAGCCTGATGTTCTTAATCAGCCAGAGTCCGCCCCGAAGTTTCTCCATGATATACTCCTTGGTTTTCTTCGGTGTCTCCGGATCCGCCAGCATCTTCCGGTAATGGCTGCTGATCCGGAGGTGGGGGGTATACTCGCGGTTAAAGATAATCCGGTATTCATCGTCTTCCTTTTTTAGGTATATGTCAGGCGTGATATAGCGGGTCTCATAGGAGCTGAACATCCTCCCCGGTTTCGGGTCCAGGCCGGCGATGTACTCAACGTATTTCTGTACCAGTTCCGGTGTGATCCTTAAAGCGCGGGCGATCCTGGGATACTTGTTCGCTCCCAGATCCGCCATAAATCGGTCGACGATCTTCCGGGCCACGGGGTTGAACTGCTCCTGGTCATCGATCTGAATCAGGAGACATTCACGCAGGTTGCGCGCGCCGACCCCCGGCGGATGGAAGGTCTGGATTAGAGCCAGAGCCGCGGCCGCCTCCTCCGAAGTTATTCCGGACTCCAGGGCGATCTCTTCCAGGGATTCGGTGAGATATCCATTCTCATCAATATTCCCGATAATGGCTTCCCCGATCATCTTCTCCCGGTCGGAGACGAGCGAGGTGTTGAGCTGCTTGAGGAGATGTTCAAAGAGGGTCTCGCTCCGGGTGATGGAATTTTCCATGAAGTTCCGTTTATCCTCTTCCGGGGAGTAGTATCGGGCGCGGGAGAAGCTTTGATCCTGAAAGAAATATTCTTTCCATTCATCGTCCATCGCGGCCAGCCGGTCGATCTCTTCCTGGAACTCCGGTTCGCTGGACTCTTGACCTTCGCCGGTCTCAACTTCTTCCATGTCAACAACTTCCCGCTGTTCCTGTAACTCCTCCAGGAGAGGGTTCTGGACCATCTCGGTCCGGATAATGGTGCTCAGTTCCTGAAGAGGGACCTGGAGGAGGTAGATGGCTTGCTGCATCTGCGGCGAGAGGACCAGGCGTTGCTCTAATCGGGCCAGTTGTTTGAGCATCAGTGTCATTGTATTGTTTTAATAATTTTGTCTCCACTAATAATATAACCGCCCCGATGTACAAAAGTCAAGCCCGGCTATAAAGAGAAGAGGGGCGTAAGAAGTAAAAAGATTATTTCGCTTTAGACCTTCCAGTAAGTTTTGTTGCTTTTCCCCCGGTTCTGACATATTATCTGAGATTATCCGTCTATCAGGAGGAGAGTGCGTATGACATTGAAAGTCTGTGTCCTGGCCAGCGGGAGCCGGGGAAACTGCATCTACATCGCGACAGCGACCTCCCGTATACTTATTGACGCCGGCATCAGCGGCCGGGAAACCATTCGCCGCCTGAACCTGCTGGGAGTATCCGTGGAGGAGATAGACGCTATTCTGGTCGGCCACGAACATATTGACCACACCCGTGGCCTGCCGGCGCTGACCGGCAGACACGGTCTTCCGGTCTATCTCAACCGGGCCACGGCGGACGCCGCGGCCGGGCAGCTTTCCAAAGCCCGGTCGATTAAAATCTTTACCAATGGCCAGTCCTGGGAGATCGGCGATCTCACCATCCTTCCATTCTCGGTCTTTCACGATGCGCAGGACCCGGTTGGCTTCGTCGTCCGAAAGGGGAGCTATATAATCACGGTGGTTACCGACCTGGGAATGCCGACCCGGCTGGTGAAAGAACGGCTGAAAGGAGCACGGCTGGTGATTTTGGAGGCGAACCATGACCCGGACCTTCTAATGAACGGGAAGCGCCCCTGGTCCCTGAAACAGAGAATCAAGAGCAGCCAGGGGCATCTCTCCAATGCCGCCGCCGCGGCGCTCCTAGCCGAAGAAACCGGTAACTTTCTAACCGATGTCTTCCTGGCCCATATTAGCCGGGACTGCAACCGTCCGGAGTACGCCCGGCAAGTGGTGATGAAACGCCTCCGGAAAGCGGGTAAGGGGGGGGTCCGGGTCCGGCTGACCTACCAGGACCGGATCAGCGAGGTGGTGGAGGTGAATGATGAACCTTTCTCTGATTCTAAGATCCGGGATGTTGTACCCCTCGCCAGGCAACTCGGGCTTAACTTTTGACAATAACAAAATGTAGTAGTATAGTTTTTCTTTGTACTTTAAAAAGCCGAACGTTCAACTTTCAACCCTCCTCCGCCAAGGCTTCGGCGGGCAGGCGCTCAACATCCAACGTTCAGTGCGACGCAGCCCCGAAGGGGTAGCTTGCCCTGAGTTTATTGAAGGGACTAAGGGCGTTAGTCCATTAAAAATTAAGAACAAATCATGGCCGGGGTTCGAATTGTCGACATTACAAAGGTCTATGCGGGCGGGGTAGTAGCTGTTCATAAAGCCAACCTGGAGGTCGCCGATCGGGAGTTTGTGGTTCTGGTCGGGCCTTCCGGGTGCGGCAAATCCACCTTCCTCCGGATGATCGCCGGCCTGGAGACGATAACCGAGGGTCGGATATATATCGGCGACCGCCTGGTGAACGATCTCCTCCCCAAAGACCGGAATATCGCTATGGTATTCCAGAACTACGCTCTCTATCCTCACATGACCGTCCGGGAGAACCTGGCCTTCGGCCTTAAAATCAGAAAGGAGCCGACCGCTGAAATCGAGCGCCGGGTCCGGGAGGCGGCCGAGATCCTGGATATTCTCCAGCTTCTTGACCGGAAACCGGGACAACTTTCCGGCGGCCAGCGTCAGAGGGTGGCCGTCGGGCGCGCCATTGTGCGCGACCCGGATGTCTTCCTATTCGATGAGCCTCTCTCAAATCTCGACGCCAAGCTTCGGGTTCAGATGCGGGCCGAGCTCAGTAAACTTCACCGCAAGCTTGACGCGACGATGATCTATGTCACCCATGACCAGACCGAGGCGATGACTATGGGTAACCGGATCGTGGTCCTGAAAGACGGCCTGATCCACCAGGTGGCTCCCCCGATCGAAATATACCGCCATCCGATCGATAAGTTTGTGGCCGGTTTCATCGGGAGCCCCCCGATGAACTTCATCACGGGGCGGATCTCGGGGGAGGGAGGCTCTCTCTACTTCGATCAGAGTGACTTCCGGGTCCGCGTAGCGGCCAAACAGAGCGAGCCGCTCGCCCGCTATAAGGGAAGAGAGATTATCATGGGGATCCGACCGGAAGATATCTACCTGCAAAAATATGTTGGCGATGATTATCCTGAGAGTCAACTTGACGCGCTGGTTGAGGTGGTCGAGCCGGTGGGGGCGGAGATGTATGTCTATTTCTCCGCCGGGAAGTTAAAATTTGTGGGCCGGGTCACCGTTCGGGAGTTTATTAAAGTCGGTGAAACCATCCGTCTGGTCTTCGACATGAGCAGCGCCCATTTCTTTGATCCGGCAAGTGAGAAGGCGGTTGTATGATTGTGGCCAAGGGCCCGTATATAGAAGCTCAAGGGGCTGTTGCCCAAATCGATGTGACCGTTGAATTTAATTGCTTAGTTTCAGCGTTATCTGTAAGATAGTCTTTTGTGGAACTGTATTCTGTGACTCTTTACGGTAACCCGATTTATTTTTGTGCTCCGCCTCGAAGCTGTAATCAGGGTTGCCTCGACGATAATGATTTTAGATTAAGCAACAGTCCACCGATCGATTCAATCGGGGGGCCAGTATAAAGTAGCCCCGCCAGGGGTGGGGCTAATTTATAAGGAGAAGACCATGGCAGAAGAAAAGTCTTTTGAAGATCGAGAGAAAATGTCAGGTGAGGGAGCCTATGACGCGGAAAAGCCCTTCGGCTCAAATTCGGGACTGGAAGCGCCGCTGAAGCCGATCGACCAGGCGGACCTCTCCGAGGAGAGCGGATTGAGGGAGTTTCCCGAAGAGACGCTCTGCCCGAGCTGCGGCCGGTTTGTCGGCGCGTACGAAAAATGTCCTTACTGCGGCGCCGAACTGAAGAAACGGATGTCGTTGATCCTCTGGAAACGAATCGCGGTCTTCGGAACACTACTGGGGCTGGGCATCATGTGGTTCGCGGCCACCCGGATGAATCCAACCGAGATCCAGATCGGAGAAATCGGAGAGACTTACAATAACGCCCAGGTAACCATCCAGGGGGTGGTGATCAGCCGCAGACTGGATGAGGATAAGGGGAGCATCAGCCTGGTTATCGCCGATAAGAGCGGGTCGATCCAGGCCCGGAGTTTCAGCGCTCTGCCGAAGTTCAAAGAACTCGGGAATATCCCCGAGGTCGGGGATCTGATCTCAACGGTCGGCACCATCGGGGTCGATGCCGTCTACGGCACCTCTCTGAGTTTGGGCCTGCCCCACCGGCTGAAGATCCTGGAGTCACCCGAGCCCGAAGAAGTCAAACTCTCCAAGATCAAACGGAGCTCTGTCAACAGCAAGGTGATCGTCACCGGGATGGTGAAGTACCCCACCCGTTTTGGCAAGGCGACCATCACCGACGGGGTGACCGACGTGATTGTCCTGCTCGATCCGAGAAACCTGGGTGAAGAGATCCCCGAGTTCGCGACCGGCGACGGGATCGAGGTGACCGGTGTGGTGATCAGCGGGATGGAGGGATACACGATCATCCCGGGGAACGTGGAAGATGTCAAAGCGGTCGAGAAGGTCGTCGTGGGCATCCCCAAGAAGAAGATCAAGGAGATCACCATGGCCGACCTCGGCGAACTGGTAGAGGTCGAGGGAAATGTGGTTAGTTTTAAAGCCTTCAAGAAGGGCGGCGGCGCGGTCACCATCTCGGACGGCACCGGCCGGGTCGAGATCAGCCCGCTCTTTGCCAGTCTCTTTGACCAGATTCCCGACAGCCATAAATTGAAGGTTCCCGGAACCAGGGTCAAGGCCAAGGGGACGGTCGGCCAGTTCCGGAACAACCTCCAGGTTAAGCCCGGCGCGGCCGCGAACGTCACCGTTATCATACCGAAGAAGAATAAATAAGAGGAGCTGATCATGGAAAGCTGGATCGAAGTACTATTATACGGGCTGGCGGGGACACTCTTGGGAGGTTTCCTCTTTGTTGTTCCCTCGATTCACTTCCTGAACTTCTCCGGGGTGATCATAGCGCTCTGGGGTCATTATCACGGGCTCTTCCCGATTGAAGAACCGCTGACCCTCTTCGCCTTCTTCATGGGGATGGTGGTCTCCTTCGGGATCATGAATACTATCCCCTCGATGTTTTTAGGGGCGCCGGATGAATCAGCCGTCTTCGTGGTGCTCCCCGGGGCCAAGTACATGCTCCAGGGCAAGGGCTACGAGGCGGCGATGCTGACCGGGATCGGGGGACTCCTGGGAATCTTCTTCCTCGCCCTCTTTACCCCATTCTTCTTCTTTGCCCTCCCTAAGCTCCATATAATTCTGGGGCCTCATATGCACTGGATTCTGGGGTTGATCATTGTCTACATGCTGATGAGCGAGTGGCCGAAGGGGACCGGAAAGGGCGAGACCTGGTGGATAAAGTTAAAGGGCGCCTGGGCCAACCTCTTCGCGGGGATAGCGACCTTCGGCCTCTCCGCCTTCATGGGCTTCCTCATCTTCAACCGGACCATGGTCCCGGTCTCAATGGGATTCCAGGGATTACTCCCGGTCTTTGTAGGACTCTTCGCCGTCTCCAGTCTGATCTCCGCCATCCTCTCCAAGCAGAAGATTCCCCACCAGCATATCAGTAACGACATCGATCTGGATTATAAGACAATGTGGAAGGGGTGGATGCCGGGCTGTATCGGAGGAACTCTGGCCGCTTATCTCCCCGGGGTTACCGGTGGGATCGGGGGGTTGATCGCGGGCCATGCCTGCGCCCAGCGGGACGACCGGATCTTTGTGATGAGTCAGGGCGTCTCCAAGGTGGTCTATTACACCGGCCAGTTCCTCCTCTTCTTCATCCCGGTCACCATGTTCCTCAAAGGTTCCGGGCTGAAGCGGGGAGGGATGGCCATCAACCTCAGTCCGTTCTATAAGCCGACGCTGTTGCAGGAGTACTTCTTTATCTTTGGTATAGTAGTCATGGCCGCCTGTATCTCATTTCTGCTCTTATCCTTTAATTCCAAGTGGATTATAAAACTGATCGCCAAAGTCCCCTACCAGAAGCTCTCCTACGCCTCCCTGGCAATCGTGGTGATCATGGTCTTCTTCATGCCCGCCATGATAGATGGGGCGATCAACGGGGAGACCATGCTGAGCGGTCTTCAGGTAATCCTGATCATGTGCGTAAGCACCTGCCTGGGGTTGATTCCGATCTTCTATCACTGCCGACGTTCTAACTGCATGGCAGTAATCATTGTCCCGATCTGCATCAGCATGGCCGGCTACGGTCCCCCGCTCGTAAATTTCCTGGGACTCGGTTAATCCACCGGCGGCAGATTTGAGTATTTTTAAAGTTTAAATAATCTTCAAAATAGCGAACAAAAACAACTATTTTTTCCGGAGGAAAAAATACTATGAAAGGACTGACACATTTCATGTCCGGCGCGGCGGTCGCCTCCTTCTTCCTCCCCGCCGTCAAGATGGCCGGGGCGGAACAGATCGGAGGCGCGTCTTCCTTTATTCTTTGCCTGGGAGGCCTCTTCGGAATCATGCCCGATACCATGGACTTCAAGATGGGGCAGTTCTTCACCAAGTCGGAGTATGAGATTGATCCCGACCCGATGGATCCCGACCCCCAGGAGATGGCGGAAGGCCTGGGAAAAGCCATCGACCAAGCCTACGATACCAATCAGACGGTCCAGGCCCAGATGTATCCAATGCGGCTGGGCGCCGACCTCTGGCGGCAGTACGTGATCAACTTTGACGGTAAGACCAACGAGGTGGTGATCGTGATCAACGAGATCGTAACTACCTCCCAGGTCCCGATCCTTGGATCGGAGCCGCCCCCGAAGAAACGGGTCGGACGGTACAAGATCAAGGGGGACTTCAACATCACCCACGGCCGCCCCTCGGTGGTGGATATCATGAGCGGACCGATGTACGGCTTCTTCAAGAACGAGGATGGGAAGATGGAGATTGAGTTTCTCCCCTGGCACCGGACCTGGAGTCATAGCTATGTCCTGGGCCTATTCATGTCGGTCCCGGTCTGGCTGATCGCGTCGCTTATTGCCGGCTGGCAGATCGGCTGGCTCTATGGCCTGATCGCTTTCCTTGGCTTCTCCGTCCACCTGACCGAGGACCTGACCGGCCACATGGGGGGGAGCCTCCTCTGGCCCTTCGTGAAACCCCGCTGCAACGGATTGAGCCTCTTCCGGGCCAGTAACCCCCACGCCAACTTCAGCATTGATTATTCGGCGGTCGTAATCATCCTCTTCAACCTCAACCGCTTCGCGCCCACGCCGATGTTCACCCTCTCCCCATTCAAGTACTTTCTCTATTGCCTGATTCTGCCCCTGGCCGGATACTTCGCGATCGTTAAGATCTTCGGCGAGAAAGGGAAGAAGAAGAAAGCCGGAGTGATCGCGATGGAGAAGGCCCTGGCTCGGGAAGAACTGGAGTACGAGGCCGAGGAGCACATGGCTGGAGATATGTAATTCTAAATTTACGAGCTCCGATAAACCCCGATAAATCGGGGCGGAGGCTGGGCCGGTTAATTTAGAAGTGGCTCCATGGAGATATCCTCTATTGTTATTGCGACCCTCCTGGGGACAGTCCTGGGAGGGTTTTTATTCTGGATTCCGGGGATCAGGTTCTTGTCCATCTTTGGAATCCTGCTCAGTCAGATATCTATCCCCCCTTTGACATGGACTAATCCTGAAGTAGTATTTGTCTTTTTCATGGCCCTGACGGTGAGCGCGTCCTTCGCCGAGATTATCCCCGCCTTCTTCTTCGGAGCTCCCAGCGCATCAACGATTTTTCTAGTTGTTCCCGGGCGTAGATACCTCAAGCAAGGCTGCTCATACCAGGGGAGTATGACGGTGGGTCTGGGCAGCTTGATCGGCGTCTTCCTCCTGGTTGCCGCCACCCCTTTCTTCATTTACCTCTATACCCCCCTCTTCAAGTTAATCAGAATGTATTACCGCTGGGTACCGGGTATTCTGGTGCTTTATATGGTAGGAGGAGAGTTCATCTTTCATCTCCGGCAAGTTCTTCGCTTCCACCGGAAAGATGAATACCGGGCTCTCTTTATTGCTCCGGTAATATTTCTTCTTATCGGTCTCTTCGGAGTAATATCACTTCAATACCGGCAATTTGCCATCGTTGACCACCAGGGGACATTCTCTTCCGCTTTTGCCGGACTCTTCCTCCTCCCTCCTCTCATCCGGCGTCTGATAAGACCGGTGGGGGGTAAGCTGGAAGAAGATAATATACCAGTCTTTGGTGGTAGGAGAGCCGGCATCCTGGGAGGTATAGCCGGCGGGATCGGCGGTTTTCTAACCCTGCTACTGCCTGCTGTCTCATCCGGGCTCGGGGCTCTCATAGCCGGTCACTTCATACCCCGGAGGAAAGAGAAAGCTTTCTTGATCTCCCAGGGGATGGTTAAGACTATCTATTCGGCAGGAGCTTTTCTCCTCTTCTTTATTCCCACCATTGCTTTTAAGCGGGGAAGCACTGCATCTATTCTAAAATCTCGCTACCATGCGGACCGAAATTTACAGTCTTTTCTTTTAATAGTCGCAGTAGTGCTCATCAGCGGGTGTCTTTCTTATTATATCCTTGGGTTAACCTCCCGTCTGGCCCGGCGGATCGTCAGGAAGGTCACCTCCAAGATTTTATCTAGCGTGATTATCGGCCTCGTTACAGCGATTATCTTCTTCCGCTATGGCCCGGAGTATATGCTGATCTTATTTACAGCCGCCTGTCTGGGCAGTCTTCCGCTGGTCTTCGGCTGTCGCCGCAGCAATACCTTCTCCGTCATCCTTGTCCCGATTCTATTATTTATGATGGGATGGTATCAGACGGTAATTAATTTCCTGGGCTTTTTTTAAATTTCCCTCGGGGGAAATTTAAAAAAACTTTCTTGTCACTCCGTCTTCCATATTCTGACCTCCGACTTTCGATCGATGATTGACAATTGGGCAAGGGATTTTTTAAGATAGCGGAGTATCATCGAAATTGGGAGAAGAAAGAAAAAATGCCGGAGGGAGACAGAAGCCGCGTCTCCCCGGAGGTCTTCGGGCTTCCGGTGGAGGAGATCAAGGCCGGGTTATATTCGGATAAGTACTTCGTCCGTTCCGGGGAGATCCTGAAGAGAGAAGGCCATCATCCCCGGGTGTTGATGCAGGTCTTCGCCCGTAAACGGGGGATCATCTGCGGGATGGATGAGGCAATCGCAGTCTTGAAACTCTGCGCGGAGAAGCCGGAGGAGCTCGTCATCCACGCTCACTTCGACGGCGATCCTTTTGAGCCGATGGAGACGGTGATGACGATTGAGGGGGATTACTCCACCTTTGCCTACCTGGAGACGGTCTACCTGGGGATAATCGCCCGGGGTTCGGCGGTGGCCACCGCGGTCCGGGAAGTGGTGGAGGCGGCGGAGGACAAACCCATCCTCTTCTTCCCGGCCCGGTTTGACGGGTACGGTGCCCAGCCCCGGGACGGGTATGCCGCTCATATCGGCGGAGCCTTCGGGGTCTCCACCGACGCTCAGGCCGGGTGGTGGGGCGGCAGCGGCCTGGGAACCGTTCCCCACGGACTGATTGCCGCGTATGGGGGAGATACGGTCAAGGCCACCCTCGCCTTCGACCGGCAGATGCCGGAAGAGATTAAACGGATTGCCCTGGTTGATTTCGAGAACGACTCCGTCCGTACCTCATTGGAAGTGGCCCGGGCCCTGGGAGAACGCCTCTTCGCGGTCCGGCTTGATACCGCCTCCGATCTCCGGGACGTTTCGGTGGTTTCCGATTCAGAAGATTCTTACGGGGTCTGTCCGGAGCTGGTATGGAATGTCCGCCGGGCTCTCGATGAGAACGGTTTTAATCATGTCAAGATCGTTATCAGCGGGGGTTTCACAGCGGAGAAGATCCGGCGGTTCAGTAAATTACAGGTCCCCTTCGATATAGTTGGAGTCGGCTCAGCGCTTCTCCAGACCCAGATTGATTTTACAGCTGACGTAGTAATGGTCGATGGCAAACCCTGCGCCAAAGTCGGTCGAGAAGTTAGATTTCACAAGGATCAGAATTGACAAACTCGGGCCGAATTGAACGCGATGAGCGATAATGAGTCTAAAAAATTGGCTGATAAAAAGGATGATTTTGAGCTGGTCCGCGCGACCCGAAAAGGCGACAGGGAAGCATTCGGAGAACTGGTGCGGAAGTACCAGGGGAAGATCTACTCGCTTGCCTACGGTATGGTCGGCAATCCAGCCGCCGCCGACGATCTGGCCCAGGAGATCTTCCTGAAGACCTACCGGAATATCAAGAAGTTCCGGTTTAAGTCGAGTTTCTACACCTGGCTCTATCGGATTGCCCTCAACACGGTTATTACGCGCCGGAAGAAACTTCGGGAAGATAAGCATCTGGAACTTAAGCCTCAGATCCTGGATATCCAGGGGAGCCCGTATCTCCCGGCCCGGCTCCAGGGGGAGAAGGGGGACCGGGCGATGACCCGAAAGGAGCTGAGACGTGATATCCGCCAGGCGTTGGAGACACTCTCCGATAAGCACAAGGCGGTTGTGGTCATGCACGATATTGAAGGTATTCCTCATAATGATATCGCCGGGATTATCTCCTGTTCGGAAGGTACCGTCAGGTCGCGACTTCATTACGCGCGCCGCCGACTCCGCGAGCAACTGGCCAACTGGCTGGAGTAGAGATATAAATGATGTGACGCTATGCTCTGCAAGCAATTTAAAAAAAATGTCTGGGATTTTTTAGACGGTCGGCTGGCCGGTCGACCGGCTGATTTATACTCCGCCCATCTTAAAGACTGCCCCCGGTGCCGGGATACTCTGGCTCGGGCCCGGAGGCTGCTTGAGCTTTTGAAGGACGAATCGGTTCCGTTGCCTCCAGCCGCTTATCGGGATTCATTCTGGCCGCGACTGAGAGAGAGAATATCCGCCGAAGGCCGGCCCGCCCGCCCCCGATTCGTGCTTCGGTTCAACCCTCTTTCTTATGCCGCCATAGGGGCCGCGGCCGCGGCTCTCGTTCTCTGGATCTCGCTCCGGGAGTCTCCATCACCTTTTTTCCGGCCAATGGAGGGGAGAAGGGCCGGTCGTCCAGCGAATTTTGCCATGGCTATTGCCGGCCCGACCGCCGGGAAGGACGCACCGGAGGTTGATTACATCTCCGGGCGGTCCGGAAGCGTTGGAGGAAGAGAAAGAGCCGGTACTGATTATATCCTTCCCGGTGCCACCGGGAGTTGTGGCGGCCGGTTTGAAGTGTAGGCCTTCATTAACTCTCCCGTCTCTGACGGGGGAGTTTTGCTTCTGTCGACCTTCCTTCGGCTTTGCTCAGGATCTTCGAAAAGGTTGATAGCTACGGCATTTTTGTACTATATTTTTGTAGTTGCCCCGTTGGACCGGGCTAATTTATGAGGAGGTTGAATGAATAAGACACTGATAGTGACTTCCGCGGCACTCTTGCTCCTGGGCCCGATTTTCATACGACCCGGAATAACCCAAGAGAGATCGTTAATCTCCCAACTGGAAAAGGAGACAGTAGAGATCGTGCGTCGTTGCGGGCCGGCGGTGGTATCGGTGACCACGGAGCCGGTCTATCCCCACTGGTGGGATAACCTGAAAGGAGAAGAACTGCCGGCCTGGATTGAAGAGTTTTTAAAGAGTGATCTCGGGAGTCGCAAACGACGCTCCACCGGGGCCGGTTTTCTTATCAGTTCCGATGGGAAGATTTTAACCACGGAGAGTGTGATAGGCCGGGCCCGCCAGATTACGGTTGCTCTGGAAGACGGCCGGGTTCTCCCGGCCCGGGTGTTGGGAAAGTCCCCGGACTTCAATATCGCGTTACTGAAAGTTGATGGGAAGGACTTACCCTGTCTCTCCCTGGGTAACTCGTCCGCGGCGCAGGGCGGCTCCTGGGTGATCGCCCTGGGCCGGCCGTTTGGTCTGGCTACCAGCGCCTCCTGGGGGATTGTCAGTGGGTTGGGACGCGCGGGCTTGGGGATCGCTCCCTACGAGAAACTTATGCAGATCACCGCGCCGATTAACCCGGGCGACAGCGGCGGGCCGATCCTGAACTCCCGGGGGGAGGTGATCGGGATTATTGCGGCCAGTTTTTCCGGGTACCGCGAGTTTGAATTTGACTGGGACTTTATTCGCCGCTTTCACCGCGCTTTTCCTGATTCCCCGGGAATATCTCCGGGGTCATTCTTCCAGAACAGCCAGGCCTATGGGGTGGGCTTTGCCATCCCGATTGATCTGGCCAGGGAAGTTATCGCCCACCTTTCGAAAAACAAAGGTTTCAGCCGGGGTTGGATCGGTGTTTACCCGAAGGCTCTAACTGGAAAAAAGGGGGTGGCGGTTACTGAACTCTCCCCGGATGGTCCGGGCGCCCGGGCCGGCCTACGGGGAGGAGATATCATTAGCAGCGTGAACGGCCAACCGGTCGATTCGCCGCGGAGCCTTCAGAAGATGATTCTCTTCTTGCCGGCCGGGGAGACGATTGACATGAAGATAATGAGGGAAGGGGAGATCATGACGTTCCCGGTTGTGGTTGGAGAGAAGTCCGAAGGTGGTAAGGGAGAACGTCCGTGAAGAGAAGAGGATTTTCCATGTTAGGGTTGGCCGGCTTGCTTTTCTTCGTCATCATCGGTCCGGCCGCAGCCCGCACTATTCCCCGGATTACGGCCACGCTCGATAAAGACCGGGTAGCAGTCGGAGACACCATTCTCCTCACGATATCCGCCGCCTGGGCCGGTGAGGCCTCCGAGTTTGTATTTCTCCCTCCCCAGCCTCCGGAGTTCCGGGGTCTGGAAATGACCGGCTCCGCCCAGAAAAGCGTGGTCTATCGAACCGATGGGAAGCTGCACCAGGTTTGGGAATACCTCTTTACCCTTAAAGGGGAAGATAAGGGCACCGCCCGGGTAGGGGTGGTACGGATTCTCTACCACCGTCACGGAGAGGAAGAGGTACACTCGTTAACTACCGAACCACTGGAGGTAACGATCTTCTCGGGAGGAGTGGCCTTCTTCTCATCGATCGGTAGTGCTCTTCTCACGATCGGAGTGGTAATGGTGGCAGTTATCATCATCGTTGTCTATGTGAGGTGGACCATCCGACGCTATAAAAATAAATCGAACGAAGTCATCGCGGATTACGTTAAAAATCTGGAAGCGGAGAGTCTCAAGGAATTAGACCACCTCCGGAAGCTTAAAGTCCAGGGGAATATCGACGGATATCTGGAGGGGATCTGGAAGATACTGGCCGACTACCTGGAGAAGAAATATACCATAACCATCTCGCCCGAAAGCTTTCGTGAGGTGCTGGAGGGAGAGAGGGCATCGGCCCTCTCGGAAGAAGCGGCAGCGGAACTGGCCCGGATTCTGAAGGTGTTGGAAGAAAGCCGGTTTGGAAGCTACCGGGCGGAGAACCGGGGACCGGATGATATCTTAAAACGAGTCTATTCATTCATTGAATCACAACAATCGCAAACCAAAGGAGAACGGAATTATGAGCATTGACATTCAGGAGATCAACGAGAGAGTTAAGGTTGCCGGCGAGTTTGTTGAGAAGATTCGGGCGGAGATCGGCAAGGTCATCGTAGGACAGACTTACCTGGTCGACCGGCTCTTGCTGGGTTTACTGGCCAACGGGCATATTCTAATTGAAGGTGTTCCCGGTCTGGCCAAGAGCATGTCGGTCCGGGTCCTGGCCCGGGCCATCAATACCTCTTATCAGAGGATCCAATTCACGCCCGATCTTCTGCCGGCAGACCTCCTCGGCACCCTGGTCTACAACCCGAAGACCGGCGAGTTCACCACCAAGAAAGGCCCGATCTTTTCTAATATCATTCTGGCCGATGAGATCAATCGGGCCCCGGCCAAGGTCCAGTCGGCGCTGCTGGAAGCGATGCAGGAACGCCAGGTCACTATCGGCCGGGAGACCTTTCCCCTCTCCGAGCCGTTCATGGTCATGGCTACCCAGAACCCGATCGAGCAGGAAGGGACCTATCCACTCCCGGAGGCTCAGGTGGACCGCTTCATGCTGAAGCTGGTTCTGGATTACCCTGATAAGAAGGAAGAGAAGGCGATCATGGACCGGATGGCGGTAACCAACTATGAACTCCAGGTTCAGCCGGTTGTCGAACCGGAGGAGATTATCAAGGCCCGCTCGGTCGTGGACATGATCTATATCGACGAAAAAGTCAAAGATTACATCCTCGATCTGGTCTTCGCCTCCCGGGAGCCGGAACAGTACGGGCTTAAGATAGGGGATTTTATCCAGTACGGGGCTTCCCCCCGGGCTACCATCTATCTAACAGTTGCTTCCAAGGCCTACGCTTTTATCAAAGGTAGAGGGTATGTAACTCCCCAGGATGTCAAGACGATCGGTCAGGATGTCCTCCGGCACCGGGTGATCGTCAGCTACGAGGCGGAAGCGGAAGATCTCACCTCCGAGGACCTGATCCGGAAGATCTTTGATCAGGTGGAAGTGCCTTGATGGTGACTGGGGACTGGTGACTGGTGACTGGGGATTGGTGACTGGGGACTGGGGACTGGTGACTGGGGACTGGGGATTGGTGACTGGGGACTGGGGACTGGTGACTGGGGACTGGGGATTGGTGACTGGGGACTGGGGATTGGTGACTGGGGACTGGATAGCAAAGTTATACTAGTTTTTGACTAGTCGGATACAAAAGCAAAGGAAAACCTAAGTGGTTGGTATGAGGTCACATGAGGATTTAGAGGTTTGGAAGAGATCAATTGATTTAACTGTTCGAATTTATCGAATTACCGCCGGATTTCCTGATTCAGAAAAATTTGGTTTATCTTCTCAACTGCGGAGAGCAACAGTCTCTGTCAGCAGCAATATCGCAGAAGGAGCAGCGCAAGGAACTACAAAATCTTTTATAAATTTTCTGTATATTTCTCGAGGATCTATATCTGAAGTAGGCACCCAAGTTGAGATAGCAAGGAGATTACGGCTCATTGATACCGAAGTACATAAAGAATTGAAGGGAGAGATTATTATTATTGGAAAGATGCTTACTAATTTAATCAAACGTTTGAAACAAAGTTGATATCTAAGATTTTGCGAATAAGTTGATTTATACTTTTTGTTGAGAAACCAGTCCCCAGTCACCAATCACCAGTCCCCAGTCACTATACATACCATGCTTCCCAAAGAAATAATCAAGAAGATCCAGCGGATCCGGATCCGGACCAACCGGATAGTCAGCGATGTCTTCTCTGGAGAGTACCAGAGCGTCTTTAAAGGGCGGGGGATGGAGTTTGACGAGGTGCGGGAGTACCAGCCCGGCGACGAGGTTCGGGATATCGACTGGAACGTGACCGCCCGCTATGGGCGCCCGTTTATAAAGAAGTATGTGGAAGAGCGGGAACTCACCGTTATGCTTCTGGTGGACGCCAGCGCGAGCAGCCGGTTCGGAACCCGACAAGAGTTCAAAAGTGAACTGGCGGCGGAGCTCTGCGCGGTCCTGGCCTTCTCCGCGATCCGGAACAAGGACAAGGTGGGGTTGATTATCTTCACCGACCGGATCGAGAAGTTTGTCCCCCCGGCCAAGGGAAGCCGCCATGTCCTGCGGGTGATCAGGGAGCTTCTCTACTTCAAACCGGAGGGCGAGGGAACCGATATCGAGCTGGCCCTCGGCTACCTGAACCGGGTCACCCACCGCCGGACCGTCACCTTCCTGGTCTCGGATTTCAAGACCGCCGGCTACGACAAAGCCCTGAAGATCGCCAATAAACGCCATGATATTATCTCAGTCATGATCAGCGATCCCCGGGAGATGGAACTGCCCCCGGTCGGGCTGATCCGTCTCCGGGACGCGGAGAGCGGGGAAGAGATCCTGGTTGACAGCCGGGATGAGAGGACCCGTCACCTTTACCGGGAAAGAGGCCGGGAAGTAGAAGATGAGATTCTCAGGATCTTCCGATCAACCGACGTGGATTGCATTCGGGTCAGCACCGATCGCCCATACGTACAGGCCCTGATGCGGTTCTTCCACCGCCGGGAGCGGAGGATGCATTGAAGAAATTTATTATATTGATTGTGTTTTTATTCTTCGGGTTTGGTCTGCCCATTGGCCGGGCGGAGGAAGTTCCCCGTCTGGAGAGTTTTCTGGACCGGGATGTCGTAACGGTCGGGGATCTGATCCGCTACACGCTGAAAGTGGTGGCGGAGAAGCCCGTGGAAGTTATCTTCCCTCTTTATGATGATGGGATGATCGGCGATTTTGAGATCGGGGAGGCCGGCGGGGGGGAGAGGAAGGGGGAGAATGAGAAGATTTGGGAGAGGCGGTACCTCCTCCAGGGGTTCGAGACAGGCGACTTCACGCTCCCCGGAGCAGAAGTTACATTACGGTTCCCCGATGGGGAGGAGGAGAAGCTGCAGAGTCCCCCCCTGGGAATTACCGTCAAGAGCCTGCTCGAACCTTCGAAGGCCGAAGCGGATATCAGAGCCATCAAGCCTCCGGTCGCCCTGCCGGTCTCTTACCGGTGGGTGTTGTACGCTACAGCCGCCCTTCTTATCATTATCGCCCTGACTTTTTTTTTGATAAAGAAGGTTTTTATCAGGAAGGAGAAAATTATCCCGCCGCCGCCTCCCCGTCCCGCCCATGAGATCGCCTATGAACAGTTGAACCGGATCAAGGATGATAACCTCCCCGCCCGGGGATTGATCAAGGAATATTATACCCGGATCTCTGACACGGCTCGTCATTACCTGGAGAACCGCTTTGGATTGCGGGCGCCGGAGCGGACTACCGAGGAGTTTCTGAATGATATGGCTTCGACTGATTACCTCTCAATTAGGCAGCAGGACCTGGTAGGTGACTTCCTGGCCGAGTGCGACCAGGTTAAGTTCGCCCGTTACGGCCCCACCGAGAAGCAGATAGAGGATGTTTATGAAGCTGCCATCCGGCTCGTGGATGAGACTAAAATTTTTTCGGAGAAAAATATTAATGGGGTTTAGCTTTCACAATCCGGCTTTATTGTTTCTCTTGTTCCTGGTTCCGATTTATCTATTCTTTTACTGGCGGCAGCAGAAAGGAGTGGCGATCCGATTCAGCTCGATCCGAACTCTGAAAGAGATCGGTCCCTCACCGACGGTGGTCTTCCGCCATAGCGTGGCCGTATTTCGGAGCCTGGCCATCATCTTTCTGGTCCTGGCCCTGGGCCGCCCCCAGAAAGGCGTGCGGGAGACCCGGATCACCACGGAGGGGATAGATATTGTACTGACCGTGGATGTCTCAACCAGCATGCTGGCCGAGGATTTCACCTGGGGGGGGAAACGCTATAACCGCCTGGAAGTGGCCAAGCGAGTGATCGCGGATTTTATCCGCGAGAGGAGCGGGGACCGGATCGGAATGGTGGTCTTCGCCGGCCAGGCCTATAGCCAGTGCCCCCTGACGGTTGATTACGGCGTTTTGCTGGAGCTCCTCGACAAGGTGCGAATCGGGATGATCGAGGATAGGACCGCCATCGGGACCGCTATCGCCACCAGCCTGAACCGGCTCCGGGAGTCGGAAGCTAAGAGCAAGATCATAATCCTTCTGACCGACGGTGAGAACAATGCCGGGAAGATCGATCCTCAGACCGCGGCTAAGATGGCCGAGACATTGGAGATCAAGATCTACACGATCGGGATCGGGAGCAAGGGTCCGGTCCCCTATCCGGTCCGTGATCCCTGGACCGGGCAGTTTGTCTATAAGCAAGTCGTGATTCCGCTCAACGACGCGAGTCTCCAGGAGATCGCTCGGACTACGAAAGGCGAATATTTTCTGGCTTCGAACACGAAGATGCTGGAGAGAATCTTCGCTACTATCGATGAACTGGAGAAGACCACCGGAGAGACGGTCATCTATACGGAATATAACGAATTATTCCCTTATCTCATCGCTCTGGGGGTGCTCTCTCTTCTGGTCGACATCACGCTCAGAAAGACCCGTTTCCGGAGGCTTCCATGAGGTTCGGCGCTCTTAACCTGATCTGGCTCTTCCTGCTCCTCCCGATCTTGGCTATTCTCTTCCGTTGTGCATGGCTTCGCAAACGGCAGGCCGAGAATCTGTTCGCCGATCGTCCCCTCTGGGAACGGTTGAGGATCGGGGTGAGTGACTTCAAGGTCAGCGCCCGGCCGGTCTTGATCCTGGCGGTTACGGCGCTTCTGCTCTTCTCCCTTCTCCAGCCCCGGTGGGGCTACCACTGGGAGGACGTTACCAGGCTCGGAATCGACCTGATTGTCGCGGTGGATACTTCCAGGAGTATGCTGGCTGATGACGTCAAACCGAACCGCCTGGCCCTGGCCCGACGTGAAATTGAGGACCTGGCCCACCTTTTGAAAGGGGACCGGATCGGCTTGATCGCCTTCTCCGGGAGCGCATTTACGCTTTGTCCCCTCACCCTCGATTACGGCGCTTTCCGGATGTTTGTTAACGATCTTTCCGTAACCACCATCCCCCGGGGAGGGACCGATATTTCCGCGGCCATCTTGAAGGCGATAGAGGCCTTTGGCGAGGGCCCGGGCAAGCACAAGGCACTCCTGATTATATCCGACGGCGAGAACCTGGCGGGCGATTACCAGGCGGCCGCCGAGGAGGCGAAGAAGAAAGGGGTAAAGATCTTCACGATCGGGATCGGGAGTCCCGAGGGGATACCGATAAAGCTGACCACCCCGGAAGGGACGTCATATCTCAAGGACCGGGAAGGGAATATCGTGGTCAGCAAGCTGGACGAAGCGGTACTTCAGAAGATCGCGGTGGAGACCGGGGGGGCCTATCACCGGGCGACCACCTCCGGCCTGGAGCTCGAGTTGATATATCGGGACCGGATTGCCAGGATGGACAAGAAAGAACTGGAAAGCACCCGGAAGAAGGTATATGAGCACCGTTTCCAGTGGCCCCTGGCCGTTGCCCTCCTTCTCCTGGTGCTGGAATCGATTATGGGGGAGAGAAAGTGGAAGGGGTTGAGATGGTGGTTTTTATTGAGGGAAAAAGAATGAACGTCCAACGTCCAACGATTTTGAACATCGAACGTCGAACATCCAACATCCAACATCGAACCCTATATCTTCTGATTGCCGCTCTTGTGCTGGTTAATCTCGGCCTGGGGAATCCGGGGGGTTCCCTGGTTAAAGAGGGAAATCGGCTTTTCAAGGAGGGAAAGTATGACCAGGCCCTGACCAAGTATAACGAGGCCCAGTTAGAGCTTCCCGATTCGTCCGATATTTATTACAATATAGGTGATGTTCAGTACAAGAAGAGTGACTATGAAAAAGCGGCTTCGCTCTTCCAGAAAGCGATAGAATCCAAAAATCGTACGCTTAACGCCCGGTCCGGATACAACCTTGGCAATACTCTCTTCCGGGAGGGAAACTTTGATGGTGCCGCCTCTGCCTATAAGGCATCTCTTAAACTGAACCCGGAGGATTCGGACGCGAAGTATAACTACGAACTTGCCCGCTGGAAACAGAAAGAACAGGAACAACAACAGCAGCAGGAACAGAAGCAGGAACAGAAGCAGAAGGATCAGAAGGAGAAAGAGAAAGAGGAACAGGAGCAGGAAGATAAAGATCAGAAGGACCAACAGCAGGAACGGAAGGAAGAAGAGGAGCAGCAGCCTCAACAGCAAGATCAGGAACAGAATCAAGAGCAGCAGCAGCAGCAGCCCCAGGAGATGAACCAGGAAGACGTGGAGAGACTCCTTGACGCCATGCTCTCCGAAGAAGAGGATCAACGGGGGGAGATGATGGAACAGAGGGAGGGGGAGACGCCGGAGGTTATCAAGGACTGGTAATACAATTTTTTCTTCAAAAAATTGTAGTTTTAAAGATGAACCACAGATTACTATATTTTTTAATCGTATTCTTTATCTTAACTTCCGCGGTTAGTCGGGCTGATGAGGTCTCTTTTTCGGCGGCGGTTAACCGGAATAAGATCTCCCTTTCGGACCAACTTATCTATACACTGACTATCGAAGGAGCGCGTGATGGCCAACCGGTCCTCCCCGATATCCCGGATTTCAAGTTCCTTGGTAGATCGGTCAGCACCCAGTTCTCTTTAATCAACAATCAGACCCGGGTCAGTAAGAGTATTGACTATACCCTGATGCCTATCTCGGCGGGAACATTCACCATCCCTTCCGCGCGTCTGGCGCACGGGGGTAAGAGCTATACCACCCGTCCGATCAAGGTCATAGTCGTAAAGAGCTCCTTGCCGCCCTCGGCGATTGCCGTCTCCCGGCCGCAGGATCAAACCACAGATAGTTCCGGCCGGAGAAAGGAGGCGAGCCCTCCGCCGGAATCAGGCAGTCCACTCTTCGTCAGGACAGAGGTTGATAAGAAAGAAGCCTATGTTAATGAACAGATAACATTGACCTTCAAGCTCTTTTTTCGGGGACTGCGGATCGCTAACCTTAAATATTCACCGCCGCCCACGATCGGGTTCGTGGAAGAGAACCTTGACGATCAGAAGAGTTACAGCAAGGTTGTGGGAGGGGTGCGGTATGATGTGGTGGAGCTGTCGAAAGCGATCTTCCCCATAAGTTCGGGAGAAGTGACGATCGGCCCGGCGGAACTCAGAGGCGATATTATCGTACCCCGTCGCTCCCGAAGTGGGAGTCTATTTGATGACTTCTTCAGAGATCCCTTTGGTGAGCGGCAGCCGTTCGCTCTTCGTTCAAAGCCGATCCAATTGATAATTAAACCCCTCTCGCGGGAAGGCAGGCCCGGTGATTTTAAGGGGGCGGTAGGTGAATTCGGATTTGAGCTCTCCGCCAAACCGACCATTGTCAAGGTTGGCGAGCCGATCACAGTCACGATGAAGGTCACCGGGGCGGGCAATCTGGATACGGTCACCATCCCGGAGATCCCCTGCGGGGAGGAATTCAAGACATATGTGCCCGAGGTGGAGACGAGAAGAAAAGTTATTGGCGCGCGGGTAGGCGGAGAGAAGATCTTCAAGCAGGTTATTATCCCGCTCTCGGTCGATCCGAAGGAGATACCCCCTGTATCATTCAGCTACTTCAATCCCGCGTCCGGCGCGTATCGGACGATAACGGCTAAGACGATCCCGATCACGGTTGAGGCCGCGCCGGATCAGGGGCCGCTCTCTCTGGTGGAAAGTATGGCCTCCGGTGCCGGGAGGGAGCGGATCCGAATTCTAAAGAAGGACATTCTATATATTAAGGATAATCCCGGGCACCTGACACCTGCCGGCCGATTCTATTATCAGAGGCCCCTGTACTGGACGTTTCCGGTGATCTTCCTGGCGCTTCTCATTTCAGTCTGGGGTGTCCAGTCACGCAGAGAGAAACTCCGGTCCGACGTCGCCTACGCCCGGCAGGTGGGCGCCTCCCGGTCCGCGCGCAAGCGGTTCAAAACAGCCCGGGCTCATCTCAGGGCCGGCGACGCGGAGAAATATTACGGTGAAATTCACCGGGCGTTTAACCGCTATCTGGGGGATAAGTTCGGCCTTCCGTCCGGAGCGGTCTCAAGCATGGTGGTGAGCGAAAAGTTATCGGCGGCGGACGTGGGATCGGAGATGATAAATGAGATTGAGTCCTGTTTCGCGGCTTTTGACCTGGCTCGCTTTGCCGGGTCCTCGGCGGATAAAAAGGAGATGGAATCTTTTCTCCGCCGGGTGGAGAAACTGATCGGCGATCTGGAGAAGGTTAAAATAAAATACGATGAATAAGAACGTCCTGACAGCTGTCGCTATATTCTTGAGTTTCATTCCCGCGGCACGGGGGGATAGCTCGGAAGAGGAAGTCCCCTCGCTCTTCCGCCAGGCCAATGCCCTTTATGCACAGGGGAGATACACGGAAGCGGCTGACGAGTACCGCCGGATTCTCCGGGAAGGCTGGGAGAGCGGCCCGCTTTATTACAACCTGGCCAATGCCTACTTCAAAACCGGCAACCTGGGCCGGGCGATACTGAACTACCGGAAGGCCTGGAATCTCTCGCCTCAAGATCCCGAGATCAACAAAAACCTGGAGTACGCCCGGGAAGCCCTCCGGGATGATATCGCCGCCCTTCCTCTTTCTTTATGGACCCGGGTCAAGCGGGCGGTGATCCTTCAGTTTCCTATCGGGGTCTGGATCGGGATCAGTTCGGCCTTTTATTTCCTGACCGTGCTCTGGCTGATCGCGGTACTGATGATTAAACCCTTGAAGAAGATATCGCCCCCGGTCTGGAAGACGCTCGGGTTCCTCCTGGCGCTCAGTGTCATTGTGAGCGTGGTCGCTTATAATTACTACCATACCCCCCGGGCGATCATCCTCGACCCCACGGCTACCATCCGTTATGGACCAAAAGAGACTGACGCGGCCGCTTTCGAGCTTCACGAGGGGACGGAAGTAAGAGTTGTCCGGAAGAAGGATGGCTGGCTTCAGATCTCGCTTCCGGACGGCAAGTCCGGCTGGCTCCCCGCCGAATCCCTGGGAATCATCTGAGGGGTCAGTATAATAAGGTTGGAACTGGTCTAAAGAGATTACTTCTTAAGCGACCGGGCCTTTTTGAAGAAGGCGTCGGCTTTTTCCATCTCCCCCCGGCCTTTGTAGAGCCGGGCCAGGAGGGTGTAGAACCGGGGATCTTCCGGCCAGATGGAAAGACCCCGCTGCAGGAACTCCTCCGCCCGGATGTACTCGGCGTGAGCCGCCGCTTCTTTCTCACGCGCTTTTTCTTCTCTTTTTACCGAGCGGAGCGACCTTGCTTCCCGCGAGTAGAGATCTCCCAGGTTGATGTAGCAGGCTCCCAGGTTGTAGTAGGCGAGAAGATTTTTCGGGTCCAGCTCCAGCGCTTTTTCAAAGTTCTTGATCGCCGCCCGGAGCCGGTGGTTGTTGAGATGGATCACCCCCCGGTTGACATAACCGGCCGGGTAATCAGGGAATAAAGCCAGGGAAGCCGCAATGTATTTTTCGGCGATCCGATAATCCTTGAGATGGTCGATATAGATGACGGCCAGGTTGTTATAGGCGGAGGTGAAGGTGGGATCGATCTCGATCAGGGTTCTGAACTCGCTTGCCGCCCGCTCATAACGTCCCCGGTCGAGATAGGCCTTCCCCAGATTGCCGTGGACCCGGGCGCGGCCCGGCGCCTTCAGAACATTATCCTCCCAGAGTGTGACCGGATTCCTCCAGACTTGGTTTCGGTGGTAGGTGAGCCAGCTGAAGAAAAATATGATCGCGGCGACGAGGAGAAAGCGGGCTCTCCGGAGCCGGGAGAGGGTGCGGTAGAAGGAAGCGAAGACCAGGACCGCCCCGAAGAGCGGGAGGTAGAGCCGGTGCTCGACGACAACATCGATGATCGGAATTATACTCGATTCCGGCAGAAGGATGATGATGAACCACCAGATGCCGAAGCCGGCCACAATAAGATTTTTTCTCTTACAGCAGTACAGAGCGATAATGACAAGAGAGATAATCGTTGCCAGATAAACAACAACTCCCGGTTCAAAGAGAGAATAAATCTTAGGATAGTCGTAATCGACCTGCTGGTTAACAGGGAGGACCAGAAGGCGGAGGTAGGTGATGAAGACCCGGGACTGGGTGAGGAGGTAGAGGCGGGGCGACTCCCCGTGCCCGGGGGCGGTCTCATTCATGAGCCCCGCTTCCCTCAGCCATTCAACCTGCCCCGAGTCGTTGAAATGGGGGTTGTCGCTGTTTAACCGGATAACGGCCGGGATGACCAGAAGAGCGATCAGAAACGGCAGGAGCCGGATAATCCGCCCCGGCCTCAGCGTTGGAATATCACGTAAGAGCAGATACTCGACCAGAACCAGCGTCAGGGGGATGGTGATCGTGAACTCCTTAGTAAACATGGCGCAGACCGCGAACAGCAGAGAAAGGAGGTAGAAGATGAAGTAAAAATGATTATCATTCGTTGGATTCTTTGCGTCATGCTCAACGTTATTCTTTTTTTTCTGAAAGCATTTTAGATAAAAAAGAATCGAGAGCAGGTAGAAACCGGCGGCGAGTGAGGTAGTCCGCTGGATGACATAGGTCACGGCCTGGGTTTGGAGGGGATGGGAGAGAAAGATCAGAGCGCCGATCAGGGCCGCACCTCGGTCGCCTTTCCCCAGCAATCGGCGAAGGAGGAAGTAAACCACCAGGGCGTTAAAGAGGTGAAGGACGATATTACTCAGGTGATAGGCAAAGGGTTTGAGGGCGGAAAAATGGAAGTTTGCCGCCAGACTCAAGTAGGTAAAAAAACGGGTCGGCCAGTAGTTGAAGATGGCTTCAGGGTCGAGACGGCGGAGAACGACGTTGTCGCGGATGGAAGGTCCGTCATCAAGATGAAATGAGGCCGAGAAAGCGTACCGATAAATGATCGCCCCGATCAGGACGAGCAGAAGGAGATGGACGGCTGTGCGAACTGCTGATTTCATGTTAAAATTTTTTCACCGCCACGACTATCAGGGTTCACAAAACTTTAGGATATAATGAGACGGCCTGAACCACAAAGCTTTATTTTCGGATTGATACTTGACGTCGTACTGGCAATATACTATCTTATATCACACGATGCGGGGTGGAGCAGTCAGGTAGCTCGTCGGGCTCATAACCCGAAGGTCAGAGGTTCAAATCCTCTCCCCGCTACTAAAAAAGGCCAGGGTCACGACCCGGGCCTTTTTTTATAGCTGAAGGACCCACTTAAGCATAAAGTGAATCATACCAATGCTTGACGTTTTACATTTTTCAATGATATAATATAAAGTAGAGACTGAAGATCTCTACTTTATAGCTCTTGTTTTTTCGCAGAAAAAACAGATGGCGCAGTTAATTTCAATCCGACAGTTAAATCCGGACCGGGTCCCGGTCACCATCAAGGCGCGGGTTATCTCGCTCCGTCCGTCCCCCCGCGAACTGGTTGCCCGGGAAGGAAGGCTGGAAGATGAGACAGGGATTATTCAGTTCACGCTCTGGACCTCCTCCGGCATTAAAGATCTGGAGAAAGGCCAGCAGTATATCTTTCATCGGGCGGGATTGGGTAAGCTGGAGGGGGAGCTCAGGATTCAACTGGAGGAGAGCAGCTGGGCGTATCCGGTAAATGAAGAGACCGATACCTACCGGATCATGATCAAGATTGCCCAGCAGGAGCAGGCGGAGAGGAGAAGGCTGATGAAGGGGGCCAAGATAACCAGGGCCGACTGGAGCCGTCCGAAAAGAACTAAATTCAGCATCGCCATCGCCGCGGGGTTCGTTATCTGGGGTCTGGTTATGGTCCTGGTCTTTACGGACTTGATCACCGAGGAAAAGATACGGCACTTCTTCCAGGGCCGGAGGGCTTCTCGCCGGGCGGAGACCGCCCGGAAGGCCGCCACCGTCTCCCGGGAGGGTGAGGTGAAGGAAGTCCTGGAAGGCGGGATAATTACGGTGAAGGTGGGGGAGGAGCTGTGGACGATCCACTACCTGGGCTTGGATGTTCCCCGGTTACCGTCCCGGAAGGGAGGCCCGATCGATCCACTGGCGTTGCAGGCCCTGAACTTCAACAAGTTTTTGGCCCGGAATAAGACAGTCCGCCTGGAGTTTGAAGAGTGGCTACCCCCGGAAGACGGCGAGGCCCGGGCCTATGTCTTTGACGGGGAGAAGATGCTGAATATCGCCTTGCTCGAGCGGGGGCTGGCTCGCCTCCGGAAAGAAGCCGGCGAGCTGTCCTACTCTGAACGTCTCTCCCGGGCCGAGGAGTCGGCCCGGTCTGCCCGGAAGGGGATCTGGCGAAAGAGCGCTTTGGCGAAATAGGTTGAGGGACTTGCCGCTTCTGAATCTTGGTAAGCTTTAAGTGAACTCATATCTGCGGTTCAAATAATGGGCCGGGGTGGCAGAGAGAGAAGTTCATCAAGAATCCGGAGGGCGCTCTCTGCGTTGGATGCCGGGCGCATCCCCCGAATATCCCAGGTCTGGATGCCGATCACCGGTTTGCCGAAATTGAGAGCGTACGCGATCTCGGTCAGCGTCCCGTGACTGCCGTCAATGGCAATGACGGCTTCTCCCGCCAGCGCTACGATCGCATTCCGGGCCAGGCCGATCCCGGTGGGGATGGGGATATCCACGTGAGCATTGGCCGCCTCCGCCCTGCTTCCCGGGAGGATGCCCACGGTACAGCCCCCGGCGGTCTTGGCGCCACGGCAGACCGCCTCCATAACCCCACCCAGTCCACCGCAGACCACCGTCAGCCCGCGCCGGGCCAGACCGCGGCCGAGTTCCTCGGCCTCCCGCAGCATCTCACGCGAGGCTCGGTTGCCGCCGATTACGCTGATCAGCATCTTTAATCGTTGTCGGACTCGATGGTTGAGGTGATAACTTCCAGCCGCTCGGTCTTGATCTTCTCTTCCCGGGAACCATCGGTGGTGGGGATGTTTATGATCGAAGTCCCATCCGGGTTGGTCTCCTTGACCACGCCCACCCGGATTTTGCTGCCGGTCTTCCACCGGACCAGGTCACCTACTTTAATCTCACTCATCTCTTCTTTCTCCTTTTTTCTCTCCCTCTGCGGGGTGAGTTTTTTTGATGATTTAAATGACTGCCCGATATTGAATGAATAGATTATATCGCCCTCGCTCTGAATCCGACGTCCGAACTCCAGGCGAACCTCGTCGTTAGGCCGAACAAACGCCGCTATCATCTGTCCGGCCGGTTGGTAAACTATCGCCTCCTCTTCGCCCTCTGAATTCAGGATAATGGTTGGGGAGAGATTATTCTTCCGGATCTCCCCCAGGGTTTCGTTTGTCGGCTCGATCCCCCGCTCTCCATCAGGGGAGTTGAGAAGGATGACGTTAAAGGGGTTCGAGGAAGAATGATATCCCATGCTCTTCTCCCTCTTCAAAAACTGAAAGTTTCCGTCATTCTTCTCTCCCCGGTCACGGTTGAATACCGCGACCATGATCACATCAGCCTGCCGGTTTCTGACCGCCCCGAAGGTATAATAGCCGGGAGCGATCAGGTGATCGTTTTGGGCCAGGTATTTTTGTGCTTCATCTCCTCTCAGCAGTGCGGTGGAGCGAGCACAGGCGCAAGTAATGATCGCCGGGATGATTATAAGACAGAACTTACTGAATATGATTCTAATCATATTTAATTTTTTCCCGGTATTTTCTTCGACTGACCACACTGAATGACGGAGAACCGCTTACTTAAGCCAGCTCATCATCGACCGTAGCTTTTCTCCCACCTGTTCGATCAGGTGATTCTTCTGGCTCCGGGCCAGAGCGTTGAAGACCGGGCGACCGGCCCGGTTCTCTAAAATCCACTCCCGGGCGAACTCACCGGACTGGATCTCGGCCAGCATCTTCTTCATCTCCTTTCGGGTCTCTTCATTGATGATCCGTTTTCCGCGGGTGAGGTCGCCATACTCCGCGGTATTACTGATCGAGTACCGCATGCCCGCAATCCCATTCTTGTTCATCAGGTCGGTGATCAGTTTGAGTTCATGAAGACACTCGAAATAAGCGATCTCCGGCTGATAACCGGCCTCAACCAGGGTCTCAAACCCGGCCCGGACCAGTTCGGTCAGACCTCCACAGAGTACCGCCTGCTCGCCGAAGAGATCGGTCTCGGTCTCTTCGGCGAAGGTGGTCTCGATGACACCGGCGCGGGTTCCGCCGATTCCCCGAGCGTGGGCCAGAGCCAGGTCTTTAGTTCGGCCGCTGATGTCTTGATAGATCGCGATCAAGCACGGAACTCCGCTTCCTTCAACAAATGTCTCCCTTACCAAGTGGCCCGGTCCCTTGGGGGCGACCATGTAAACATCTACTTCCGGGGGGGGGACGATCTGCCCGAAGTGGATGTTAAAGCCGTGTGAGAAGGCCAGGGCTTTCCCTTTTTTCATCTCCGGGGCGATGCAGGAACGGTAGATAGCGGCCTGGACCTCATCCGGGACCAGCATATGGATGATATCGGCTTCTTTAGCCGCATCTTCGGCCAGCCGGGGTTCAAACCCGTTCTTTACGGCCAGATCGTAATTCTCAGTCCCCGGCAGTTCGGAGACGATAACGTCAACGCCGCTGTCCCGCAGATTCTGGGCCTGGGCGTGCCCCTGACTCCCGTAACCGATGACCGCGATCTTCTTTCCTTTGAAGATCTCCAGGTCTGCGTCCTTATCATAATACATCTTAACCATTTTGCTGCCTCCTTCTTAACATTTTTGCTTTTCCGATTGTATTGGCGCGGAAAGCAAAATCTTTTCATTGTGCGCCAAAGGCGGAACTCCTCAGGCTGAAAATTCTGGAGCAGGAAGTTATCAAAGGTATAACGATCAGGCAAGGAAGAAGTGTTAAACCCGTTACAATTAAAATTCAATCCCCTTTCGAGCCTGTATTCCTTCCTGATAGGGATGTTTAACCTCTCTGATCTCGCTGACATAATCGGCCAAAGAACTGATCTCGGGAGGACAGCCTCTTCCGGTCAGGACCAGCTCGATCTCTGTTGGGCAGATCGCGATCAGATCCCGGACCCGGTCGATACTGAGCAGATTCATGTCGAGCGCGACATTGATCTCGTCCAGGATAATCAGATCGGCGGCTTTTTCGTGGATTGCCTCCTCCGCCCAGGAAAGACCTTCTTCGGCCCTCTTTCGATCGCTTGCTTTAGCGGTCTCCCGGGTTATGAACTCGTGGGAACCGAATTGCCGCAATTGGCAGTTCTCAAAACGGGCTAAAGCGACCAATTCCCCGGAAGGGCTCTGTTTTAGAAACTGGATCAGGCGAACTCGCTTTCCCCATCCCAGGACCCGGAGAGCGAGACCGATGGCTGCTGTGGTCTTTCCTTTTCCGTTACCGGTGTAAATATGAATCATATAAATTAGCTCCGCCCCTGGCGGGGCAAATTTGGGTAATAGGGATTAGGTAATAGGGATTGGTTTACCTAATTCCTATAAAATGTTGCCTATTCAATAGTTTTATTTAAATTCCGATACAGGAACTTAGCTCCCTCCTGTCGCAAATTTATATTCTGTATTTTTCCACGCCTTCCCGGTAAAGATCACGACCCCGGCAGTCGATTGCCACGATCACCGGGAAGTCTTCCACTTCCAGTCGGAGGACCGCTTCCGGACCCAGATCTTCATAAGCGCCTATCTCCGCTTTTTTTATCTGTCGGGAAAGAAGAACCGCGGTCCCACCGGTTGCGGCAAAGTAAACGGCACTGTACTTCTCTATTGCCTTAATAATAGACTTTCCCCGGGGGCCTTTCCCGATCATTCCTTTCAAGCCGGCCTGGAGCAGCGGAACTGTATAAGGGTCCATCCGATATGAAGTGGTCGGTCCGGCCGGCCCGATCACCTCCCCCGGCCGGGCCGGAGCGGGCCCGGTATAGTAAATAATCTGACCCCGGAGATCGATTGGCAGTTCTCTCCTGGCTTGAAGAAGATTCATGAAGCGCTTGTGGGCCGCATCTCGGGCGGCGTAGATTGTACCCTGGAGCAAGACTGAGTCCCCGATTCGCAGTGAGGCAATGTCGGATTCAGAGAGCGGCGTTGAGATGATAATGGGAGCGGACATTATTATCTGATCTATTCTTTTTCTTCGTGTTAAAGATCAAGATCAAAGATTTAGATATCCTGAATATAGTCGTAGGGGCCGGCCGGGTCAAGATTGAAAACAAGGGTGCACTTCCGGATCTTCATGTTAAACTGGTAAATTCGGGATTTAATCACTTTAGAATATTTTAGCTCACTCTCGATAACGCCCATGCCTATAATAGTATATATAGTTCTTGCACTCTACACCCTGGCTAATATCTACCTTTATTTACGGTTTCGGCTCGTGTTTCCGAAGGGCCGCGGCTATCGGGGCGCGCTCGCGGTTGTCTTCTTAATCCTCTATTTCAGTTACCTGGGGGCAGAACTCAGCAAACCCATTCTCACCCCCGGACTGGTAGCGGCACTCCACTGGACCGGCTCGTGGTGGATCGGCTTTTTATTCTATACGACGATTATCCTGCTCCTGATCGATCTGGTCCGGCTGGCGGCCCGTCTTCTTCATCTCTTTCCTGCCGGTCGCCACCATCTACCCCGATCAATCCGTCGGTATGGGCCGGTGATAGTGGCGGTAGGGGTAATCATCCTGCTATGGGCCGGCTACTTGAATGCCCGGGATCTCCAGGTGACGACGCTGCGTCTGCGGTTAAGACAATCCTGCGGAAACATGAAAAGATTGAACCTGGTATTCCTCTCCGATCTTCACCTGGGGGTGACGGTGAACAGTGCGTTTTTAAAGCGAGCCATCTTTCAAGTAAACAGTCTGAAACCCGATCTGGTACTGCTGGTCGGTGATATCGTGGATATGGATATCCGGGAGATAGATGAGATGGGGTGCGGGAGGTTACTTTCCCGGATCCGGGCTCCCCTCGGAGTCTATGCGGTCACCGGCAATCATGAGTATATTACCGGGGAGGAGGAGTCGGTGTCTTATCTTTCGGGAGTCGGCATTACTTTTCTTCGGGACCGGGTAATCAAGATAAACAATAGTTTCTATTTGGCCGGGAGGGAGGACCTCAGTAGCATTCGAAGAGGCGGGGAAAAGAGAAGTCTCCGTTCTGTTTTGCGCGGGTTGGATCCCGGCTGTCCCATAATTCTAATGGACCATCGGCCGGCCCGGATCGATGAAGCGGTGGAGGAAGGGGTCGATCTCCTCCTCTGCGGCCACACGCATCACGGCCAGCTCTTCCCACTCAATCTGCTCACAGGCATCTTTTACCCGGTGAGTTGGGGATATGTACGCCAGGGAGAGACCCAGGTCTATGTCTCCAGCGGCGCGGGGACCTGGGGCCCCCCCGTCCGGATCGGCAATATTCCGGAGATCGTGGAGATAAAAATCGAATTTGGAGGAACTTAACTTCGGGAGTTTTACACCGTGGCAACTTAGCGGTAATGGCCCGGGATCCATCTTCCCTTGGGGCTGTAATGACCGGGGGCCCACTTCCCCTTTCCGTGGGGGGCCCAGCGTCCGGTGTGCCATTTCCCGTCCCTCCAGTTTCCTTTAACCCAGATCTTGCCCACTGGAGTGGATCCGACCGGATTCCAGTACCCCGGAACCCACAAGGCCCCGTCCAGCCGCCCGGCGACCCAGACGAAACCGGGTTTTCTGGCCGGGCGCCAATGTCCCGGAATGACCGTAGCGTTGGCCAGTGTGTGTTCCGGCACCCAGACCCGGTCCGCCGCATCGGCACTGCCAGGCCCGTAGAAGAGAGCCGCCGCGGCGCAGACCGTCACCGCGGCGATCATGCAGATAAATGTCGTTTTCATTTTCGTCTTCCTTCCCTATAATTTAAGTCCGCCCGTTTTACGGGCAGTTAACTGACTGCTTCGGAATTTTCCCGAAATAATCGGAATCCCGATTTCATTATCTTCTAAAATAATTAAGATATCGGGACAATAAACCGCGGATTAAATGCCAGTCCGGCAGAGCCGCCTGGTCTGACGGAGATTATTTTTTCTTTAAATCAGCATAATCCGCTAAATCCGCGGTTAAATAAGTTGCCCGAAGTGAGGGCTAAGTTCTTGTGAACAAGTTAAAGTAATCAGTAATGGCCGAATAAAGATTGGGATATTATGTTATTATACCTGAAACGTTATAAGGAGAAAAAGGTTTAACAATGAAAGATAGACGACAAGTAAGATTGGCCCGGATCCTGGTGGATTATTCAGCGGAAGTGAAGAAAGGTGATATCGTGCTGGTGGAATATTCCGACGGTACGCCGCTGGAGTTCATCCGTGAGATACAGACTGCCTGTCTGGAGCGCGGAGCGAAATATGTGAAGTTAAACTATGCGAACTCCGACCTTGCTTTTAACTTTTATCGTCGGGCTCACCCTCAGCAACTGCACTATTTCCCCGTCCATGAGCTTCAATTCATGAAGTCGGTGAACGCCTATATCGGGGTCGGGTCCCCCTGGAACAACAAGACCCTGAGCGCGATCCCCGGGGAGATCCTGAGTGCCCGTCAGCGGCTGCTTAAACCGATTCAAGCCCGGCGGGTTGACCACACCCGGTGGGTGATCACCCGGTATCCCACTCATAGCCAGGCTCAGGACGCCGGGATGAGCTTTGAGGATTTCGAAGATTTTTACTTCCGGGCCTGCAATATCGACTGGAGGAAGGAATCGAGCCGACAGCAGAAGTTAAAGCTGCTGCTGGGCAGAACCAAAACCGTCCGGCTGGTCGCTCCCGATACCGATATAACCCTCTCCATCGTCGGGATGCCTGCTATCAAGTGTGACGGCAAAAGGAACATGCCCGACGGAGAGGTCTTCACCGCTCCGCTCCTCCATTCCGCGGAGGGGCATATACGTTATAATGTTCCTTCCCTCTACCAGGGGAAGTTTTTCTCCGGCGTCTACTTTGAGTTCAAGAAGGGTAAGATTGTTGCGGCTCGCGCTGACCAGGGGGAGGAGCACCTGGAGACCCTGTTAAATACGGACCGGGGAGCCCGATTTATCGGGGAGTTCGCCTTCGGCTTGAACAAGAAGATCCGCCGCCCGATCCTCTCCACCCTCTTCGATGAGAAGATCGCCGGCTCCATTCACCTCACCCCGGGGAAGGCATACCGGGAGTGTGATAACGGGAACAGCTCCGCCATCCACTGGGATCTGGTCCGGATCATGAAGGACGGAGAGATCTATCTGGACGGCAAGCTCGTCCAGAAGGGGGGGAAGTTTGTCCTCCCCGAACTCAAGCCGCTGAACTAACTCACCACGGCGCCCGGTGCGATCGCCCGGTCCATCACCAGGACGGAGAGTGTCTCTCCATACTGGGCAGCCAGGATCATACCCCGGCTCTCCACCCCGCGGATGGTGGCGGGCTCCAGGTTCTCCACCACCACCAGCTGCTTCCCTTCCAGTTCTTCCGGCCGGTAATATTTTTTGATTCCGGCAACCAGTGTCCGCTCTTCTCTTCCGAGATCAACCGTGAGGAGATAAAGGCGGTCCGCTTCAGGGTGAACCTCAACGCGTCTGACCGTTGCCACAACCAGATTAAGTTTTTTAAAGTCATCGATGGTAACCATGATCTTCTCCTGTTATAATATTATTACCTGTTCATTCCCGATCCGAATTTCGGGCGACGGATCGGGAGGATCCCCTTAAAAAAATACCGCCTCGGAGTATAGTTATTAAACCATGAAGACGGAAGCGGGGACAACCGATAATACCTTTCTGGAGACGGCGCTGAGTGCGGTTCGCTCCGCCGGGAGAATTGTTCGTGAAAATATTGACACCGTCTTCCGGGTGGACCATAAGGGGGCGACCGATCTGGTCACGGAGGTTGATCTGGCCGCGGAGAAGGAGATTATCGCGCAGCTTTCCCGGGCCTTTCCAGAGCACCGGATTGCGGCGGAAGAGAGCGGCAGGAAAAAAGGGGAGTCGGATTATGTCTGGTGGATTGATCCGATCGACGGCACCACCAACTTTGTCCATGGATATCCCTGTTATTCAATCTCAGTGGCCCTGGAGTGTCAATCTGAGATCATCCTGGGGATCGTCTACGATCCAACCCGGGATGAATTATTCCAGGCTGTCCGGGGAGAAGGGGCACAACTGAATGGATGCCCCATCACGGTCTCATCGGTGGAGACACTCTCCGAATCACTCCTGGCAACCGGTTTTCCTTATGACCGGGCTTTACGGGGCCGGGCCCTCTCGCTCGCGGCCCGGCTTCTTCCCCGGGTTCAAGGGATCCGGCGGGATGGTTCTGCGGCCCGGGACCTGGCCTATGTCGCGGCGGGGCGCCTGGATGGCTTTTGGGAGTTCGGATTGAAGCCATGGGATACCGCCGCCGGTCGGTTGCTGGTGGAAGAAGCGGGCGGAAGCGTGAGCGACTTTAAGGGAGAAGCGTTCGATATCCACCAGGGAGCGGTCGTGGCCACCAACCGCAGGATTCATGCTGAATTGGTTGCGCTATTGAACTAATTACGGCATTATACGTATTAATTACATGAATTTAAAGTATGCTATGCAGGAGAAACGTGTTCCATGAAAAAGAAAGTTCTCGCCTGGAAGGTTCTATTTGCCTTGATGGTTTTCTCTCCCCTGGCCCTCTTTCCCGCCCCGAGCCGGGCGGCATTGCTGACATCACGGACCTGCTGTCCCGACCGGGACAGCAAGGCGATAAGACTCCACGCCATCGACAACCTGATGACAAAGGGGATTACCCGGAGACACGCCGAAGAGATCCTAAATTTCCTATTTCCACCGGAAGTTGAGCGGGTGGCTTTATCAGCACCCGGTTGCTTCTACGCCGGGGGGAGAGAAGGGATCACCGAGTCGTTGGAGTCGAACGAGACGGTGGCGATCGTGATTACGTTGATTATGCTGGCCGTGATAATCGGGGCCGTGGAAGTGAGCCGGCATTGACAAGACTGTTATTACCCATTTCAGGTATTACCTGAAATGGGTAATAAGCAGCACCACACTATACGGATTACTGATCATCAATAACATCTGGCGAACTGCCACCCGGGCCGGCTTTTAGTTCAGCTTTGCGGGCCAGGAGGTGCTTCACATAGACGGAAGTGTCGCCGCCCATCTTCAGCCGGGAGCGGGCCAGCTTCTTCTCGACTTCCTGGAGGGACATCAGGCGAATCTTCTTGTTCGGCGTGGCTTCCGGCTCCTCTTCCACCTCTTCTCCACCTTCCTCGGACGGAGCAACTTCCTCTTCTCCTGCTGCCACGGCAGTTGTTTCTGCCGCTGGGGCTGCTTCTTCCTTCGCCGGAGCTGCTTCTTCCTTCGCCGGGGCCGCTTCTTCCTTCGCTGGGGCTGTTTCTTCCCCCGCCGGGGCCGTTTCTTCTTCCGCCGGGGCCGTTTCTTCTTCCGCCGGGGCCGCTTCTTCCTTCGCCGGGGCCGCTTCTTCTTCCGCCCGGGTTGCTTCTTCCTTCGCCGGGGCTTCTTCTTCCTTCGCCGGGGCTTCTTCTTCCTTCGCCGGGGCTTCTTCTTCCTTCGGGGCTGCTTCTTCAACTACTGGAGCTTCTTTATCAGTCGGCGTAGTTTGAGTTTGATCAGTGGTCTCTTCCATCTCTTTCTTTTCTTTGGTCATTGCTGTTTCTCCTCTATGTAATCCTGTTTTTATGTTTGAAGGTTATCCCGGTTTTTTCAGAGGCTCTGATATAATCAGAATAAAGAAGGTTTTTAAAGTGAATTATTTCCACTGTGTTTGCGTGGTAACTTGAGGATGGTATCTCTGCGGAAGTGACGGTCGTCCTTTTCGGGATAATCAAGGCTGTAATGAAGCCCCCGGCTTTCTTTTCGCTTTGAGGCGGAGTAAATAATCAACTCGGCGACGGTGGCGATATTCCTCAGTTCAATCAAGTCGGCCGTGATAATGAAGTCCCAGTAGTACTGGTTAATTTCCTTCTTCAGGTTGCGGATCCGTCGCTTCGCCCGGGCCAGACGTTTGTCGGAGCGGACGATTCCCACGTAGTTCCACATCAGCCGCCGGATCTCGTCCCAGTTATGGGCCACCATGACCGCCTCGTGGGCGTCGACCGCGTGGCCGATCTTCCAGGAGGGAAGTTGGGGAATGGACAAGGGGGGGGGGCTCTCGGAACAGACCAGTTCCGCCGCCCGGTCGGCGAAGACCAGTGCTTCCAGTAGAGAGTTGCTCGCCAGGCGGTTCGCTCCGTGAAGTCCGGTGTGGGCGACCTCGCCGATCGCCAGGAGGCCCGGTATGGTGGTGCGGCCCCGGTCGTCGGTCTGTACTCCCCCGCAGGAGTAATGGGCGGCCGGGACGACCGGGATCGGAATCCTGGTCATATCAAAACCGAACTGCCGGCACTCCCGGTAGATGTGGGGGAAACGTTTCTTGATAAACGCGGCGGGCTGGTGGGTGATATCCAGCAGGACGTAATCATCTCCGCTCTTTTTCATCTCGGTGTCGATCGCCCGGGCGGTGATATCCCGGGGGGCCAGGCTCTTCATCCGGTGGTAACGGTGCATGAAAGGGCGCCCGGCGGCGGTCTTGAGAATGCCGCCCTCTCCCCGGACAGCTTCCGAGATCAAGAATGATTTTGCTTCCGGGTGAAAAAGGCAGGTGGGATGGAACTGCATGAACTCCATATTGGCGATTCTCGCCCCCGCGCGGTAAGCCATGGCAACCCCATCGCCGGCGGTGGTATCCGGGTTGCTGGTATAGAGATAAACCTTGGCGGCCCCGCCGGTGGCGAGGATGGTGGTATGAGCCAGGAATGTCTTTACCCGCCCGCTCTTGCTGTCCAGGACATATGCGCCCCAGCATCTTATCTTCCGGTCGGAAGGATTGATAGTGGTAATGAGGTTGACCGCGATATGATTCTCGTAAACCTTGATCCGGCGGTCGCTTCGGACGGCGTTGACCAGACATTTTTCTATCTCCGCGCCGGTCTGATCGGCGGCGTGGAGTACCCTCCGCCGGGAGTGCCCTCCCTCGCGGCCCAAATCGTACTCCTTTCGGTTCTGCCGGCTCTTAGTAAAGCTGACCCCCAGATCGATCAGTTCCCGGATCCGGTCCGGGGCGCTGTTGACCACCATCTCGACCACCTCCGGACGGCAAAGGCCGTCTCCGGTCCGCAGGGTATCCCGGATATGGTCCTGGAACGAATCTTCCCGGTCGGTAACCGCGGCGATACCGCCCTGAGCGTAACGGCTGCTGGATTCGGCGATATCCTGTTTGGTTACCAGCGCGATCGACCCGGCGCCGATCGCCTTCAGAGAGAAACTCAACCCGGCCAGTCCGCTCCCGATGACTAAAAAATCGGTTGTTATCCGGTCGGCTTTCATCAATAGAGTCTCACAACACCGCGGTCTTGTGACGGGTCACCGGGCAGTCGAGGTTGATCGCGACCGGGAGACTGGCAATATGGCAGGGAGAGGTAAGGATATGGCAGTCGAGACAGGTGGCTCTCCCACCCAGGCCCCCGGGACCGATCCCGGTTTGATTGAGCCGGTCGATGATAGCCACTTCCATTTCGGCGTAGAACGGATCGGGGTTGCGGGAGCCGATGGGGAGGAGGAGCGATTTCTTGGCCCGGAGGGGCGCTTCCTCGAAATTTCCGCCCAGTCCGACGCCGACAATAACCGGGGGACATGAGTTGGCTCCGGCTCCTTCCACCCATTCGACCACGAATTCCGTTATCTCCTCCGGTTCGGTGCCCGGGATCATCATCCTGATCGTGGACATGTTCTCACTTCCGGCTCCTTTGGCGGCGACGGTTATCTTCAACCGGTCTCCGGGAACGATCTCGGTATGGACCAGGGGCGGGGTATTATCTCCGGTATTCTCCCGCCGCAATGGATCGGCCACGATTGAGGCGCGGAGGAAGCCCTCTCGGCATCCTTGCCGGATACCTTCATCAATAGCCTTTTGCAGGTCCCCCCCCGTGATATGGAGGTCCTGACCCAACTCCAGGAAGACGATGGCGACACCGGTATCCTGGCAGACCGGGACAGATTCAGCCCGGGCGGTTTTCGCGTTTTCTAAGAGTCGGCCGAGAATATCACGCCCGGTAACCGATTCTTCGTTGGATAGAGCCTCCTCAAGGGAGATGAGAAGATCGTCGTTCAGGACGTAACTGGCTTCCAGATAGAGCTCTTTGACGGTCCGGGTTATCTCGCCTGTTTTTATCTCTCGCATAAAATATTCCCATAGGAACCTGTTTTATTTATAAATCGGGCTCTTGAATAAATCCCTCACGCACCAGCATCTCGGCTTCGGCGCGCGCCCGCTTGATTATTGTTTCGGCGGTTCGATAGAGGTCTTCCCGGGTGAACTTCTTCAGAGCTACTCCCTCCTCGATCGCCCGCATACCGACCGCGGTCGCGATTCTGGGGTAGACCTCCCACTCCTCCATGGTGGGGATGAGGTGTTCCTCGCTCAGGCCCAGTTCTCTCGCGCAACGAGCCAGTTCGAGTGAAGCGGCGATGCACATCCCATCGGAGATCCCGGATGCCCTCACGTCGAGCGCTCCCCGGAATATTCCCGGAAAACCCAGGGAGTTGTTTATCTGGTTGGGAAAGTCGCTTCTTCCGGTCGCCACGATCCGCGCTCCCGCCTCTTTGGCCTCCCAGGGCCATATTTCCGGGACAGGGTTGGCGCAGGCGAAACAGATTGCGTTATGATTCATCCGGGAGATCCATTCTTTTCTTATTGTGTTCGGCCCGGGCCGGGAGAGGGCGATCATAACGTCAGCCCCCTCCATCGCTTCCGGAATCCCGCCGCTTACTCCCGCCCGGTTTGTTGTTTCGCACATCTCCCATTTGAGCCGGTGGGTTTTTCTCAGTTCGGCCCGTCCTTTGTGGAGCGTGCCTTTGCTGTCGCAGATGATGATATTGTCAGGGTTAGCCCCAAAGGCGATTATCAGCCGGGCGACCGAGAGGTTAGCCGCCCCGGCCCCGACCAGGGCTATCTTCACGAGTCCGATCTTCTTGCCCACGATCTCGAGGGCGTTGATCAGCCCGGCCAGGGTGACGGCCGCGGTTCCCTGCTGGTCATCGTGCCAGACCGGGATGCGGCACTCCCGCCGGAGGCGATCAAGGATGGTGAAACACTTGGGCTGGGCGATATCTTCCAGGTTGATTCCACCGAAAGATGGCTGGAGGATCTCGACGGTTCTGATCAGTTCTTCCGGATCATCCGTATCCAGGCAGATTGGGAAGGCATCGACGCCCCCCAGGTATTTAAAGAGAAGAGCCTTGCCTTCCATGGTGGGCAAAGCTGCCTCCGGGCCAATATTTCCCAGCCCGAGAACCCGTGATCCGTCGGAGACCACGGCGACCGTGTTCCATTTGTTGGTGTAGTCGTAGACCAGGGCGGGGTTTTGATGGATCTCGGAAGAGACGGCGGCGACCCCCGGAGTGTACCAGATCGCGAAATCATCCGGAGAACTGACCCGGCATTTGGGAACGATCTCGATCTTCCCCCGGTAGAAAGGATGGAGTCTCAGAGCGTCCCGGCCGGGCTGATCAGCCTTCTCTAAAAGTTCTTCTTTGGTAGGCATTAAAATTTTTCTCCGAAAAATTTTAACGTAATCAGTCACCAGTCACTATTCACCAGTCACTATTCACCAGTCCCCAGTCCCCAGTCACCAGTCACCATCTCCGCCACTTCTCTTCCAGCTCGGAATCGATCAGGGTCTCCAATAGATAATCGGTGATCTCCCGGGTGGTGGCGCCTCCCGGTCTTCCGGTGACCGTCAGTCTCTTCTCGTACTGGCCGCAGATATCCAGGGCCATCTCGAGCTTCTTGGCCCGGTCGGGATATCCTATCTGGGCCAGGAGCATCGCGGCCGCCCGGATCATGCTGAAGGGGTCCGCGAACCGTTCCCGCCCCTCTTTCACCATCCGGGGGGCGCTGCCGTGGATGGCTTCGAACATCGCGGAGCGTCGTCCGATATTGGCGCTCCCGGCGGTGCCGACCCCCCCCTGGATCTGGGCGGCTTCATCGGTGAGGATATCTCCATAAAGATTAGGGAGAACGAAGACCTGGAACCCGGCCCTCCGGTTGGGGTCGAGGAGTTTCGCGGTCATAATATCGATGTACCAGTCATCGGCCTCGATCTCCGGGTACTCGGCGGCGATTCGGAAGAAGGTGTCGAGGAAGAGGCCGTCCGTGGTCTTGATCACGTTAGCCTTGGAGACGGCGGTGATCCGTTGCCGGCGGTTTTTCCGGGCGTATTCAAAAGCCAGCCTGATGATCCGCTCGGATCCGGGACCGGTTATTACCTTAAAATCAAGAGCCAGGTCATCCGTTACTAGGAAGCCGTCGCTGCCCAGCATGTAGGCGCCTTCGGTATTCTCCCGGAAGAAGGTCCAGTCGATCCCGAGTTCAGGGACCCGGACCGGACGGACGTTGGCGAAGAGATCGAGTTCTTTGCGTAGGGCGACATTGGCACTTTCAATGTTGGGCTCGGGGTCGCCCTTACGGGGGGTGGTAGTAGGTCCTTTTAAAAGGACCGGGCATCTCTTTATCTCCTCCCGGACCTGATCCGGAATGGCCTGATGGACCGCGGCTCGGTTCTCGATGGTCAACCCTTCAATGAAACGGAACCGGACCGCGCCCTTCTCGAGTTCCGGTTTCAGAATCGTCTCCAGTACTCTCTGTGCCTCCCGGGTGATGACCGGGCCGATCCCATCCCCCCCGATAATCCCGATCCGGAGCGGTCGAAGACCACGGTAATCGATCCATTCGGGTGCTTCTTTCAGCCTCTCCACTCGACCGAGTTGCGCCTCCAGGATGCGCTCGAACCGCTTCCGGGCTTCTTTAACCGCTGCCCGGTCAATCTTCATGCGGATGCTGCTCCTCTTCCAGTTTGGCGGCGTCTTCAAAGCGGAAATCCGCCCCCAGGACGCCGGCAATCTCCTCCTGATCATCACGGATCGGGGCGGAGACGGTTATGCAGAGTACCCCGTCGAAGCGGGAGATATAGAAGTCGGTCACGTAGGGAGAACCGTCCTTCATTGGATTGACGAACCAGTTCCGATCGGAGAAGTCCTGATGGAGGTCAAATTCTTTATCATACTTGGCCCGGTCGTAGGGATGAACCACATTCCGGGTTATTTTTATCCCCTTAATATCGGTAATGTAGAGGTATTTGATAAAAGGATCTTTCACGATGTATTCTTCCAGAACCGGCTCCATGCGTCCGGGAACCATGGAGCGGATCTCCGGGTTTTTGACCATTGCCTTCACCAGATCAATTGCGATCGCGGCCACCCGATCCTTGATCCGATCGAACTCGGACTTGAAGAGATGGGGAAGATGCTTCGTAACCTGTACCATCATCTCGGCCGAGGATATAGCTGTCGATCGTCCATCCCGGTATTGCTCGTTCACCCAGTGCCGGAGGTTGACCACACCGGGATGGTTCTTGTTGAGCTTCGCGGTCTCCAGGTCGGTCTGAGTCTGGATCCAGTAGATGATCCCCGCGATACCGGATTTATCGGTAACCGCGATCGAGGGGGGCCGGTTGAGAAGGGCCCCGGTATCGAAGATATTATAGATCTCCTCGTTTTTGATCGCCCCGTCGGCATGGATCCCGGCCCGGGTAATATTGAAATCGCGCCCCACCAGCGGCATATTGTAGGGGACCTTGAAGAGGATCTCCTTTTTAAAGTAATCCGCCAGTTTGGTAATTACCGAGAGATCCATCCCGTTGGCGCTCCCGGTGAGTTCGGCGTAGGTGATGCAGGCTATCTCGATCGGGGTATTGCCGGTCCGTTCCCCCAAACCGAGGACGGTGGCATTCAGGGCCGAACAGCCGAAGAGCCAGGCCGCGACCGCGTTGGGTGTGGCCAGGTAAAAATCATTATGCCCATGCCACTCCAGCCACTCTTTGGGGACACCGGCTTCCCGGGTCATCACCCGGACCAGCTTGGGGACGCTGCGGGGCAGGGCGGCCTGGGCCCAGGGGACTCCGTAGCCCATCGTGTCGCAGAGCCGGATCTTGATCGGGGTCTTCGCTTCTCGGGCCAGCTCCATTAGCTCCTGGGCGAAGGGGACGATAAAGCCGTAGATATCGGCCCGGGTGACGTCCTCCAGGTGACAGCGGGGTATAATTCCACTGGAGAGGGCGCCCTTCACCAGAGCCAGATATTTTTCAGCCGCTTTCTCCCGGGTTGACTTGAGTTTGAGGAAGATGTGATAATCGGAAGCGGATGTCAGGATCCCGGTCTCTTTCAGTCCCATCTCCTTTACCAGTTGAAAATCCTTCTTTACCGCCCGGATCCACCCGGTTACTTCAGGATACCGGTAACCCCGTTCCAGGCATTTTCGGACCGCTTCTCTGTCTTTATCGGAATAGAGAAAAAACTCACACTGACGGATTACTCCGTTGGGTCCCCCCAGCTTGTGGAGGAGATCATAGATATCCACAATCTCGTCGACGCTATAAGGAGGACGAGCTTGCTGGCCGTCCCGGAAGGTGGTGCAGGTGATCGTCAACTCATCCGGGGGATCGACCGGAATGGCGACCCCATCGAAGGCGATCCGGGGGACCTCGCTATAGGAGAAGAGGTCCCGGAAGAGATTTGGCTTCTCGATCTTTGTGATCTTCAGCTTCTTTCCGGTCGGTTCTCTCCAGATGTTATCGGAGGGATAAGTTAATGAAAATTTGTTCATCTTTTGTAGGTTATAGTGAAATGACAGGAAAAGAAAAGAAAAAAATGAGGATGGGGAATGGGGAATAGGGAATGGGGAATAGGGAATGGGGAATAGGAATGGAGAATGGGGAATAGATAACGAGGTTTCCCCCCATTCCCTACTCCCTATTCCCCATTCCCCAATTTCGCTCGTTCCGGGGAGGGATAAAGCTCGAGACTCTTCTTGAGATGGTCGGCGGCCGCCTCTTCCTCTCCTCGTTCGTGGTAGATCAGGCTTAGATGGTAATGGGCCTCCCCCCGCAGATAGTTCTCTGCTAGGGGGGTCTCCTCCAGCGCGGATTTGAGGGTGGAGATGGCTTCCTCTTCCCGCCCTTTCCGGTAGAGGGCCCATCCGAGACTGTCCAGGTAGAGGTAGCGGTTCTCACGATCAGCCTTGATAGCCCGTTCCAGAAGCCCGATCGCGGCCGGGAGGTTCTTCCGGCGGATGATATAAACCCAGGCCAGGTTGTTGAGCGCCTGAGGCTGCTCCGGCTCCCGCTCCAGAGCCTGGAGGTAGAGTTCTTCCGCCTGGCCCAACTGATTGAGCTTGATATAGACGTTACCGGCGTTGATATAGGCCCGGGTCAGAGTGGGGTCCTTCCGCCGGGCGAGCCGGTACTGTTTCAGAGCTCCGTCCAGATCCCCCTCTTTCTCCAGCAGGACGCCGCGGTCGTTATGATAAGCGCCCTCCCGTTTCATAGTCCGAGAGTCCATTGGGGCCGTTTGACTCGGCATGAAATGGTCGAGATCGACACCCTGAACGAACACCCGGTAGTTGGAGCATCCGGCCAGAGAGAGAAGAAAGACCAGGAGAGGGAATACGGTTCTACGGCAATTCATGGTTTAAAATTTTGTTTCTGCTCCACCACCAGCATCCAGTTTCCAGTCGGCTCCCACACCCGGATGAGTTCCGGATACGCGATGGTTCCCGCCCGGGTCCTCCCGGAGTGAATATGAAAGATATTTTTTTCGTCGTCATAGCCGTGGACAACCATGAAGTGATTCCGGCCGGGGCTCCCGCTCGCGCCTACGAGGACAATGACCGGGACATTCCGAGCGATATATTCTTTCACCAGCCGGATTGATCCTTCAAATGCCCGGGCATCAAAGCCATGTCTCCGGGCTGAGACCAGCATGTCAAGATTGAGGGAGCCGGAGAGATTCTCCCGGAAGATCTCCCCGGCCAATTCTTCCGGGGGAATCCGGACATTATAATATTCGAAGACCATTGCCAGGGTTGCCGGCCCGCAATGTTCTCTCTTTTGCCGGAGATAGGGAACATTCGCGATTTGATGGCGGCGGGGAAGAGAGGGCGGAGACAAGACAGTTGATGCCGGAGGGGAGAGAAGCAAAAGATTAAGGAGAGCAAACACCCCGGATAGCTTCATAATGGGTGGACCGGGTCGGCCAGCCGGCCGGAGAAGTCAGCCCGGATCTGTTATTTGTTGGCTTGGGAGAAGAGATAGACGCCGGTGATGGCGGCCAGTACGATGACAATAACCAGTCCCACCCCGAGGGCTCTTGCGCCCTGGTCTTCTTCGCCGCCGGCCATGATCTTCTCCACGGCGACCGCCAAATGATGGATTTCATCTTCCGAGAGAAGCGCCAACTTCTCTTCCGCTTCTTCGCGGCTCCAGCCCATCTTTTCTATGGAGATAGTGATAATCTCCTTCTCCAGTTCTATCCGGGAAGGTTCCGCTGTATCCGTTCCCCGGGCCCGGGAGAGAAGCAGACCCGCCGAGCCCGGAGACGAGAGGCAGAGCATCCCGGCTACGAAAAGGGCGACCGTCATCCATGGCCATCTGAGCATTGTATTTAAGAGCATGATATAATTCCCGGTTATCTTTACCCGTTCTCTGAGATTGCATCAACTGGGCAGACCTCGGCGCAAGCTCCGCAGCTGGTACACTTTTCCGGGTCGATTACGTAAGGATTCCCTTCCGAGATCGCCTCGACCGGGCATTCCGGAAGACAGGTCCCGCAGGCGACACACTCGTCACTGATAAAATAAGCCATAGTCTGTCTCCTTAAAGTTATTATTGAGGAAGTTGCGATACCGTAAGTTAATGACGAAGTCAAGGATTATTTTTCTCATTATTGGCTGGAAGAACCGGAATCGTCTTTCTCAGTCGGGTGAGCCCGAATTGAAAACACCCCCGGGGGCAGGCGTCACGGCATTTTAAGCAGCGGATGCATGCCCCCTTCAGGTACCCGCCTTTTTGGGGAATGAGATCCACCGGACAGGATTTGGCGCAGAGCCCGCAGTCAACGCAGCGGTCCGGGTCGTGGGTGAGACCGAGCAGCGCTATCCGGTTGAAGAAGCCATAGATCAACCCCAGGGGGCAGGCCGTCCGGCAGAAGAAGCGGAAGGTGGTGACGGAGCCGGCAAGGAAAAATATCAGGATCCCGATCTTGATGAAGTACATGCTGCCGATTAAGGACCGGACCTGGGAACTGAAGATCCCGAAGGGGACTCCGCCTTCCAGCGCGCCGGCCGGGCAGATGTAACGGCAGTAAGCCTGCTCCCCGGTCAGGGCCGGGATAAGGATGACCAGTCCGATCAGGGCAACCCAGGGGAGGTGACGGAGCGGCGGGAAGAGCTTGAACTTGGGGCTCTTCAACTTATAAAGCAGGTCCTGGATGAGTCCGAAAGGGCAGATCCATCCGCAGATCAGCCGCCCGCCGAAGGTCCCGAAGAACAACAGGAAACCGCCGATATAGACCGAGAAATGATAAGCGCCGTATGTGATGAAATACTGGAGGGAACCGATCGGGCAAGCACCCACCGCGTAAGGGCAGGCGTAGCAGTTAAGGCCGGGAGAACAGACCTGTTTCAGAGATCCCTGGTAGATCCGACTGGGCAGGGGTTGGCCGAGGAGAAAAGAGAAGTTGACCGCCACCGCGGCTACAATCTGGACGATCTTTCTGATAACCTGCATCAGCTGATCCCCAGGCAGTCGAGGCAGAGAAAGCGGGCGTTTCTCTGGGTCTCCGCGTTCTCCTTGAGGGTAATTCCCCAGATAATCATCGCGATCGCCAGCAGAAGCAGCAGGATTGCCGGGTGGAATTGCTTTTTAAAGAGGAGGTAGTAAATTCGCGGTGTCCTATCGTTGCGCATAATGACATCTCCAGGTTTCCGCTTCGTAATTTGAATAAAACTATTGAATAGGCAACATCGTATAGAAATTAGGTGAACCACTCCCCATTCCCTAATCCCTATTCCCCAAATTAGCCCCGCCAGGGTCGGGCTAATTTAACTTAAGCAGGGCTTTAATATCTGCCTCGAAGATATTCTTCGGTCGATAGCCGATGTACTTCCGGTAGATGTTGCCTTTCCGGTCGATAATGAAGGTGGTGGGGATTCCGAAGATGCCTCCGTAAGTTCTGTCTACCCGTCCATCGAAGAGCAGGATAGGGTAATTTATGTTATATTTTTTTACAAATGGTCGCAATACCTGCCCGGGATTCCGGTCCAGGCTGAGCCCCAGAATCATTAACCCCCGTCCGGAGTATTTTCTGTAGAGGTCAACGAAATCCGGTATCTCCACCAGGCAGGGCGGACACCGGGTGGCCCAGAAATCAAGGATGATAACCTTCCCGCGGTAGTCGGAGAGTCTGACCCGGCCGCCGCCGAATTTTTGCAGATCAAAGTCGGGAGCGGCCTGTAACCCCGCAACTTTCTTTTTAGTCACGGCCTTCTCTTTTGTCTCACAGCCATTCAGCCAGATAGCTGCGAAGAGAGATAGAATGATGATCGTGGCAAGGTTACGCGTCTTCTTCATGAATTATAATCACCTAGAAATTAATATCTTCCGGGCGGTAGTTCAACTCATCCTTGAGGCGCAGCTCGTCGTCATAATGGAGGATCGGGCGGCGGATAGCCAGGACATCGTCGGTCCGGCGGATTCTGGTCCGATGGGGGGCATCCCGCAGCAATTCCGGATTGCTCCGGGCCTCTTCCGAGATCTTGATCATCACCGCGATAAAATCATCGAGGACCTCTTTCCCCTCTGACTCGCAGGGCTCGACCATCATCGTTTCTTCAGCGTACGGCTTAAAATGAGGGAAGTAGATGGTGGGAGGATAGTAGCCATAGTCCATCAGCCGCTTGGCGATATCCATGGTCTTTACCCCCAGCTTTTTGTAGTCGCGACCGGTCAGGACGCATTCATGGGCGCAGAACCGGTCATAGGAGGGGCGATAATAATCCTTCAACTTTACCAGAACGTAGTTGGCGTTGATGACACTCGCCTCCGATACCTCGCGCAATCCCTTCCCCCCCAGGGAGAGAATCCAGGCATAAGCTTTAATCAGGACGGAAAAGTTGCTCCAGAAGGCCCTCATCATCCCGATGCTCTTCTCTCCCGGATCACGGAGCCGGTAGTTCTCCCCGTTGAAGACGACTACCGGGGAAGGAAGATAAGGCGAGAGAAACTTCTTCACCCCGACCGGACCGGCGCCGGGGCCTCCTCCGCCGTGGGGCGTCGCGAATGTCTTATGGAGGTTGAGATGAACTATGTCAAAGCCGGTATCCCCCGGCCGGAGTATCCCCAGGGTGGCGTTGAGATTTGCTCCGTCATAATAGAGGAGGCCGCCTTTACCATGCACGATCTTAGCTATCTCGTCGATCCGGCCATCGAACAGCCCCACTGTATTGGGATTGGTAAGCATCATCCCGGCGGTGTCTTCGTCCATCAACCGTTCCAGTTCCCCGATATCGACGGTTCCCGATTTATTTGATTTCAGCTCAACCACCTTGAACCCGGCCATCGCGGAAGAGGCGGGGTTGGTCCCGTGAGCGGAGTCCGGTACCAGCATCTTGCTCCTCTGTTCTCCCCGGTCCTCAAAATACTTCCGGATAATCAAGATCCCCGCCAGCTCCCCATGAGCTCCGGCGGCGGGGGCCAGGGTGTAGGCATCCATCCCGGTGATCCGGCAGAGTAGTACACTTAAGTCGTGCATCAACTTCAGACACCCCTGAACGGTATCCGCGGGAGCAAAGGGATGGGCGTTGGCAAAATTACCCAGCCCGGCCAGGTGCTCGTTCACCTTGGGGTTATACTTCATGGTGCAGGAGCCCAGCGGATAGAGGCCGTCCTCGATCCCGTAGTTGAACTTGGAAAGCTGGGTGAAATGACGGACCACATCGACCTCCGAGGCCTCGATGAGGTCCTTTTTTCGGCCTCGCGCGTAAGGAGGGATGCAGTCCTCCACCCGAATCTCCTCGATCCGGTCCGCGGGCAGGGAGTACCCCACTCTTCCTTTTATACTCTTCTCAAATATTAACTTCATCTTCTCTCCCTAACTACTACAGCTAAATATAACCGCGGATTATGTGGATAAGAGTTGGGTGACGCGATTGAGTTTTTCCCGGCTGAAGATCTCGGTCACGCAAAAAAGCGCGGTGTTCTCCAATGATTCGTCTCCAATAAATGCGCCCAGGGCCAGGGGGGGGAGGAAGCCGGCTTCAAGTAAGCTCGCCCTGATCCCGGGGAGCGGTTTTTTGCTTCTAAGCAGGAATTCATTAAAGAAAGGATAGTCGAAGACCCGTTCAAACCCGCCTGAGGCGACCAGCCGTTCCTCCAGGTAATGAGCGGCCCGGGTATTGAGGAGGGCGGTCTGATAGAATCCTTCGGTCCCCAGGAGGGAGAGGTAGATATCGGAGGCGATGATATTAAGACCGTGGTTGGAGCAGATGCAGGAGGTCGCCTTCTCTCTCCGGATATCCTGCTCCCGGGCCCGGGATGTCATCACGAAAACACGCTTGCCGTCCCGGTCCACCGTCTCTCCCGCAATCCGGCCGGGGAGCTGCCGGAGATACTTCTTCCGGGCTCCGAGGTATCCGTTATAAGGGCCCCCGAAGCTGAGTTCCATTCCCAACGACTGAGCCTCCCCGGCCACGATATCGACGTCCATTTCACCGGGCGTCTTCAACAACCCCAGGGAGATACTCTCCGCCACCACCTGGATAAACAACGCGGAGCGGGCATGAGCGAGCCCGGCTAATTCCGCGATCTTCTCGATCCCGCCGAAAAAATTCGGGCTCTGAACGATCACCGCCGCCGTATCATCAGTTAGTACTTTTTCCAATCTCGGTCCGGCGACCAGCCCATCCTGATAGGGCAGTTCGATTATCTCCGTCCCATGGGGAGCGGTATAGGTCTCGACAACCGATCGGTAATGAGGATGGAGGGTAGAGGAGATGATGATCCTGTTCTTCCTGGTCAGGCGGAGAGACATCAAGGCTGCCTCCGCGGTGGCCGAGGCGCCGTCATACACCGAGGGGATGACGACCTCCATCCCGGTTAACCGGGCGAGGTAGGTCTGCAGCTCAAACATCGCCTGGAGGGTGCCCTGGCTGAGTTCCGGTTGATAGGGGGTGTAGGAAGTGTAGAACTCTTCCCTCCCCAGCAGGGCCTGGATTGCCCGGGGGAGATGGTGTTTATAGGCGCCGGCTCCAATCAGCGGTTTCAGGGAAGTGAAGTCGGCGTTTCGTTTGGCCAAGTCAGCGAACTCCTCCTCCAGCTCCGCCTCCGAGAGGGGTCCCGGGATATCCAACTCCCCTCTGAATCTCATCTCCTCGGGTATAGTCCCGATCAACTCTTCAAAAGATGAGACCCCGATCTCCTTCAGCATCTCCCGCTTCTGCTGATCGGTATTGGCGATATAGCGCATGTAAATCAATCTCCGACCGCTCAATTTAGGTTATACTTCTTCTTCCTTCAGGTACTTCTCGTACGCGGCATAGTCCATCAATTCGTCGAGAGGGGCCGAATCAGAGATCTCAAGCTCGACCAGCCAGCCCTCGCCGTAGGGAGACTCGTTGATCTTCTGAGGATTATCCTCCAGATCGGAATTGACCGCGGTGATCTTTCCGGGTGCCGGAGCGTAGACGTCGGAGGTCGCCTTCACTGATTCCAGAGTCACCAGGCTTGCCCCTTTCTCCACTTCTGTTCCCGGCTCAGGAAGCTCCACATAGACAATATCGGTCAATTCCTTCTGCGCGTAATCGGAGATGCCGATACGGGCCGGCGATTTGCCGCTTTCAATCCATTCATGGTCCTTGGTAAAAAGTAAGTCTTCCGGATTCATCAGGAGCCTCCTTATTTTATTACCGCGCGGAATCGCGCCGTTCGAATCGATTCACCAGCTTTTTGAGGCATGGGCCCTCCGCCGGTGGGCTTGAGGATCGATGAACATCTGCTCTATCCCCTTTTCCTTCATCTCCAGAAAATGTTTCCAGCGCTTGGGTCCGATCACCTTCTCGATGGTGCCCGGATCCAGCACCTGCGGCGGGAGACAGAACTCGAGTTTGATTGTGCAGGTCTCCAGCCGCTCTTCCCCTTCATCGGTGAGGGTCAGCTTAACGATAAAGACACCATTAATTGTGGGGCTCTCCAACTGATAGCCGCCTTCTATCCCTTTTGCGATCATAGTTCTTTCTCCCGGCTGTTATTGGTATTTCTTCAGAAGTCCGGTCTTATCATTGAAATCCTTGATTAATTCATCCCATTCTTCGTAGGCATGGAACTGCTTAGACCAGTAATCGTCGTCATACCACTGGGCGTTCAGTTCTTCCAGTTCCTTTCCCTGCTGCTCGATCCAGGTAAAATACTTGAGATTATGCATCCGTTTCTTATCCCAGTAAGTGAGTTCCTTCATCCAGTCGATGGTCTGGGCCATCAATGATCTTTCAAAATCCAGGATCGCTTTCATTTCAGTGTAGTCACCGTACTCTTCCTGTTCTTCCACCAGACGCGATCCATACATATCCATCGAGTCGGTAGCCACGGTCATGATAATGGAATCGTCATTCATCTCGTAGTACTTCGCCATCTTGATGCAGCCCAGAAGATTGGCAACCGATGATATCCCCAGCAGATTGAGCCGGTTCACCACCTCCGGGTCGATCCCTTTCTTCTTTAGATACGCCAGGCCGGCCGGCTCGTTAAAGAGACGGATCAGATCCATGCAGTCCTGATCATCGATATCGATCACCATATCCATGGTCTTGATGTTATGGATCCAGGGGACATGCTTATCTCCGATTCCTTCGATCCGGTGACCGCCGTATCCATTGTAAAGCAAGGTCGGGCACTGGAGAGCTTCCGCGGCCCCCACCTTGATCTCAGGAAATTTCTCTTTCAGGTACTCCGCGCTGCCCAGTGTACCGGCGGACCCCTGGGTGAGACAGAGGGCGCGCAATTTTTCTTTCCCTCTCCTCTTCGCGTGGTAGACCTCTTCCATCGCCCGGCCGGTGCAGACATAGTGCCAGATGGCGTTGCCGATCTGATCGAACTGGTTCAGAACCACGATCTCATCCGGCCGCTTCATCTTCAGTTCCTTGGTCTTATCGTAGACCTCCTTCACATTGCTCTCGCAGCCCGGGGTGGCAAAGATCTCGCATCCAACCTTCTTCAGCCAGTCAAACCGCTCCCGGGACATCCCCTCCGGAAGGACCGCGATTGAAGGACAGGCCAGGAGATACGCGTCATAGGCGCCCCCCCGGCAGTAATTCCCGGTTGAGGGCCAGAGAGCCTTCTGGCAGGTAGGATCGAACTCGCCCCGGACCAGTTTTTCGACCAGCGGGCCGAAGGTGGCCCCTACCTTGTGGGCTCCGGTGGGAAAGTACTTCCCGACCAACATTAATATTCGGGCCCGTACCCCGGTCAGTTCCCGGGGGATCTCCAGATAATTGACCTTCCCGAAACCACCGCCGACCTGCACCGGTTCATTTTTCCAGGTGATCCGGAACATATTGCGGGGACTCAGGTCCCAGAGGCCGATACTTTTTAGTTCGTCTTTGATCCCGGCGGGGATCTTCCCGGGATCGGCCATCTGTTCATAAGTGGGGATGATGATATCCCTTTCCCGGCATCTTTTAATAGTGTTCTCGAGAACTTTTTCCTTATCTTTCAATGCTGCTCAGCCTCCTTATTGTCTTATCGTGAAACTAAAATTTATAGGTCCCGTCCCGGAAAGATAGCGGGGACCATGGATCTTTTATTGAAATTACAACTTTAAAGATCAGCTCCGGGGAAGCAGGATACCGATTTAAATTGTCGTGCGCTCAAGACGCGCCCCAACTTCCTATGCCATATTTATCAAAAGCCGCTTATGGAGTCAATCCGGTTTTGCCTCGAAAGCCCGGCCGCTTCACGGTAGACCTCCAGAGTTTTCCACGCGGTCTCCTCCCAGTTGAATTTTTCGGCGTGAATTCTACCGCGCGCGATCAATCGACGACGGAGATCATCATTCGAAAGGCAATCCAGGAGAGTTCGGGTGATATCTTCCACGGAATAAGGGTTGAAGAGGCAGGCCGCCTCTCCCGCCACCTCCGCCAGGGACGGAAGTTCTGAGCAGGCGACGGGAAGCCCGCACCGCATACTCTCCAGTATCGGTAGCCCGAATCCTTCCAGCAGAGAAGGAAAGACCAGCAGCCTTGCTTCGTTATAGATGCACTCTTTCTCCCGTTCGGGTATCCAACCGGTAAAGACAACTCTTCCCCGCAGATTCAATCGTTCCAGCATATTCACCAGTTTCTGGTAGTAACGGTTGTGCTTTACTCCGACGATCACCAGTTGATAGCGTTTCTCTTCTTTCAGGAGTTGGTAATAAGCTTCCAGGAGCCGCATTAGATTTTTGTGCGGATGGGCCGCGGCGACGGTCAGGATAAACGGTGGGACAATCCCCGCCTTATGTAATATCCGGTTTCTTTCTTCGCGGGGGATTTGAGGGGGCTTGTCCTCCCCGCCCCCCATATAGATCGCTTTAATCTTCCAGAAGGGGATATCGAGCGCCCAGAGGATCTCGTCCCGGGAATACCGGGAGAGAGCGATGATGGCCCGGGCGCGCCGGGCCGAATGCCTCACCAGAAACCGCATCCACGTTCGGGCCGCGAAAGGGAAGGTCTCCGGGAATTCAAGATAGATCAGGTCGAGGATAGTTATTACCGAAGGGCAGGGAGAGAAGAGAGGGGCGACGAAACCGGGAGAATGGAGAACATTCAGGTTGTGTTGCCGGGCCCGGTATGGAAGGACGAGTTGTTCCCAGGCGATCCGGTGGGGACGGATCAGGGCCCGGACCGGGCAGTGGTGCTCCCGGAAGTTATCGCCCAGATCGAAGGAGCCGCTGTTCTCCCGGTTGGTGAAGACGATATACTCATTCTCCCGGTCGATTCGGGAGAGAGCCGAGATCAGCCGCCGGAGATAGATCTCGCTCCCCCCGACCCGTCCAGGGATAAGATATAAAGCGTTGATACCGATCTTCATTATTTTTTATCTTATAGAAATTTGTATTTTTTGACAGGATTTACAGGATAAAATGAAAAAAATTCGTAACTGCTCAGGTTGTCAGGTTCACGGTTCACGGTTTGTTGCCTTGCGCACTTCATGTGCCAATTGCCAAACCTCAATATCTTCAGACCGTTCAATCTTTATCACTCTCTAACCGTGAACCTTTGAACCGTGAACCCCTGAACCCCTGAACCGGAGTAGTTACTACTCTTTTAAAGCGAGTTCCCGGGCGGAGAGAGCAAATCGTTTGAACCAGCTGTAGAACTCACGGTTGCTCACTTTCTTCCGGCGTTTGATCATCAAACGTTTCCGCCACATTCGGGGAATGCCGGCCAGAGCGGCCAGGTGGGCCTTGATCAATATCTTCAGCAGTGAGAACGCCGAGTACTTCCGGGCATACTCGCCCGCCGCCCCCTTCCCGGCCAGGACTCCGTAGACCTGAAGCAGAAGTCGAAAAGCCGCGTAGGCCGGCGCCAGCATTAAGGCCCCGGGAGGAAAGTATTTAATCGTCAGCCAGATCCGGTTCCGTTCTACCAGGAACGCTTTAAAAGGCGAATAGGCCCCGGTAGTCGCCGAGTATTTATGATAAACGACGGCCGAGGGGACATAGATGACCTTCCAGCCCGCCAGCCTAATCCTCAGCGAGAGCTCGGCGTCATCGCCATAGATGAAGAATTCTTCGTCAAAGAACCCCACTTCATCCAACGCTTCCTTCCGGATCAGGAATGCGCAGCCACTGGGGGAGAGAACCTCTTCTTCTCTGTCATATTGTCCCCGATCAACCTCCAGACGACCCCGGCCCCGGAAAGTACCATCCCGATAAAATATATGTCCGACATTATCAATTATCTCCGGCCGGTAATAGGAAAGAATCTTACATGCGGCCAGGCCATAACCGGGCCGGTCTCTCAAGGCCTCGACCATCGCCTCCAGCCAGCTCGGGTCGACTCGGGTATCGTCATTAAGCAGGGCGATATACTCTCCCCGGGCGTCTCTCAGCCCGGCGTTATTGCCCCCGGTATAACCGATATTCTCGGGAAGTTCGATAATCCGGGCGAAATCTCCGAAGCGCTCCCGAACGAATTCCGCTGAGCCGTCCTCCGACCCGTTGATCACCAGGATCACTTCCCGGCGGGGATAGGTCTGCGCCTTGAGAGCGTTCAAACACTCTTCCAGATGTTCCCGGCCATTGCAGGTCAGGACGATGACAGAAACTAGTTCCATGATGGCTGTATCGGTGATCGGGTTAAAACGCTCCCTCCCCCCGGATAACCACCCATATCGTCCTCAGGATGATCTTGATGTCCAGCCAGAAGGACCAGTTCTCGATATAGAAGAGGTCAAGCTTCATCCACTCTCGGAAAGAGAGGTTGCTCCGCCCCCTGACCTGCCAGAGGCAGGTCAGCCCCGGCCGGATCTCCAGCCGCTTGAGCTGCCAGTTGGCATACTGCTCCACCTCGTTGGGAGTGGGAGGCCGGGGCCCGACCAGACTCATGTCTCCTTTCAGAACGTTCCAGAGCTGGGGAAGTTCGTCCAGACTGTAGCGCCGGAGGAATCTCCCCACCCGGCTTATGCGGGGATCGTTCTTGACCTTGAATATCGGACCGTCGGTCTCATCCAGATGCCGGAGCATTTCCAGCATCTTGTCGGCGTCCTTGACCATCGTTCGGTACTTATAGAAGTTGAAGATTTTCCCCTTCTTCCCGTTGCGCTTCGATATATAAAAGATCGGACCCGGAGAGTCCATCTTGATGGACAGTGCTATCCCGAGCATGAGGGGGGTGAGTACGATCAGGGATAGAGCCGAGACCACGATATCGAATGCCCTCTTCAGGAGCAGGTCGGCGCCGTGGAGCCCCTTGTTGTAGTATTCCAACAACGGGATCATTCCCAGGTGACCGGCCCGGATCCCCTCCATCCCCAGGCTCAAAAGGTCCGGGACCACCCGGATACTCTTCTCCAGCTTCCGGGCGGAGAGAATCAGGCGGGCGACCAAACGCCGTTCGGAGGGGATAGAGATCAGTATATCGTCCACGAACTCTCTCCGGACCACCTCTTCAAAATCGCCGCACGGGCCCAGGATCTGATGACCATCCACCTCCCCGGTCAGCTGATCGTCCAGAAAACCAACCACCTCCAACCCCAGGTACCGGTTTCGCGCTATCTCCCGGGCCAGGGCCCGACCGACCTTACCCGCCCCGATGATCAGAACGTGCTGGTTGTTAAACCCCCGGGCGACCCGTCGCCGGACCAGATACCGCTTCAAAGTCCTCCAACCAGCCAGTATAATAAATAAGGAAACAGCCTGAATAATAAAAACTTCCCGGGAGAATATTTTCACTTGAAAGAAAAATACCGCACCGGCCGCCGGGAGAATGGCGAGAATTAGTGCTTTAGCAATTAAAACCGCCTCATCAAGATAAGCTATTGTACGGTCAGTGGTATAAAGGCCGTATATTTTGAAGACAAGAAGAATAAGTACCCCCCAGAAAAGAAAAACCAGAGAGTGGTACCCCAGTTCAGGCAGAAAAATCGCTTCCTTGCTTCCCGTCTGGAAGAGGCGGCAGAAAACGCCGTGGTTATACTTGAGGAGATAAGGAATATAGAGACAACCGATGATTAGAATGACATCGATCAACATATATAATATCTGAACTCTAGATTTCAAGGCTTCCTTCCCCGGGCCAAAGCATTCTTTTACTTACAAAATGACGGCAGTTCTTCCTTAGCTTTCAAAAACACAAATGAATCAATATATAAACTTCCTCCATGCGGATAAACATATTTAAACTTGACTGATTTAGGTCTGATCAAACCAGGAAACTGAAAACAAGAAAAATAACGGCAAGCATTATAACTGTCCCCCTGATATTGTATAACCCGTTTATCAAATATCGAGGCCGCATGATGGTGCCGCTGCTCTTCCGGAACAACCTCCAGATGTTGATCGGAAGTGTCTAAACCCGCCTTCAGGGAGAAGACGTACCTATCACCGGATACAGAATCTACCTGAATTTCGGCTACTGATTCTCCCTGGAAAAAGGAAAGCCCATAACGAGTATAGGAAACAATTCCCAAACCCGAGGCTATAATGGAATCCTCCACATCTATTGTTAACTCGGCGTTCCCGGCCAGGACAAACTGTTTATTTATGGCTAAAATATTTTCTCCGAAAATAGTGGTTAACCGATCACTTTGAGTAAATCCTTCTCTTACCCGAGACTTGATTTGGATTGATTGAATATTTAACCAACAATCCTTGGAACCGATGATTCTCAAAAGCCGATTGTCAGATCTCGAAAAAGCTACCTGGAGATTGTACTTGGTGGGATGCATATCCCAGGGCAGATCGCGGCAAATTTTCAATTTAACCACTTCGCCCAGGCCTACCTGATCCGGCAAGTTTATTTCTTCCATGATGCTATGGCCGGAGGAAGAAATCAATCTTATCATTGCTTTAATCTGGTTGTCTTGAGTAGTGGACCTGGTTGAATATAGCGTAACCCTGAATTGACTATCTTCCGTCCAATTGTTTCTGACAAGATCATACCCTCGCAATGATATTTCATTGCTGAAATTGACCGAAGTTTTATACCGCGGGATCAAAGCTCCGGCCTTAACCCGGGCCTGATTTGCTCTGGATATAGCACCTTTTTGAAGGTATATTCTTTCCAGAGCTTGCCAGCCTCCCAGATGAACCGGTGATTCTTCCACCAGTTTCTCGTAATATGCCTGGGCCCGCACCAGTTCCCCCAATTTTTCACAGGCCCGGGCTAAATAAAACCGGGTATCTAATCGCGGAGAGTTGTTTTGCAGTGCCTTTTGCAACCGGGATTCAGCCTCATTATACTTCCCCAGTTGATAGAGGGCTCTCCCCCACCAATAATAGGCCTGGTCCGGGTTTTTTCCTTCCCTCGCTAAATCCTCCGCGATTACAGCTACTTTTGACCATTCGTTCCAGTTCTGAAAATATTGAAGCAACTCCTGGCCCAATCTCTGATCACAGCCCGATTTCAGATATGCATTGAATAAAACACGGCTTACTTGACTTCTGAAACCCAATTTTTCGAGCTCTTTCCCAACTCGAAACAAGTCCCCGGGATCCAGATTAAACCATACCCGGTAATAATTGGGTCGATGCCAGGCAGCCAGAGCTAATTCATGCTGAGAGGCTTCCAGTTGATCATTTTGCTCTAAATAAACTGATTTGGTGTAATGCCAACCAAATCCGAAATAATCATAGATAAACTCAAAAGGATGGGGTAAACCGGTCCTTAGTAACGGTGGTTGGTATGTCAAATAACTGATAAGAAGAATTGCTCCTAGGGCGACAATCAACAGGAAAAAAATATATCTTCTCCTACCCAGCTTTTTTTCCCGTGATTTCATATCGCCCTTCAGAACATATATTGCAAATAGAAATACTTCTCCTGTTTTTTCTGATTTGTTTCCTGAACATTTGATACTTATTATTTTTCCATATAGAACCCAAGTTCTCTTCAAACACATTGCCCATAATATAACGGGAATAAAGGTCGTAGCAGCAGGGAATGACACTCCCATCTGAATTGATTACTGTCCGCTGATATACCCATTTGCAATAGTTCTTGATTTTTCCTTTGAGAGTATAGGTTCCATCCGGCTTCAACCGGTAACGACTCAAGGATAAATCAGTTGGCAAAAATTTTTCCGCCTGTTTCTGAAATTCAGGATCATTGGCATCGATACCCGCTGTTTTTTCGGAGTATATATCTATCCCTAATTGGTGGGATAAATTTTTTATATGACTTCGCTGATGCTCATTCTGTTTCATTATTATAAACTGCAACTCAAGAACCGGGGTTTTTGTCTTTAATTTCCGCTTAGCTGCAACTATCAATTGTATGCCCTTGATAATCTTCTCAAAATTGCTATTCTTCCTGTAAATGCTTAATGTCTCTTGATCAGCCCCATCCAGACAAATAATCAAGTGATGAAGTCCACTCTTAACAACCCTGATTGCGAAATCTGAAGAATCAAAGAACTCACCGTTGGTGCTGGTTACTACATATATCCCAGAAGAAGTGGCGTATTTTATCATTCTCAGACACTCGGGGTTGATAAAAGGTTCCCCATAATTCCAGAGTACAATATTTTCAATGTATTTACGGGATTGATCAACTATATGTTTAAACTCCTGAAATTTCAATAAACGGGGAGGACGGTTAAGTTTGCCCGCTCCGGTTGGACAGGTGGGACATTGCAAATTGCAAATATTGGCGGGCTCTATCATTAAAGATATGGGAAACGGAGGAAGAAGATGCTTGAATCCCGCTATTCTCAATAACTGATATAATACCACCATAATCTTACCTTGCTTGATCTGGCTCAAGGCTCTTTTAAATAATAATAATTTGATCCTTTTAGACATTTTTAAATAGCCTTTCGTAGGCATCAGTTACCTTATCCCAGGTATAATATTTCGCGATTCTTTCCTTGGCTTTTTCTCCATATTCTTTAACTATAGAAGGGTTATCAATAAGATATTGCAACTTTGTTTTCAGGTCATTTTTATCTTTTAACCGGAACAGCATGCAAGCAGAACCGGCAGTCTCCCGGTTCTGCGGATTATCGCTGACCAACACGCATTTCCCATAGCCCATTGCCTCCAATAATGCTGGATGAGTTCCTCCTACCTCACTGGCGCGAACACTGAAATAGCAGTCGTCAAGAAGCTGGCGGTAATCTTCCCCATAGATAGCCCCTAAGAACAAAATCCGATTATCCTGGATCTCTTTCAATTTATCTATATACTTTTTCCCATACGGCGCATCCCCAAGAAAAACTAGTTTAAGATCGGTTTTCAAATTGATAAATGCTTTCTGAACCAGGTGCGCGTTATTTTCCGGTTCCAGGCGTCCAACAAAAAGTATATATCGATTTTTTTCCAGCTTGTATTTGTTTACTTTACCATCCCGGACCACTTCTCCCAGATCGCCTCCGTAAGCGATGTATGTTGATGCTTTGTTGTACCGGTCTCGGTAATACTTCTGAATGAATAAAGAATCGGAAACAATAGCATCAGGTAAAAAAGTGACCAACCATTCCGATATCATATATACCAATTTGCCCAGTCGATTCCATTTTTTTCGCTGCCTCTCCAGACCATCCACGTTTATAATCACTTTCTGTCCTCGTAATCTGGGAATAAAACTGCACAAAGCATTTACTCCATTACAAATTAAAACAATCTGATAATCATGAAACAGACAATGAAATATTGAAATAAATGTATGAACGACCGTATCCAGATATTTATGCTTGATCGTAGGAAGAACTATTAACCGAACTCCCTTATATTCCTTGAGACGGCTGGAGATATAATGAGAACGGCAATAAACAGTGACCTGATGCCCCCGATCTACCAGCCGAACAGCCAGCTGTTCGGCGAAAGTTTCAAATCCCCCATAATTAGACGGGATTCCTCTAGTTCCCAGAATTGCTATTTTCATCTTTTTTTAATGCACCGAAAATAAGATCTATCATTAACTCCGCCTTGTTTTTCCAAGAGCAGTTCTCCGGCAGTTGTTCTCTTAATCTGTCAGGCGATAATCTTTTGGTTTCAATCAGTTGCAGATATTTTTTGATTCCAGCTAAAAATTTTTCGGAATCGGAAGCTATCTGTATAACATCTTGGAATTTTTTTGCCCCGGTAATATTACTGGTAACCACCGGCTTTCCGGCAGCCAGATACTCATACATTTTTAAAGAATCCCCTTTAATAACATATTTATCTTCATAATGAGGTATAATTCCAATATCGAAATTAGCCAGATAGAAAGGCAATAAACTATATGGTTTATCGCCCAAATAATAAAAATTGGGTAATTTAAATAGTGGAACTATCCATTTTTGATTAATTGCCTGCCCAATAAAAACGAAACTAACGTGCTTTAATTTGCGGCAAAGAAAGGAAATTAATTCGATATTAAGCCGTTTGCTCATTTTTCCCACATAACCAACAACCGGTTTTTTAATAGCTTTCATATCTTCCGGCAATGGGGAAGAATCAAGCTGGAAAAAGTCTTTATCTACACCGTTGTTAATTAGGACCGGCTTATCTTTATTCCGGGTTAAGAAATCTTTCATCGGTTCCGAATTTACAAAGATTAAATCAGCCCGTTCTTTGATTGTTGTATAACCTTTTTTTATAAACTCTCGCCGATCTCTGATTTCCGGGTGAAGAAGCCAATTATCAATGGCGTCGAAAACAATTAATTTTTCCCCTAATTGTCCGATCACCGGTGTTGCCATCGGGGTCCATAGGAACAGGATTGGAGATACCATATCCAGTTCTTTCATAGCTCTTTTTGCTATAGAAAGAATTGACTTGCGGGTAAAGATAAAATGCCACCAATCCCTTCCCATAAAAACAGGTGATAATATACGGGGTGAAAATATATCCAGAACATAGGTTTTTGTAGCGACTTTCCCCAATCTAGAAAAGAAACCAATTTTCCTGGAACTAAGAACGTTCTTCACTTTCCAAGATTTTTTTTTCAATACCATTTCCGGCAAACTAGTGGGACGGTTAATTACTAATATTTTACCTGTCCGGGCACTCTTCTCAAATGCCTTCATCAGGTGACCATCCCGAGTTCGAAAGCTTTCTTCCTCACCTTTCTTCCAATCATGCATGGGAAAAATAATAAGATCGATCTTCACAATAAAACTATCCTTTATCCTTATATTCCTGTGCCGGCCCTATCTTGAGATGTGGAATAAATCCTAATGAAAGCACCCATAAAAAACCAGATAATAAAGCTGATGGGGAAAGCCTCTATAGCAGATCCAACCATTCCGTTAATTAGAATTACTCCCACCATGGATATGGAGAGGGCTGATAAATTTTGGATACGGATTTCCCGAAAGTGCAAGGCGCGATAGGCTATTCCCAGCCAGCCGAAAAAAAACACACAATAAAAAAATAATCCCGGAATACCTGTTTCCATTAAAATTTTTAGGGCTAAATTATGACTGGTATAATGCAATGGAAAATCATAGATATACTGTAATGTATCGCCCGCGCTCCCCATACCATAACCTCTAATTGGTTGCTTTTGAACAGCCTGTATAATACCTTGCCATCCCTCAATCCGATTTAAGAACCTCCGATCTTCTTTTAGGGCAACCAATGAAGTTATTGATCGGGATAGAGGCTTGAGATTACTAGCGGAAATTACAATAACTATTGCAACTAACAGGATAAACATCGCACTGTACTTAAATAATTTCTTTTTACTGTAACCCTTTCCGTAAGCAAGGTACAAAAACATAAAAACAACAACTGAGCCAACTAAAGCCACCAGATTTGTTCTACTCATAGCTAGTAGGGAACCCATTACCGGAAGAGGAATTAGAAAGATATAGTATCTTTTCTGAGTTTCCAAAAACAAATAAATGAAGCATAAGACTATAAGAATACAGAGCATTGCATAGTGAAACGGCCCGGAAAAAAGACCTATTGGGCGGTTCCAGCCATAGATTGTATAGGTCCAAATATTGCTCCAGTTCAGATCAACCATTCGCTGATCAAACAGAGACATATGGAAAGCCTGCTTTATGCCGTAAAGAATGATGGGGAGCGAAAACCAGGTAAAAATTTTAATCGCTTTTTGGAATTGTTCTGTAGTACGAATATAATGAAGGCCGATAAATACCCCTATCATATAAAATGATGTTTTTCTGAATCCTTCCAGGCCGGCGGTAAAGACCGGAACATTAGGATTAAATAATTGGAGTAAACTTATCCCAAGGAAAATCAATAGAGATGATTCTATTATCAAAGAATAAATGGGTAATTTGCGTTTGATACAAGCTTCGATATAAATCTTCAAAAAGAGAAGCAAGATAAACAAATCTATACCCATCAATACATATCTGTTCCCGGTAAGGTACTTGAGTAGATTTCCGTAAAGAATAATTATAAAAAGGGGGAGAACCGGTGGATATCGGAATGGGCGAGAAAAAATAATGGTCATTAATAGTATTCCGGCAATCAGACCTATATTTACAATCGGCAAAAGAAAGCATGAAATTACTCCCACCGCAACCAGAACAGAAAAACATATTAAGGTATTCCGGTTTAAAAAAAGATTCTTTTGTTGTCTGGAATTTAGCATTGCCGACATAGAAAAATAAACTGATAGCAATAGTATAATGGCAAAAAATGATCGATCAAGTTAAGCCCTATGGCCTTAGCCGTTTGTACGGGAGAAAGAGATAAAAACTTTCTTTCTTTTCCTTTATTAAACCAATTTTCCGAGTGAATCGCAGTAATCACCAGGCCTTCTTTTCTCAGGAGTTGTTTCCATTCCTCAAGAGAAAGCAGATGTTCATTGATTTCCTGTTGTTCAGTCCCGGAGAATCTTCTTAACTTAAAATATAAGAAGTTTCGATTGGGAACCATAATAAAGAAAAGAGCATCCTGTGCGGCCACGCGCTTTATATCCTGGAGACTTTTTTCCATATTGAGAAAATGTTCCAGCGTGCCGAGACAAAAAATATAATCGAAGTAATTATCCTTAAAAGGAAGATTCTCCCCCTGGCTAACTAAAAATACTGTTTCTGGGGAAACCACCTGAGCGATCTTGATTGCTTCTAATGATATATCAATCCCAAAAGTTATAAGCTTTCTCTGAATCGAAGCTTTAGCCATATGCCCGGTGCCACAGCCGATATCCAAGAGTTTCTGGCCGGGCTTTACCGGTAAATAATTAAGAAAATGCGGATAAGTGTGGTAAGGACGAAAAAGATCTTCTCCTGAGGTACGGTACTTATGATTATACCAATCTTTAATTTGTTTCACTGTTGTCATAATAAGAAGATTGCATTAACAACAAATTTAAGCTGTAATAATCTCATCCTCTACAAGCATTTTCATATATTAAATCGAGAATACTAATATGCAAGCAGAAAAAAATCAGTCGGATAGTACTCAACTGCCAATTGAAACCCTGAGTAAAGTTGCTAAAAACGCAGGGAGCGGCGCCGGCGGGAAGCTTTTATTTTATTTATTCAACTACCTGGCAATCCTTCTCATCACCAGAGCAATAGGGGCTTCTAATTATGGATTGGTGGTCCTGGCTTATAGTATGGTTGTTGTGGTGGCAATGGCGGGTTCTCTTGGTTTAAATGAAGGAATTGTCCGTTATGGATCTTTTTACTATGGAAAAAGAGAACTAAAAAAAGTTAAAGGGACTTTGATTAGTAGTCTCAGAGTAACTACATTAAGTAGCTTAATTCTAACAGTTTCCCTATTTTTTACCGCAAAATTCTGGGCAGTAAAACTATTTTCGAAACCCGAACTCACTCCACTTCTAAAAATTTTTGCCTTAGCAATTATCCCCCTTGTTCTGGAAAGAGTTTTAACAGCCGGGTTGCAGGCCATCCAGCTGATCAAGTTCAGAATATTTATTGAATACATTATTCGCCCACTACTACTTTTTGTTTCTATCCTGATCCTGGTAGTAATATTTCCTTTGGGAATCAACGGAGTAATCTCTTCTTATTTAATATCTATTTATCTAGGCTTCTTTTTAGCCATATATTATGCAATTAAATTCCTTCATTCTCTTTCAGAGCAGTCTTATTCTCCCATACGGGAATATAGAAAGTTAATGTCCTTCTCCCTTCCCCTTATGGGGGTTGGTTTTTTAACACTTGTAATCGAGCGGATAGATATTTTCATGCTGGGTTATTTCAAATCAACCGGAGTAGTAGGCATTTACGGAGCAGCAGCTCGAGCAGCCTTTCTCGTCCTTTTACCATTCAACTCTTTTGCCATTATATTCCTTCCCCTTGTAGCTGCCTACCACGGACAGCAAAGAGATAAAAAAATTATTCTGCTTTTTAAAACAGTCACAAAAGAAATTACCACTTTCAGTCTGCCTCTCTGGCTATTTTTTTGTCTTTTCTCACAAGAAATAATGATGTTTTTTGGGCGCGGATTTTCAACTGGTAGTTTATGCTTGTTAATTCTTTCATCAGGATGGATGTTCCAAAATTTTACCGGACCGGCAAACGGATTAATAATGATGACCGGCCATTCCCGAATCAATCTGATTAACTATATTATAATAATTGTCTTCAATTTTGTATTAAACTTATTCCTGATACCTAAATACGGCATTACCGGAGCTGCTTTAGCTACCGCCTGTTCAATGTTCCTAATAGGCCTGGTCAGAACAATTGAAGTATACTTAATTTTCAAGACCCATGCTTACCGGAGAGATAGCTATAAACCTTTTCTGGCAATTATAATTGTCGGCATCATAATCTTTTTTCTCAAAGCGGGACTCGTAATGCTAAAAACCTCCATCTGGTTACAACTAATCTGCTGTTCTTTCGGATTGCTGACGGTTTACTTCAGCCTCTTGTTTCTCTTAAAATTGTCTTATGATGATTTAATTATTATAGGCTTAATCAAGAAAAAAATTTCATCTCTCATTCCCGGTCATCGTTAGCCTTTAATAATTTGTCTTCCCAAAAAATTTGACAAATTATAAGCATTGTACTATTATTACCCGTTGATTATGATTAATTAAAATAATGTCGCATCAAGGTGAGTAAAATTATGAATGATAACGTGCCCGATCTAAAAACATATCTTAGAATCATAGTACGCTACAAAAGATTTATCATCTGGGGTTCAATAATCTGCGCCCTGGCAGCGGGAATAGTTAGTTTTATAATGCCTCAGACTTACCAATCATCATTGCTTCTGGAGATTGGGAAAATTTATCTTCCGCCCAGGGATATGACCAAACAGGAAACGGAATTTATAGAAGAACCGAAATCGGCCGCACATGTTATCGAGAGTGAAGCAGTACTAAACAAAGTTTCGGCTGAGTTAAATTTGGATATTCCTTTAAGAAAACTCCGGAAAAAAATCGAAGTGGAAACTTTTAACGATGTTATGTCCACCTCCCAAAAAGAGGGGTCTCCCCTTGTGAAAATTATCTGTGAAGCCTCGGAGCCCCAGGAAACAGTCGATGTTTTAACTCTTCTGGCATCTACTATCGTTGATCAGCATAAGATGCGTTATCAATCCAATCAGCAGTCTTTAAAAAATCTGGTTATGATTTATAATGAAAAAATAGCTTCAATGCAAAAAGTTGTTTCAACACAACAGAAATATCGTCAACAAATTCAATTAAATATAGATAAGACCGATAAAACCGCGGATAAATTCAGCATCGATTTAAGCGAATTGGATTCATCCAAGATTTCTCCAATTGAGTTTCTTTTCTTACAGTCATCTTCCTCCGCTCAGAGGAAGAGCGTTAATGATTTGAGGGAAATTATTGCTGAATTAGATACCTTAATTGGAGAAAACCAGGAAAAAATCGGAGATTACAAGGATGAAATAGTGAATCTTGAAAGCCTGAATAAGCTATCTACTCCAACGAGGATCCGAAGTCCGGCAATACTGCCGGACCATGCAACCAGCCCGAATAAGTTACTAAACATAATAATCGCCGGGCTCCTGGGATTAATCCTTACTATTTTGATCTCCTTTTTCCACGTGTACTGGACAGGCGAGTAGCGTGGTAATAAAATCGCTCTGTTTTTGCCGGCCATATCTCCATTAGTGCCTTTTGCCGACCACCCTCTCCAAGTTTTTTTACCAGCTCATCGTCGTCGAGCAGAGATAAAATAGCCTCAGTTAATGCGTGGGGATTATCGGGTTCGACCATCAAACCGGTAACCCCATCTTCAACCGCGTCACTGACACCCCCTCCCTTGGCTGCAATAACAGGCTTGGAAAAGAAACCCGCTTCCAGATAGACTATCCCAAATCCTTCGATATCACCTATCTTGCTTTCACTTGGCATTACCATCAAACGGCAACGTTGATAACAAGCGTTCAGTAGATATTGACTGACCTGGCCGGTGAAAGTAACATGGGATTCTATCCTCAGATCATGTACTATTTTTTCAAGATTCTGTCGATAAGGACCATCTCCTACTATTAAATAATGCAATTCAGGATATCTATTAAGCAGTTTGGGCATAACCTTAATGACCTTTTGATGACCTTTCCTTGCCACCAGACGGCCAGCGGAAAGTAACACCTGCTTCCCGTGCAGACTAAATCTTCTGTCTAGAATGTCTTTTTCAAGTCTATCTGAAACCAGTAAAGATTGATCTACACCGGGATATATAATCTCAATCCGTTCGCGCGCAACGCCTTTCTTTAATAATACATTACCGGTAAAATGTGAAATGGCTATCACCAGATTTGCCCGGCGGAGAACCGGATATAAAACCAGCTCCTTCCAGAGGCTGGCTCTTCCTCGAGACATAATATCTTTACCATAAGTAATTACTACAAAAGGAACTTTTAGGAAACAAGAGAGACAATGGGCGGCCGGGGAAGAATCAGCGCTACCAGATACTACAACAAAGTCACCACCTTTTCGAATTATTTTCCAGGCAATAAAAAATAATATGATGTTGAGAGGTATAAGCATAATTCTGAATAATGTTTTGGAAAGCAATAAATAACTTATATCCAAGGCTCCCCGAGTGACCTTTAATAAATTTTTACGATCAAAATCTTCCCAACCGGAGACACGGAATGTAACAACCTCAACTTGATCTGCGATCGGTGAGATCAGGCCGTGGATATATCTTTCTATTCCTCCTTCAGTAGGAGGGAAATGAAGGGTTAAAATTAATAATTTTTTTTCTTTCATGATAATATTATATAGCTTCTTCTTGCCTACTTGTATCACAAAATATTAAAAAATTTGTATTGATTTTTAAAATAAACAATTCTACATTGCAAATAGAGCTAATTTTATACTTCTTTCAAGATCTATTCTAAACAGGCCTAATCCCTTAAATAAACCCTTATGCGACAAATTTTGGAGATAATTTCTTATCAGTCAATGATCCGGTCAAAAAAAATAATATTGATATTGCTATTTATTTTCGCCGTGGGATGTTTTCTCCGGCTCTATCAACTCGGGAAAAATAGCCTCTGGCTCGATGAACTGATGCAGGTTCAACGGGCATCCCTGCCTATAAATGAATGCGTCCGGGCCGTCTTAAATGACGCCGACCAGATGCCCCTCTCTTATCTGACCCTGCACTTTACGCTGCAATTCGGAAAATCCGACTTCCTGGTGCGCCTCCCTGAAGCAATATTCGGCTCTCTCTCCATCCTGCTGATCTTTCAGCTGGGAAGAATGCTGTTCGGGACCCGGGCCGGCCTGATGGCTGCTTTTTTACTTGCCTGTTCCCCCTTTCATATCAATTACAGCCAGGAAAGCCGTTTCTACGCGAGCATGATCTTTTTCATCCTCCTCTTTAATATTGCTTTCTTCCATGCCATGAGAAAAGAGAAGTTGAAAGCTGTTTCATTCCTGTTCCTGGTAGTAGCCGGGATACTCTCTTTATACACTCATATTTTCACCCTCTTGAATATTGCCTTAATGCTTGGCGTAGTCCTGATTGGAATTATAATTAAGAAGAGTAGAACGGACGGAAATAATCTATCTTCCTGGCTCATTATCCTGGCTTTGCTCTCCGTGTGCGCGACCTATATACCTTACTATCTTTTTACCGGCAGCCTGGTCGAACCCATGGAATCTTCGGAAACAATCGCTTCGGGATGGCGGGAAGCCTGGATTTCGTGGGTAATGTTTACCAACGGCTACCCCGGCAAAGCAATCGGTGAAAAGGCATTTTATATTGTGATGCTGGGATCATTTCTATTCGGCCTGTGGAAGACACAGATCCGTTCCCGATGGCTGGGATTTTATCTTCTGTTAATCACCATTCTGATTCCTGTAATTATAGTAACTGGTGAAATGAAATTTGGAAAATTTTTTGCGCCGCGGCACATATCTATTGCTTTTCCTTTTGTGATTATTTTAATTGCGAGGGGGGTCTGCGGATTATCCCGGTGGCTGCAGAGGAGTTACCGGCCAACTGCCGCCACTCTCTTCTGGATCTTGTTTCTCGGTTATTCCACGTTCACCTACGCGCGGAGCTACTGGGGGTATGAACGATTCCGCTGGAAAGATGATTACCGGAGCGCCGGGCTGTTTATTGCCCGTAACATTGGTAGCGATGACTACGTTATCGCTCCCGGGTTTTTCCCCTACATCAAACATTACCTCCGTGGAGTTAGTGAAGACAATCTCATTCCCACTTTCTGGAACCTTTATGAGGAGGAAGAGGAGATGCTCCACAGCGGCCGGAGGATCTGGATCTTTAAAAGTAAATATTTAAAGGTCCCGAAAGTCAGAAAAATCGTGGAGGAATGTGAGCGTTTGCCCGGGGCGAAACTGAAATTCTATTTTCCCGACAACCATTACGTTATAGTAATTGATCCCCAAAAATCCGAGGAAGAATTGATTGGTGATTTCTATGAAGCGAGCTTTCCTTCACCTTCTCCGATGGTAAGTCTGGCCAATATATTGATAAAAAATGGTGAATATAAAAGAGCCCGACGGCTTCTAGAAAAGAAGACTGTTTACAATTCAAGAATAGACCGGGCCTACCGATATTACACAATCGGAAAGATATTGATGAAGCAACATGAACGAAAACATGACCGCTGTAAGGTTAATGAAGCGAGTGAGTATTACCGAAAGGCATATGAAACTTGGCCGAGTTTCTGGAATCTGGAAAATCTGGTGGGAGCTTATTATAATACAGGTAATGACACTGCGTTTAAAAAGTACGCCCTGAAAGCAATTAAAAGATTCCGGGGAGGACCTTACCCGCTCTGGCGCATACACCGGAGACTGGCCCGATATTTCTTAAAAAGCGGGAATTACAATCAAGCCGAATATTACGCCCGGGAATGTATCAGAGGTTGCCAGGATCCGGAACTCGTTGATGAGATGGATAAGATATTGACTTATGATCGCCACCGGGAAGAGATCTGAGGTAGTCATATATCCGGTGGGCTATCAACTCATGTCCGACCGGGGTTGGATGTCCATCTCCGAGAATATAAAGATTGTCCCTGCCGGAAAAGTTGGGGAGTATTTCGATTACATCAATTCCGTTCCGCCGCCCATGATTTATCAGTGCCTCCAATTCATAATTATACCCCTTATCCAATTCGGGCTTTTTCGGGATAACCGCTATGACGAATTCAGCACCATATTGCCGGCAGAGATCACGCATGGCCAAAATTATTTTTTCCGATATTAATATGCTCTCCTCTCCATAAGGTCCACAAATGACTCGGCCGGCTTTGGTCGATCCCAATCTCTTCATGATGAAATCCATAAAATAACTTTTATAATGATCGAAGAAGATATTTCTCCAACGCCGATACTCTTCACCAACTTCTATTTTTTCCGGAACCGGCACATTAGTAAGTTTGAGCCGGTTGAAGTAGATCTTAAAACGCGGACGCCCGTATCCGCTGGCCCATTGATAAAGGCCTACCCGCCGGATAACATCATTGATTAAACCCAGAATAACAATATTCGGCCGGATGCGAGGGATTTCTTCCTTGAGCCAGAGGTACATCTGATCGAGACCATATCCACAGGCCCCCATATTTATCACTCTCCATTCCTTATTTCTGAGTTTCTCTTCCAGTTCTCTTCAGCGGCCATCCGGTGACCGAATGTAAAAGAATCCCCTAAAGCAATTATTGTTTTTTTATGGGGGAGAGTACTGGAAATCCGATTTTCCCGTCCGGATCCAACTCGAAATCCGTGGGAATTAATAATAACTGATTTATTTCCCCACTTATCCGGTAAAATTTTTCCCGGGATATGCTTCCAGCCTAAAGTAGAATTGTACTCGTTCCAGATGTCTTCGGGGATCGGGATAGTCTGAAAAATTTCGCTGGTAAAAACGGCATAAATCCGAGAAGCAATTTCACCTGTAACCAGAAACAAAATTACACTGATCGTCAAAATGGATAGGTTGATAAGAGATCGTTGAAATTTATTCGGCATCGGTTATATCCCAATCCGGTTTCCACAGGTTTAAAATTTTATTCTACTTGTCCTTCTGATAATCACCAGTTATATTTAGCCTGATTCACTGTTTCGGAATTATTAAAGTAATCTCCAGTATTGCCTTAATATAACCATAATGGTCGTTTTCAAAACATAAAAGTAGCGGCCCCGATTTCTTCGGGGTAGACTACGCCGCTATTTTTATATCCGCTTAAATAAAGCAAAAGCTATCCCATGTTTATCAAAAGACAAATCAAAAATAAATTTGTTTTTAATATTGTCGGTAAGTTAGCGACCTTATTTCTTTCTGTATTTATTTTCTCATTAATCTTAGATTGGACGTTAGGCCTTTTCGGTTTTCCATCAAAGGGAAAAGTTTGTTACAGTCATCCTCCTAATCGTTGCGAAATAAGAAAGAATATTGAATTTCAGTACCGATTCGAGAGTAATAGCCGCGGTCTGCGGTACCGGGAGATTCCCGAGGAAAAACCAGATGGAAGCTATCGGATTTGGGTGGCGGGAGATTCCTTCGTCGAAGGATTGGGGGTAGACGCGGAGGATCGGTTTACAGAGTATCTGGAACGATCGTTTAGCCACTCTGAACAGCCGGCTTATTTCATCAACGGAGGTCTGGTAGGAACCGGTCCGCTGGAGTACGGAAGGCTTTTTCTGAAAATTGGTCTGGATTACAATCCGGATGGATTACTTATCTGCCTTTACGCTAACGACTTAATAAATACACAAGCAAATGTCATTCCCGGAGACTTATATTATCAGGAGAAGCAACAACATGGAATTGAAAAATTATTCAGGAATCTCTGGCCGAGAATGTTTCTGCTGGTTAAAAAATTTCAGAGCCAACACCACCAAAAGAAAACAGCATCTCCTTCGGATTTCTTCAGCATAGTCTCCCAGAAAGCTCTCCGAGACGGAATCCCCCAAGAGAGAATTGCCGAGTGGAAAGAAGGACTTTCTCCGGAATTGGTGGAAGCCACTAACAAAAAATTATTCTATGGTAATGTATTTAGTAGAGGTTTACTTTATCCCCATTGCTGGATTTCAACCCTGGATATTAAAGGAGCTAAAGCAGAAGCAAGTTGGAAAGCAATGTCTGGATTACTGGAAGAGATTATAAAACAGGCCCGATCTCACTCTATTAAAGTTGGACTAATCTTTATTCCATCACGATTTCAATATAATCCTGAAAGTCATAAAGAGTCTAATCCCTGGATCCAAGGGGGAGCCGAAGTTCGGGCCGCGTGGCTCAATGAAGAGACCGAGATTCAAAGGCGGCTGGCGCTCCTGGCGAAGCAACTTGATCTCCCTTTCCTTGACATGACCACGGATCTTCGCCGGGCTATGGAGAGAGGAGCGAAGTTGAACTGGGAATTTGACGATCACTGGACATCAAAAGGACATAAGGTGGCGGGAGAGATTATTCGAGAGTGGATAGACAGAGAACAAGTTTTTTCCTTTCTACCCAAATCAATAACGGAAAAAGTGGAATAATATACGAATTTAATTCAAACTAAAGTTGAATAGTAAATAGTAGAATTGTTTGTGAGAAAATTTGTTATTCTATATATTGCTCTTTGCCTAGTAATTATTATCGGATTTGCGGAGTTGATCTGCAGGTTTATCCAACCCCCGGGGTCTTTCACAACATTATCATACGATCCCGATGTCGGATGGCGTTATAGAGCGAATATTAACCTTAAGATAGGTGACAGTCGATTTATCACCAATTCTTGCGGTTTTCGGGGCCGGAATTATTCTAAAAATAAACCTGATGATACAGAGAGGATTGTTTTTTTAGGCGATTCTTACGCCGCTGGTATCGGCTTTGAACCCTATCCCGCTTTACTGGAAAAAAACTTAAATTCTTTAATAAATAGTGGTTGGAAATATGAAGTAATAAATGCCAGCGTAAGCGCATGGGCAACCGATCAGCAATATATTTATTTAAGGGAAGAAGGAATATCTTATCATCCGGATATCGTGATTCTTAATACGGTTCCCAATGATATTAAAGAGAATTACACCCGGGGTATGGTTGGATTGGAGGGCGGAAAATTGATTGAGCGGGGTATCCCCTCCATCTCCCTGCCAAAAAACTTATTCTGGTATCTTTCCGGTCACTCCTATATCTTCCAGATGTTTCAGAATATCTGTGGAACAAGGTACGGATATTTTGATGGACTGAACCTTCATCCCTGGTGGAAAGGAGGATTAACCTATACTGATCTTTTTAAACCGAAACTTACCGAGAACGGTCGTGAGGCATTCCAACTCTATGAGATTTTACTGAAAAAAATCCGTGACCTCTGCTCGGAGAACGGAGCCCAATTATTATTGTTGATAACCCCGGCCAAAGTGGAGCTATCAAACGGCTCAGAGGAAATCAAGAATCCTGATGGAACAATCGTATTTAGCGGAGGATGGGATAATATACCACCGGGTCAGGTATCAAATATAATCGCTTCCCTGGCGGAGGAATTAGGAATAAAATATATCAATATGTACAATTTAATGACAGCCACGCCCTCACAGCAAAAATATTTCTTATCCCAGGATTTTCACTTCAATCGGAAAGGGCATGAATTTATCGCAAGACAAATCAGTGCTTATCTAAATAAAAATCGGGATTACCAAGAGTAACGTGTTGAATGATAATCAAGATTGATTCGGAGAAGATCGCCCGGATGATCCGGGGTGGTTTGTTTCCGATCGCCTGCGCCTATTCCCGAAAGATGCGGGCCGACCGGGGCCTGCTTCGCCGGAGAGGCTACTTTGTGCGGAGACGGGCGGAGCTGCTCGCCTATTTTTCTTTATTGACATCAGGAGGCCTTATAAATGTTAGGTGCTCTTTAACCTATTATCGATTTCTTTCTTGAATGAAGAACTCACAAATAGTAGGTCTGCCTGAATGAGTTGGTTGTGACTATTCACGGGGTTGAAGAAGTCGAAGAAATCGTAACCAAAGGAATCAAGAAACGATAGATACTCGTGCAGCTTGTGTTGTCCCTCGTAAGTCGGGCACATTATCAATTCGGTGTAGATGAGAGATATCCTTTGGTTTGCCAGCATATCTTTTGCACCCACAAGAACAGAGAATTCCGCCCCTTGCACATCCATCTTTAGAATATCGATATGGGAAATGCCCACCTCAAGGCAAAATATGTCAACTGTTGTTATGCTTACTTCAGGGAACACACTGGTACATGGTTTACCCCCTGGGTACCCTGCTGCCGCCCTGGAGGGAGGCAGCAGGGGTCACAACGAGACCCAGAAAACTTCTATGCTTTAGTACCAGAACCTTTATTTGTCTTAAAAAGCTGATCAAAGAACTTGGACGCTTATCTAAACCCCCAATAGTTAAAAGTGCACATTCTAATCGAAAGAAAAAATATATTCAGCCCAGATGTAAATACCAGGGAAAACAGGCAATCCTCAGCCAGTCTTTGACAGGAGCATAGACAGCTGAGTCGATAATAATCTCAGATTGGTTCAAAAGCGGACCTATATCAAGATTTAATACCCCACCGGTTACATCATTTCTCCGCCAGACAGTATACTCTTCGATCCGTTTGACAGGCTCATAATTCATTCGCAGGTTTTTCAAAGTGATGCCATAGACAGGGCTGGATTTTTTTTGAATAATGATTTCCGGCGTAAAATAACTCCAGATGGAGGAGGCTTTACCTTTTTTTATCAACTCTGAAATACCGCTATATGCTTATCCACTTGATGCAGGTTGAGACATTTTGGCATGTTTATGCCGATGATAAGACTGTCATTTCCGACCAGCTTACGTGGGTTCCGGCAAAGGGTTGTGAATGATGTTGCCTACTGGGAAT